>JAHEJM010000042.1:15584-32522 GCA_024638815.1 Acidimicrobiales bacterium | reverse complement strand
CTAGTTGTCCTTGACCGTGAGCTGGACCGGGGTCGGCATCTGCTCGACCGGCAGGTGACAGGCGATGATGTGGCCGTGGCCGACATCGATGGCCGGCGGCTTCTCAACATCGCACAAACCGGGCATGTGATACTGGCACCGAGTGTGGAAGACGCAACCGGGGGGCGGATCGGCCGGGGTGGGGATGTCGCCGGTGAGCGGGATGCGGTTGGTGGCCACCCCGTCCACGCTGGGTACGGCCGACAGCAATGCCTCGGTGTAGGGATGCACCGGCCCGGCGAAGATGTCGTCGGTTCTGCCCTTTTCCATGATCCGCCCCACGTACATGACGGCAATGCGGTCGGCCAGGTAACGGACCACCCCGATGTCGTGGGTGATGAACAGGTAGCTGATCTTCTCGTCCCGCTGGAGGTTGGCCAACAGGTTCAGAATTGCAGCCTGGACCGACACGTCGAGAGCCGAGGTCGGCTCGTCGCACACGACCAGACGGGGGTCACCGGCGAAGGCCCGGGCAATGGCCACCCGCTGCTTGAGACCACCCGACAACTGGCGAGGGCGGACATCCAGGTGATGCGACGAGAGGCGCATGGCCTCGGCGATGTCCTCGACCTTCCGGTCGGCCTCGTCGCCCGACAGGCCGGTGAGGCTGGTCACCGTGCGCTTGAGAATACGGCGAACCGTCCACGACCGGTTCAGGGCCGAATCGGGGTTTTGGAACACCATCTGCAGGGCCCGGATGGCATCCCGGCGGCGGTCGGTGGCCTCGCCCTTCATGGGCTGGCCGTCCAGGATCATCTCGCTTCCATCATCGGCCGGATAGACGCCGAGCACGGCCTTGGCCAGTGTCGACTTGCCGGAACCCGACTCACCGACCAGGCCGACGGTCTCGCCTTCGGCGAAGCCGAGATCGACCGATACCAGAGCCGGAATCTCCTTGCCCCGCTGGCGGAATGTCTTGGACACGGTGTTGAGCTGGAGGACCTTTTCGATGTCGTCGATCTCGTAGGCCTCGACGGCCTCACTCGGGGCACTGATCTCGGTGACCTGATCACTGTGATGGCAACGGGTCCAGCGCCCGTCGTTGAGGGCCACGACCGGGGGCACCTCGGTGCGGCACAGGTCGGAGGCCAAAGGGCAACGATCGACGTACACGCACGTCGGCAGCTCGGTGCCGATGGGCGGCATGTTGCCGGGAATGGTGGACAGCGCCCGGTCGGTCTTGCGCAACCCGAGACGGGGAATGGCGTTCATGAGCCCGATGGTGTAAGGGTGGCGGGGCTGGTCGAACAGCTCGTCGGCCGGGGCCTCCTCCACCATGCGGCCGGCGTACATCACACCGACCCGGTCGCACATGGTCCGGATCACGCCCAGGTTGTGGGCGATCAGCAAAACGGCGGCGTCGGTTTCCTGGCGGAGCTCACGGACCAAATCGAGCACCTCGGCCTCCACCGTGGCATCCAGACCGGTGGTGGGCTCGTCGAGCACCAGCAGTTTGGGATCGCCGGCCAGACCCATGGCGATGACGACCCGCTGCAGCATGCCACCGGACAACTGATGGGGATAACGCTCGAGCACCGACTCGGGATCGGCGATCTTCACCCGCTTCAGCGCCTCCAGGGCACTCAATGCCGCCTGCTCCTTGTTCTGGCCCAGGATGCGATAGCACTCGGCCACCTGCTTGCCGATCTTGAGGGCCGGGTTCATGGCCTGAACCGGATCCTGGTAGACCATCGACGCCTCGGTGGACCGGAACTCTCGAAGTTCGCTCTGGGACATCTGGGTCACATCGCGGCCTCCGGCCAGCACTCTGCCCCCGGTAATTTCACCATTGCTGGGCAGATAACGAAGGGCGGCGTAGGCCGACGTGGACTTGCCGCATCCAGACTCACCGACGAGCCCGTAGGCCTCACCGGGGCGGACCTGGAAGGTGACACCTCGAAGCACCAGGCGGGGGTTGCCCCGGACGTTGTACACCAGGCTCAGGTTCTCCACGGACAGGGCGGCCGTTTCCGGATCGCCCCTGTCGATGGGGATCTCGTTTTCCATGACTGCGGTCATTGCGGTATCAACCCTTGTGTTCGGTAGCAGCGAATTGCACGGGAATCGGACGGGACAGGAGGTGGAGGTCCTAACCCTTGTAGACCTTGTCCAGCGAGTCGGCGATCAGGTTCACACCGATGACCAGTAGGGCGATGGCCAGAGCGGGGAAGATGGACGGCCACCACTGGCCGGACACGATCAGCCCGTAGGTCTGGGAGATGTCGGTGCCCCAGTCGGCAACGGTGACATCGTCGGCACCGAGACCGAGGAAGGCCAGGGTGGCCACGGTGAAGATGGCGTAGCCGACTCGAACCGTGAACTCCACCACCAGCACGTTGGTGATGTTGGGCAGAATCTCCCGCAGCATGATGAACGGCCCCGACTCACCCCGGAGTTTGGCCGCGGCCACATAGTCGAGCTGGGCCTCCGTCTGAACCGCCGCCCTCACCGTTCTTGTCACCACCGGGGTGAAGAGGCCGGCGATGGTCAAGATGATGGCGATGCGGGACGCCCCGAACACCACCAACACCATGATGGCCAGCAGGATCACGGGCAACGACAACACGGCCTCGATGACGCGGCTGAGGATCTCGTCGACCCAGCCCCGGTAGTAGCCCATGATCAGACCGAGAATGGCGCCAAGAGCCACGGCCAGGAAGGCAGCAGCCGGGGCGTTGATCAGCACATTGTCGGCCCCGTACACCACTCGGGAGTACACGTCCCGGCCGGTACCGTCGGTGCCGAACCAGGCATCGGCGCTCGGGCTCTGGCGGGCGATGACCGTGCCGTCGACCCGTACCGGATCGAGTTCCGGGTACCGGGCGATGACATCGGGAATGAGACTGCACAACAGCCACAGGATTACGATGAACATCCCGATCAGGAATGACGGGCTTCGCATCAGCTCCCGGCGCTGCTCGGCCTTGACCGACTTGCGGTCGAGGGCGGGCGCCGCCGACTGCGGCACTGCGGGTGGCTCGAGGTCGATCGGCTCGTGCAGGTCCTCTTCGGGATCGGAACGAGGTTGCTCGAAGTCGTCAATGCTTGTCATTGGTGCCCCCTACGAGAGCCGGGCCCGGGGATTCATCCAGGCGATGATGAGGTCGGCGGACAGGGTGGCCAGCATGAAGATGATGGCGACCGACACCACACCGGCCTGCAGCAGCGGGAAGTCAGGCGCGGTCGCCGCCTGGAAAATCAAACGACCCAGGCCGGGATAGTTGAACACCAGCTCGAGGCCGACCAGACCGCCGAACATGTAGCCCATCTGGGTACCGGTGACGGCCACGGTGGGCTGCAGGGCGTTCTTCATGACGTGACGCCGGATGACCTCAGGCACACTCAGACCCTTCATGAAGGCGGTCCGGGTGTAGTCGGAGTCGAAGGCGGTTATGGCCCCGGCCCTGGTGATACGGGCGATGTAGCCGAAGTACACAAAGAGGATGGCCAGGGCGGGTAGAAGAATGTAGCGTATTTCGGTGAAGAATCCGGCGTCGGCCGGTGGGTTGGAGATCGACGGTAGCCAACCCAACTGCACACCGATCAGAAACTGGAGGAACACACCGGAGACGAAGTCGGGGATGGAGGCGCTGGCCAGACCAAACGAGACGATGCTCCGGTCGATGGCGGTGTCCCGTTTGTAGGCGGCCCAGATTCCCCCCAGGATCGAGATGGGAAGCGTGAGCACCAGCGCCAGGGCCACCAGCTTGGCCGAGTTCCACAGCGCCGGTCTGATCAGGTCGAGCACCTGAACTCCCGGCTGGGAGAAGGACTCACCAAAGTTGAAGGTGACCGCCCCCCACAGCAGACGGCCGAACTGCGTGATGAGTGGATCATCGAGACCCAGGTTCTCTTCCAACGCCGCCACCCGCTCCTCCGAGGCGAACGGACCGGCGAGCTGCTTCGCTGGATCGGACGGAAACACCCTGGTCAAGGCGAACACGATGAAAAGGATCAGTAAGAGCGTGACGACGGCGAGCAGAAGCCGCCGAGCGATGAAACGAGCCATGTAGTTCCTTCCTTATGCCCCCCGCAGTCCCCGTGCGAGAAAGTCGGATCGTTATGGACCGGCCCTTCGAGATTGTCACAACCTCGAAGGGCGGGCAAGTTGTTGCTGTGCCAACGGGCTCTTGCGGTATGGCGTTCACCGAGGGCCGGACCGGCACCCGGTCACGATCAGCTGCTCTTGGATGCGCCGCTGAGGATGGTGTGACCAAGCGCCGTCGACTGCATCCCCGACACGCTGGCGTCGTGGCCGGACAGGTAGTTGAAGAAATACGGGTAGACGGCCGGGGTCTCCTCGTGCATGAGCTTCATGATCTCGCCCACGGCCGCCTTTTGGCCTTCCACATCAATGGACCTCCGGTACTGCGAAAGCAGGGCGTCGAAGTCGCTGTTGGCCCAGTTCGACGAGTTCCACACACCGCCGGTGGCCAGGGCCGAGCTGAAGTACACGTCGGGCACAGGCCGGTGGCCATAATCCACGATGCCCAATTCGGCTGAGCCGTCGCAGGGGAGGGTCTCGTCGGTCTCGTTGGCCCCCGGGCACCAGGCCGCGCCGTAGAAGGTGGTATTGGACTGGGTGCTCACCCGCAGATCGAAGCCGGCTTCCGCCGAATTCTGCTGGATGATGCCGGCCAGATCGGGAATATCCTGGATGTCCCCGGTTTCGATGGTGCCCGAGATACCTTCCACACCGGCCTCGGCCAGCAGGGCTCTGGCCTGCTCGATATCGCGGGTGCGCTGGGGCACGGCGTCGGGGTCGAAGAACGGAAGGGAGGACAGGACCGGGTGGTCGTTGGCCACTTCGGCTCGACCGGCGAACAAGGTGTCCACCATCTGTTGGCGGTCGATGGAGAATGCCAGGGCCCGGCGGATCAGCTTGTCGGTGTACTGGCCCTGCTGGGTGTTGAACCACACCTGGCGGTGGGTGGCGGCCGGCGGGGTGAGCACGACGAAGTTCTCGTCGTTGAGCAGACCCTCGCCACCGATCACGGTGAACTGCTGCACGGCGTCGATCTCCCGCGACGTCATGGCGGTCACGGCGGTGCCGATGTCGCCGAAGCCCCGCAGCTCGATGGTGTCGAGCGGTGTGGTTCCACCCCACCAGTCGGGGTTGCGCTCGAACCGGACCACAAAAGTGGTGGGGTCGAAGCTCACGAACTTCCAGGCCCCGGTGCCGTCGGGACGCTCGTCGAGCGTGGTTCCGTCGCTATAGTCGGCCGGCGTGATGAGGCTCTGCGCGTTGTAGGTCGAGACCAGGGACGGGAAGTTGCCGTTTGGTTCGAGGAGGGTGATCACGGCCGTGCCGGGATCGGAGGAGTCGGTCGAGCCGGCGTCGATCACGCCCCCCAATGCGGCGTTGCCCTGGGCCGCCAGGCGGTCCATGGTGGCGGCCACATCGGCCGAGGTGAAGTCGCTGCCGTTCTGCCACTTCACACCCTCGCGAAGGGTGAACGTCCAGACCGAACCGTCCTCGTTGGGTTCCCAGGCGCTGGCCAGACCGGTGTCGCCGATGTTGCCGTCGGGGGCGACGCCGACCAGGTACTCGAAACTCTGGGACAGCACGTTGTAGGTGCCGAGGTCGATCATGTTGACCGGATCGAGGCCACTGGCGGAGTCGCCCGTCTGGACGGCGACGATCATATTGCCACCCTGGGTGGCTGCACCACCGTCACCTGCGGCCGTGGTGGCGGTGTCGCCTTCGGCCGAGGTCTCGTCGTCATCACCACCGCAGGCGGCGATGATGGTGGCCATCGCTGGAGCCGAAAGACCGATGATGGCGCCCCGCTTGAGAAAGTCGCGGCGGCGAATCTTCCCCTGAGCGTAGGACTCGATGAGGTCGAGTTGGACGGGCCCGACGTTCCGTCGGAAGAAGTCCAGTCGTTTGAAATCCATTGGTAACAAGCTCCCCTTCCGGACCCTAGTGGCCGGGTTGCATTGGTTCCTGAGCAGCGTTCAGACGGCCTTCTCTTTGTTCCGGCACGCCTGCCTCAACCGCTCGGGTGTTCGATGGTTGGACACCATAGCGCATCCCGGAACTGTTCGATAGGGGCCGGTGATTGGCTCCATCGATCCGGGAAGCGGCGCCGATTCTGCCGGAAATGGGGGCCCCGAACTCCGTCCGGCCACGGCCCCGAGAGCCCGTCGAAGACATCAAATGACACCGAATCGAAAACGAGCGGGTACACAACTGTCACTGATGACACCGTCGTCGCCATTTGCTCCCGGTCTATGACCATCCGGTGACGTTTGCCGACCCGGTCACCCGATCGACCCGCAGGCGGTTGGTGGATTCTCAGCCCACGTCGGTGGTCAACAGATCGCCGTAGGTTTCCCGTCGCACGACGAGGCGGGCGTCGCCGTCCCGGCAGAAGACCACGGCCGGTCTCAGCACCTTGTTGTAGTTCGAGCCCATGGAGTGGCCGTAGGCCCCGGTGACCGGGGTGGCCAGGATGTCGCCCACGGCCAGATCGCCGGGCACCGCGGCCTCCCGAACCAGCAGATCACCGGACTCGCAATGCTTGCCCACGATCCGAACCCGATTGTCCCGCTTGGCCGTGGCCGCTCGGGGTAGGAACGCCTCGTAGCCCGAGCCGTAGAGCACCGGCCGGGGATTGTCGCTCATCCCCCCGTCGACGGCCACATAGGTCCGGATGCCGGGCAGGTACTTGACGGTGCCCACCGTGTAGAGGGTGACGGCGGCGGCGGCGGCGATGGCCCGCCCCGGTTCGATGCCGAGACCGGCAGTGATACCGGCGTCGGCCGCCGCCTTCTGGATGATGGTGGCCCACTGGCTGATGGTCGGGGCCTCCTCCCCCTCGACGTAGGGAACTCCCAGGCCGCCGCCAATGACAAGCTCGGGCAGACCGAGCGGGTTGGCGAAGCGACCCAGGGTCTCGACGGCTGATGCGAACGAGTCGGCCCGGAACACTTGTGAACCGATGTGGGCATGAATGCCGACCAGTTCGACGGCGGGTGATGCGACGGCCCGGTCCACGGCCTCGAGGGCGGCGCCGGTGGCCACGGTGAAGCCAAACTTGGAATCGTCTTGACCAGTGGCGACATACTCGTGGGTCTCGGCCTTGATACCGGGGGTGATGCGGAGCAGGACTCGAGGCGCTCGCCCGTCGGCGGCGTGAAGGGCCTCGAGCCGGTCCAGCTCGTCGTTGGAGTCGATGACGATCCGGCCAACCCCGACGTCGCGGGCCAGCGTCAGTTCCTCCACTGACTTGTTGTTGCCATGGAACACCAGACGCTCGGCCGGTACGCCGGCGGCCAGGCAGACATGCAGCTCCCCGCCGGTGGCCACGTCAAGTCCCATGCCCTCCTCACAGGCAAGCCGGGCCATGGCCTTGCACAGGAACGCTTTGGTGGCGTAGACGGCATTGGCCCCGAAGGCGTCCACCGCCTCCCGGCAGCGGGCCCGCAGGTGATCCTCGTCGTACACGAAAAGTGGAGAGCCGAACTCCCGGACCAGTTCGATGGTGTCGCAACCGCCGATGAACAGTCGGCCGTCGTCGTCGATCGAGGCGTTGTCGGGCAACAGGTGCCACGGCAACGGGTTCGAGGTGGGTGAAAGGGGTGGAGTGGGACTGGCCATGGATCTCCGTGGAAGGAACGTCAGAGGGGCAAGGGCAACAGGGCGGAGGAGAGAGAGCCGGCACTCAGCGGGCCGGTGCCGGCGCCTTCCGGGGCACGCGGTGCAGAACGGCGACCACCACGGCGCCGACGATCAGCCCGAGGAGGGCCGAGGCCGTGGTGTTGACCAACCAGGCGGCGACACCGCCCACGGACCCGAGTGCCTCCGACACGGAATCCTCCAGGTGGTGGACCTGGTCGTAGAGCCAGTGCCAGCCCAGCTCGTCCACCCCGACCAGGAGAATATGGCCCCCGACCCACAGCATGGCGACAACGCCAACCGCGGACAGGATGGCCATGAACCGGGGCATGCCCAAGACCAGACCACGGCCCACGGTCCGGGCCAAGTCCGAGCCCTCCTCGACCAGTTGTAGGCCGAGGTCGTCCATCTTGACGATCAGGCCGACCACACCGTAGACCAGGATGGTGATGCCGATGGCCACCACCAGCAGGATCAGCGCCCGGGACAGGAACGGCTCATCCGCCACCTCGTTGAGGGCGATGACCATGATCTCGGCCGAGAGGATGAAGTCGGTGCGGATGGCGCCGCCCACCATCTTCTCCTCCTGTTCCGGCCCGTGAATGGCAGCCGGGGCCGGGAGGGTGTCGTCCGCGTGGGCCTTGGCCGGTGCGTCGTCCTGCTCGCCGTGATCGCCGCCTTGATGATGACTGTGACCACCCAGCTTCTCCCAGATCTTCTCCACCCCCTCGTAGCACAGGTAGGTGCCGCCGAGCATGAGCAGCGGCGTGAGCAGCCAGGGCAGGTACTCGCTCAGGAGGAGTGCGGCGGGGAGGATGAACAGGAGCTTGTTGCGCAGCGATCCGAAGGCGATGCGCTTGATCATGGGCAGTTCGCGCTCGGCGGCGAAGTTGTGCACGTAGTGGGGGGTGACGGCGGTGTCGTCGACCACGACTCCGGCCGCCTTGGCCCCGGCCCGACCGGCGGCGGCGCCAACGTCGTCGATGGAGGCGGCGGCCACCTTGGCCAACGTGGCGATGTCGTCGAGCAGGGCCACCAGGCCTCCGCTCATGGTGAAACCTCGTGCGCTCGTTGCGGTCCCGTCACCTGCGGCAGCGTGCTCACCCGTCTGCGCATCACATGCTCTCCGGGGCGCTGACCCCCAACAGGTCGAGGCCGATGGCCAGGCCGATTCGGGCCCCCTCGGCCAGCCACAGTCGGGCCTGCTGCAGCTCGGGCTCGACATCGGACCGCAGGACCGGGCAGTCCCGGTAGAAGCCGTGGAAGGTGGCGGCCAGCTCCCGGACCCAGGTGGTGATCTTGTGGGGAGCCCGGTCGTTGCAGGCCAGTTCCAGCACCTCGGGTAGCAGCGACAGCTGCCGCAACAACTCCAGCTCCCGCTCATGGTCAAGCCGGGAGAGATCGACCTGGTCCAGGGGCAACCGCTCGACCCCTCGTTTGACCGCCTCCTCGCCCAGGGAATGGATACGGGCGTTGGCGTACTGGACGTAGTAGACCGGGTTCTCGGCCGCCTCGGCCGACAGCACGTCGATGTCGAGGGTCTGCGGTGAGTCGATGGATTGCAGCAGATAGGCGAACCGAGCCACGTCAGGGCCGACCTCGTCCACCAGATCCCGGATCTCCACGATGTTGCCGGCCCGCTTCGACATCTTCACTTCCTGGCCGTGGCGCACCAGCCTGACGAATTGGCCGATGATGACCTCGTAGGAGTCCTCGGGCTTGCCCAGGGCCCGCAGGGCGGCCCGCATCCGCGGTGCGTAACCGTGGTGGTCGGAGCCGAGAATGTCGATCAGCAACTCACCCCGGTTGTACTTGTCGAGGTGATAGGCGATGTCGGGGGTGAAATAGGTGTAGTCGCCGTCGGACTTGACCAGTACCCGGTCGTCGTTATCGCCGAACTCGGTGGTCCTGAGCCAGGTGGCGCCGTCCCGTTCGTAGACCAGGCCCGACTGTTTGAGCCGATCCAGCACGTCGGCCTCGACCCCCGATTCGACCAGGGCCCTCTCGCTCGACCAGGTGTCGAAGGTGACGTTCATCGACTCCAGCACCTGGCGGGCGTCGGCCAGGGAGCGCTCGATACCCCAGGCGACGGGGTCGGCGCCGTCGGGCATCTCGGCCGCCCATTCCTCTATATAGGCACCGGCATAGCCACCGTCGGGCGGCTCCTCCCCGTTCCGCCGGGCCTCCAGGGACTGACCGAACAACACGGTCTGGCGGCCTCGATCATTGATGTAGAACTCCTTGTGGGGCCGGTACCCGCAGCGGGCCATGACCCGGGCCAGTGAATCGCCGTAGGCCCCCCAGCGGCCACCGCCGGCGTGGATCGGCCCGGTAGGGTTGGCCGACACGAACTCGATGTTGACGGTCTTGCCCCGTCCGAGATTCAGTCGGGTGAAGTCGCCCTCCCCTTTCTCGACAACCTCGACCAGCACGTCGTGGAGCCAGGTCGGGGCCAGCCGGAAGTTCACGAAACCCGGCCCGGCGATCTCCATGGCCTCCACATGGGGTGGCCGAGGTGTGTCGAGGTGGTCGACCAGCTCCCGGGCCAGCTCCCGGGGGTTCCTGCCCGCCGCTTTGGACGACACCAGGGCGGCGTTGGTGGACCAGTCACCGTGCTCGCGTCGGGCCGGCCGCTCGACCACCATGGTGTCGGGCACCGGGTCAACGCCCAGCGCCGACAATGCCTCGGTCACCGCCTCGGTCAGCTGGTCCTTGATCATCCTCGGAGTTCCTTGATCCTTGAATCGTTCAACAGTGCCTCGAGTTGCGGGAACATTCGGCCGCAGGCCGAAGTCAGGGGGCGGCCGCCGCGCCGCCGCACCTCGATGGTAACGGCCCGGCCCTCACCATCGGCTGGTATTTGTCAGCGTTGGCCGGGCAACGGCTACCGGATCCGGACCGGGACCAGTGCGATCTGGGCGACGGTGGTGGGTTGGAATCCGATGTCACGGGCCAGCCGGCAGGCCCCGGCCTCGAGGTCGCAGGTGTACAGGCCCCAGTGGCTGCGCCACCGTTCCGCCGTTCGGCGGTCGACCATGGCGTCGGGATTGTCGGTGAAGTCCTCGGCCGTCAGCGGCCGCCCGTTGTGGCTGGAGGCCAGCACCACCAGGTTTCGGTCGTCGAGCCAGCGGGTGGTCCGGGGTTCCCAATATGCGCCGGGAACCCCCTCCACCCGGAACCGGCGGTAGGGCTCTGCGTCCGCCGCCTCATCCCGGCCGCCGCCGTCCTCGTCCGACGCTCCCGGTGGTTCGACCACGGCCGGACCCACCACCACGATCGGGTCGCCGTCGATGGCACTGTCACCTGTGGCGCCGGCGCCGGCCACCACGGTGCCGCTGTGGGAAATGGTTGCCGCCGAACTGGCGTTGCATGGAAGATCGGGTCGGGCCTCGGCGCCGTCGGCCGGGTTGGCCGGCCCATCGGCTGTAACCTGCACCACCACCCCGCATCCGGTACCGGCCTGACGCAGGACCAGGCGGTCGGCCCAGGTCGGTCCCACGGCCCACGGGTCGTAGTTGGTGAGGCGGTAGGTGGACTCGATTTCGGGAACCCAGATGACCAGGGCCATTTCCCGCAACGGGTCGCCGGCCCGGATCAACACCTTGTCGGCGGTGATACCGACCACCTCGGCCCGACCCGTGGTGCGGACCGGGCCGGAGTCGACACCTTCGAAGACGACGCTCGACGTGATGCGGCCGTAAGGGAACTCGGCCAAGACCAGCTTGGTGGCCACGGTCGAGCCATCACCCACCGGCTCGGTCCAGGCGAAGGTCCGCCCGGCCGGGCCGACGACAAAGCTGCTGACCTCCCGAGCCAGTTCCATCCGGGAGGTGGAGGCGGGGTCGCCGGCCCCTTCCTCACCTCCGAGAGCCACCCGGTCCAGAACCAGTGTCCCGGTTGGCGGGACCGGAGAGGCCGGCGAGGGGTTGGCAGCCGCCGGCAGGTCCGACTCGGCCACCAGCGCCATCACGCCCTCGTTCACAATGGTCGGTACCGACGTCTCCGACACCATGACATCGGGCGACGTCCACACCTCGGTAACCGGATCGGTGGTCAGGTCGTAGACCGTGTCGTCGACGACCAGTGCGACCGGCAGTGGCGACGAATCGGGAAACAACCGATCGAATTCCGGGAGTTCGCGGTCGACCGGCGCCGGCGTGGTGCTGGTGCCGGCCGAGGTCGGGGTCGATGAACCGGATCGAGACGGAACCTGGGAGGTCGGGTCGTTCAGCGACGGGGCCGCCGGATCACCGGTGCGCTCCTCCTCGGAGTCCGGTCCGGGATCGGCGCCGTCGACCGGTGTGGCCGGTTCCGATCCGGCCAGGCCCTCGATGCCGCCGCTGCAGGCGGCCGAAGCGACCGTCACCAGCACAACCAGGGTCATGAACCCGCCTGCCCGCTGGCCGGTCACGCGGCGATCCCTTCTCCGCTCATCGGAATCACTGAAAAGACACTAGTAGCTGTCGGTCCTTTGACTCCCATCGGCCCCGGTCGACAGTAGGGTCCACGACCTGGCACCCTGGAGCCATGCCGGTGTTCGTCAACCACTCGCTGGTGGTACCTGACAGCGAACTCGAGTGGCGGTTCACCAGCTCCGGCGGTCCCGGCGGTCAGCACGCCAACAAGGCGGCCACCCGGGTCGAGGTGGTGTGGAATATCGCCGGGTCGGCCGTGGTCGGCGACCGTCAGCGGGAGCGTCTGATCAGGCGTTTGGGCACCACGGCCCGGGCATCGGCCGACGATCACCGATCGCAGTATCGGAACCGGACCGAGGCCATCGACCGTCTCGGGGCCCAACTGCGGGCCGCCCTGGCCCCGCCGCCGAAGAAACGGCGGCCGACCAGGCCGACCAAGGGCGCTCAGCGACGCCGACTCGAACAGAAGCGCCGGCGCAAGCAGGTCAAGAAGCTTCGGCGATCACCGGCCGTCGACGACTGACCACCGGTGGCCGGGTCGACCCCGGATCAGCCTCCCGGCTTGAAGATCATGAGGATGATCAACACCACGGCCACAACGCTGGTGATGGTTTCGGCCATGAACATCTTCGACTCGGCCGAGCCGTCGCCGCCGGCCAGAGCCCGTTCGGCCGGCACCAGCACGGCGTGAATCAGCCCGACCCAGACGATCCACAACACGATGGAGGCCAGCACCCAGCCGTCGGTGAGCGAGTAGGAATCACCGGACATGCCGACAAGTCCGAACCCGAAGACACCGGCCAGGATCAACGCCGTTCCATACACCCGCTGGCTGTTGCGGGCCATGAAGCCGTACACGGCGTTCCTCGGCCCCGGCTCGAGGGATTTCACCTGGCTGTTCATCACCGGATGGGCGAGGGCCGGAGCCATGGCTCCCACCACCGACAGGATGTGCAGGAGTAGCAGGATGTTGTACGACGTGTCACCGACCGCAGCGAGAATCATGCCCGGGAGAGTACCATCGAACCCGGGTTACGACCATGAACCCACTGGCAGGACACCAACACCCCGGGGGATCAGCGGTGAAGCAGTTGAGCGGCATGGACACTGCCTTCCTCCGGTGGGAGAACCGGGAATCCCCGATGGTGGTCGGCAGCCTGGTCATCTACGGCCAGGGTGACACCAGTCAGGGTGCGGTTCGGTTCAAGGAGATCCTGGAACACATACGGGCCCGCCTGCCGCTGGCCAAGTGTTTCCGCCAGCGTCTGGTGGCGGTGCCATTCGACCTCGACCGTCCGTACTGGCTGGAGGACGAGGGTTTCGATCTGGAATACCACGTCCGCCATCTGGCCCTGCCCAAGCCGGGCGACTGGCGGCAGTTGTGCATTCAGACCGCACGGCTGTTGGCCCGACCCCTGGACATGACCCGGCCTCTGTGGGAGATGACGGTGGTGGAGGGGCTCGACCATGTCGAGGGCTTTCCCCGAGGTTCCTACGCCATCGTGACCAAGATCCATCACGCCGCCATCGACGGTGTGAGCGGGGCCGAGATCTTCGCCGCTCTTCACGATCTCGAGGGCTTCGATCGGGACGTCCCGGCCGACACCTGGCGCCCGGAGCGGGCCCCCAGTGAACTCGAGCTGCTGGCCCGGGCCGGATTGCACTCGGTCCGCCAGCCACTGGAGGGGTTCAAGGCGGTGGCCGGCTCACTGCCGGCGATCGGCGAGGTGGTGCGGTCGCTGCAACGCCACGACCTGACCCTGCCGACCCCGTTGCTGACACCGACCCGGTTCAACGAGGCGGTGACCCCCCACCGGGTGGTCGGCGGGCAGCGATTCGCACTCGACGATCTCAAGGCCGTCCGTCGCGCCGTTGACGGGGCCACCGTCAACGATGTGGTGCTGTCACTGGTGGGCGGTGCCCTGCGCCACTATCTGGATCACCACGGTGAGCTTCCCGAGACGCCGCTCATCGCCATGGCCCCGATCTCCAAACGCCGGTCCGATCAGCAGAAGGACGAGGGCAATCTGGTGTCATCCATGCTGGTGACCACCGGCAGCAATGTGGCCGATCCCCTGGCACGGGTGGCCACCGTGGCCGCCGCAACCAAGGAGGGCAAGGCCCTCGACGGAGCCATCGGGGCCAGAGCTCTCACCGACTTCGTGACCTATGGGCCACTGCGCATGACCAACCTGGCGGCCCGGGCCGTGGTCCGGTCCGGGCTGGTCCACCGCACCGGGGTGGCCATGCACACGGTAGTCACCAACGTCCCCGGCCCCCAGGCGCCGCTCACCCTGGGGCGATCCCCGGTCCTGGCTCTGTTCGGGCTCGGGCCCATCACCGATGGACTGGGCCTGTTCCATCCTGTCCTGAGCTACAACGGTCAGGTCAGTGTGTCGTTCACCGCGGATCGCACGCTGCTTCCCGACCCCGACTTCTACGCCCAGTGTCTCACCACCAGTTTCCGGGATCTGACCACGGCTGCATCCGGGACGCAGCGATAGAGTCGAGACGGGGCCTGGCGGAGCAACGCCGTCAGCCCGTCGAGGTTCAGGAGTGGCCATGGAATTCTTCACCGACGTGCCGGGCCCGGTGGCGTTCGCCGGGAGCGAGCCCGTGCCGGGCGGGCTGGCCTACCAGGTCTACAACCCGGCCCGCACCATCGCCGGTAAGCGCATGGAGGATCATCTGCGCATTGCCGTGTGCTACTGGCACAGTTTCAACTGGCCCGGTTCGGACATCTTCGGTGTCGGCACCTTCGACCGCCCGTGGCTGAACCCGGACATGGACCCCATGGAGGCGGCGAAGTTCAAACAGGACGCCGCCTTCGAGTTTTTCACCAAACTCGGCACCCCGTTCTTCTGTTTCCACGATGTCGACATGGCCCCCGAGGGGCGCACCCTACGGGAGTCCAAGTCCAATCTGGACGAGATGGTGGACCGGGCGGCGGACAAGATGTCCGAAACCGGCGTGAGAGTGCTGTGGGGCACGGCCAACCTCTTCACCCATCCTCGCTATGCCGCCGGGGCGGCAACGAACCCGGACCCCGAGGTGTTCGCCCGCGCCGCGGCCCAGGTTCGCCACGCCCTCGAGGCCACCCACCGACTGGGTGGGGCCAACTATGTGTTGTGGGGAGGGCGGGAGGGCTATGAGACAATGCTCAACACCAAGCTCAAGCAGGAGGCCGACCAGCTGGCCCGATTCCTGGAACTGGTGGCCGACCACAAGCGCAACATCGGCTTCAACGGCACGCTGCTCATCGAGCCCAAGCCCCAGGAGCCGACCAAGCACCAGTACGACTACGACTGCGCCGCCGTGCACGGGTTCCTGGAACGCTACGACCTGCTGGGCGACTACTTCGTCAACATCGAGGTCAACCACGCCACCCTGGCCGGTCACTCCTTCCACCACGAGGTGGCCTATTCGGTGGAGAACGGCATCTTCGGCAGCGTGGACGCCAACCGGGGCGACTACCAGAACGGCTGGGACACCGACCAGTTCCCCAACTCGGTCGACGAACTGTCGCTGGCCATGTATGAGATCCTGCGTTCGGGCGGGTTCACGACCGGTGGCTTCAACTTCGACACCAAGCTTCGGCGCCAGAGCTTGGATCGCACCGATCTCTTCCACGGCCACATCGGCGGCATCGACACCCTGGCCCAGTCGCTTCTGGTGGCCGAGGCCATGTTGTACGACGGCACGCTGGAGACGGCCCGGGAGCAACGCTATGCCGGCTGGAAGGGGGATCTGGGTGAACAGATCGTGGACCCCAACACCACGCTGGCCGCCATCGCCGACGCGGCCACCAAGGCCGACCTCGATCCCAAGCCGGTGTCGGGCCAACAGGAGGCCCTGGAGAACCGGGTCAACCAGATCATCTGGCGAACCACCTGATCCCTACCCGCCCGCTCACGCCAACCGCTCACCCCATCCCCCTTGCGTTTTCGGGCAGTATCGGTCACAAGTGACCGATGTTGCCCGATTTCGCGGCACGAGGGCGCAGGCGTCGAGGGGGAATCGAGGTGTTGAGAAACCAAGAGATCAGAGCGGGGGTTTGTCGAACAGGCGACCGGTGGGGGTGGCCAGGAAGTCCCATATCGGAATGTGCTCCTGCTTGATGAAGCCCCGGTTGGGCAGGGTGCCGGCCCGGACCATCTCGACCACGGCCGAGACCGAGGCGGCCGTGGTCCAGGCGATGGCGGTCGACCGTCGCCCGGCCACGTCGATGGGCCGGAACTTGCGCACGTATTCGAGCCGCTTGAGCCGGCCGTCAATCCAGCCCTCGGACGACACATGGATGTACACCGCGTCCTCATCCACGGGGGGTTTGGCGTGGGTCAGGATCTCGCCCGCCAGCTCCCGTCGCTCCCGCATCAGGAGTTCGTGGAAGAAGAAGTTCATGAGATCCACGTGGCCCGGGTAGCGCATGGTCTTGTAGTCAAGATTCTCGACCCGCCCCAAATAGGTCTCGCACATGGTGCCCAGACCGCCGGAGGTGGTGAAGGCCTCCAGCCGAGTACCGCCGACGTAGATGTTCTCCTTCCACTCCATGGGTGACACCCACTTGTGCACCCCTTCCTCGATGACCTCACAGTCGTTGAGGTACTCGTTGACCACTCCCTCCGGCGACCAGTTGAAGGCATAGGCCAGCAGCCCGGTGGGGTGTTCGGGCAGGGCCCCGACCCTCATCCGGATCGAGCGGCACCGTTCGAACGATTCGGCCTGGGCCGCGGCCACGATGCCGACGAATCCAGGGGCCAGACCGCACTGGGGGGCCATCACCCCGCTCGAGGTCTCGGCCAGGGTTCGAATGTGCTGGGTGGTGGGCACGTCCTCGGTCAGGTCGAAGTAGTGGATACCCAG
>JAHEJM010000042.1:0-15484 GCA_024638815.1 Acidimicrobiales bacterium | reverse complement strand
TCCATTGTTTCCACGTTCGCCACCTCCGGCAGATTTCACTTCGAACGAGGTGCAGCCCTATCTGGTTTCAGACCTCGAAACGGATTCCCTGAGCCAACGGCAGTTCCCGGGAATAGTTGACGGTCACCGTCTGCCGTCGCATATAGCCTCGCCAGGCATCCGAGCCCGACTCCCGACCGCCGCCGGTGTCCTTCTCGCCGCCGAAGGCGCCGCCGATCTCGGCCCCCGACGGGCCGATGTTGACATTGGCGATGCCGCAGTCGGAACCGACGGTGGACAGGAAGGTCTCGGTCTCCCGCACATCGGTGGAGAAGATGCACGACGACAGCCCCTGGGGCACGTCGTTGTGGATTGCGATGGCCTCGTCCAGCTCCCGGTAGGGAAGGACATAGAGGATGGGGGCGAAGGTCTCACGGCGAACCAGGTCGGTCATGGCCTCCAGTTCCACGATGGCGGGGGCCACGTAGTAGCCGTCGGGAGCCTTATCGGCCAGGACTCGCCCGCCCCCGAAAACGGTGGCGCCGCCGTCGGCCGCCTCGGCCAGGGCGGCCTGCATGGCATCGAAGGCTCGACGGTCGACGAGCGGACCGACCAACACACCGCCGGCCAGTGGGTCGCCCACCGGTAGGCCCTCGTACACCCTCTTGAGCCGGTCCACCAGGTCGGCTCGGATCGACTCATGGACGATGAGACGACGCAGCGACGTGCACCGCTGGCCGGCGGTTCCCACCGCCGAGAACACGACGGCCCGAAGCGCCATGTCGAGATCGGCCGACGGGGCCACGATCATGGCGTTGTTGCCACCCAGCTCGAGGATGCAGCGACCGAAACGCCGGGCCATGGCCGTCGCCACCTTGTGGCCCATGTCGGTCGAACCGGTGGCCGACACGATGGCCACGTTCCGGCTGGCGGTGAGGGCCTGGCCCAGCTCGGGTCCACCGACGAGAACCTGGGACAAGCCGTCCGGAGCGTTGCCACCGCCGGCCCGGAAGCGATCGACGGCCCGATCGACGATTCGTTGGGTCGCAAGTGCGGTCAGCGGCGTCTTCTCCGACGGCTTCCAGATGACGGGATCGCCACAGACAAGGGCCAGGGCGGCGTTCCACGACCAGGGGGCGACCGGGAAGTTGAAGGCGGTGATGATGCCGCATACCCCCATGGGGTGCCAGGTCTCCCGCATGTGATGACCGGGGCGTTCCGAGGCGATGGTGAGACCGTAGAGCTGACGGGACAGACCCACGGCGAAGTCGCAGATATCGATCATCTCCTGGACCTCGCCCAGTCCCTCCTGGAGGATCTTGCCGCACTCCAGCGACACCAGCCGGCCCAGCGGCTCCTTCGACGCTCGAAGTTCGTCGCCGATGAGCCGCACCAGCTCGCCCCGTTTGGGGGCGGGAACAGAGCGCCACTGCCGGAATGCGTCGGCCGCCGTGGTGATGATGCGAGCAGCATCGTCGGCGTTGTGGGCCGCCAGGTGAGCGATGGGAGAACCGTCGACGGGCGTGGTCACCACCAGACCGGAACCGTCGTCGGCGCCGGCACCGGCGGCGGTGATGTCGGGACCGAGCCCACAGTCGGACAGCACATGGAGATGACGAGCGGCGGTGACGGCCGAGTCGACCTCGGCCTCGGCGGACGCGGAGGATAGTGAAGCACTCATGTACTGAATAGTACACCAGACCGATCTGCGTGTACCATTTGCTCCATGACGAGTCGGGCACCCTCATCGGTGGAAGACCGCATCGCCGCCGTAGCCGATGAGTTGACGCCGACCGATCGCCGAATCGCCCAGCTCATCATCGATGATCCGACCACACCGGCGTTCGGGACACTGGCCGACGTGGCGCGCCGAGCCGGCACCAGTGGCCCCTCGGTGGTGCGCTTCGCCACCAAGCTGGGCTTCGACGGCTACACCGATCTGCAGAGCCGGATCCGAGCGTCGCTGGCCCAGCGGCTGATCCCGGCCCATCGCCCGATCGATCGCATCCGCACCGACCGTGACGGCATCCCGTCCGGGCAACCGGTGTTCCTCACCGAAGCGGAGCGGGACACCCTGTCGATCATGGCCCGGTCAGTGGCTGCAGCCCGGCAGGTGTTGGTGGTGTGCGCCGAAACCTCGGCCGCCCCCGGCTTGATCCTGGCCACCAACCTCGGCCTGCTCCGTCCCGGTGTGAGTCGATTGTCGATCTCGGCCGCCGGTCAGGCCTCCGTGATCGATCTCGGCCCCGGCGATGTTGCCGTGGCCATCGACTTCCCCCGCTACGAGCGTTCGGTGGTGGCGGCAACCACGAATTTGGCGGCCAACGGCTGCCCGGTACTGGCCTTGACCGACGGACCCCTCTCCCCCCTGGCCGCCGTGGCCGAGCGGTGGCTCGGGCTCGATGTCCGGCCCGTGGGCCCATTCGACAGCGTGGTCACCGTGGTGGCGGCGGTCGAAGCGCTGGTGGCCGACGTGGCCGAACGCCTCCGACCCTCGGCCGGTCCTCGCCTGGATCGGATCGAGGCGGCCTGGCTCGAAGCCGACGTATTCTTGGAACAGCCGTGATCAAAGGGGCTTCATGACCGAGACTGCACCCGGCGCAACGGATGGGGCCGGCGCCGGCGAATCCGACGGTGATGTGTCCATCGATCGACTTCCCGCCGGCCTCGATCGGATCGAGCGGGCGTTGCTCGGTGAGCTGGCCGCACTCGAGCCGGGCACACGCCGGGCCCGGCTCTCGCCGGCCACAGCCACCGAGCTGTTCGAGGCCCAGGTCGGCTCCCGTCTCGTCGACCACACCGCCCGCTGGCTCAGAGCCGAACATCGAGCCGGCTACTACACCATCGCCTCGGCCGGCCACGAGTCCAATGCCGCCGTGGCCATGGCCCTGCGACCCAACGATCCCGCCCTGCTCCACTACCGGTCCGGTGGGTTCTACTTCGCCCGGGCCGGACAGGTGCCGGATCAGGACCCCACCGGTGATGTGCTGCGGGGCATGCTGGCCCTGACCACCGACCAGATGTCGGGCGGTCGGCACAAGGTGTTCGGCAATAGGAACCTGTCGATCATTCCCCAGACCTCGACCATCTCGTCCCATCCGCCCCGGGCCGTCGGCTTGGCCCTCAGCATCGGCTGGGCTCACGACACCCGTCGTTCTGTGCGTTCAGGCCCTCGGAAGCGAGGCCTGGGACGCACAGAAGGGCTTGAAGGCGGCCGGTGGCCCGAGGATTCGCTGGTGGTGTGCAGCTTCGGCGACGCCTCGCTGAACCACTCCACGGCCCAGGGGGCCCTCAACTGGGCCCTCAACGCCGCCTACCGGGGCGACAGGGTGCCGGTGCTGTTCGTGTGCGAGGACAACGGACTCGGTATCAGCGTGCCCAGCCCCGACGGCTGGGTGGCGGCGGCCACCACCGGCCGACCGGGCCTGCAACGGGCAGACGCCGACGGAGCAAACCCGGCCGACGTACTGGAGGCGACCACCGACCTGGCGGAAGTGGTGCGAGCCCGAGGTGTACCCGGCCTACTCCACCTCCGCACCGTTCGCTTCCTGGGCCACGCCGGCACCGACGTCGAATCGGCCTACCGCCGCCCTGAGGAACTCCGCGACGATCTGGCCCGGGACCCCATCGTGGGGACGGCGGCCGAGATTGTGGCCTCCGGGGTCTGCACCGGTCGGGATCTGGTCGACTGGTATCTCGATCAGCTCCGGGCGGTGCGGGACCGGGCCCTCGACCTGTGGGACGATCTGGACGAAGCCGAGCTGACCTCGGCCGACGAGATCGTCGCCCCACTGAGGGATCCGCTACGCAGGGCGGCCGGGCCCTCCCCCACCGCAGTGCGCATCATCGACGCCGAGGCGGTGCAGGAAGCGGGCGGCAAACGGGACAAGCCTCTCACCCTGGCCCAGACCATCAATCACACCCTGGACTCCGTGCTGCGACTTCACGCCAACACGCTGATCTTCGGTGAGGACGTGGGCCGCAAGGGCGGCGTGTACGGTGTGACCCGCGGACTGCAGGCTCGCCACGGCACCGACCGGGTTTTCGACACCATCCTCGATGAACAGTCGATCCTTGGTCTGGCCCTCGGATCGTCACTCAACGGCTACCTTCCCATCCCCGAGATCCAGTACCTGGCCTATCTCCACAACGCCGCCGACCAGCTTCGGGGCGAGGCCTCCAGCCTCGGTTTCTTCTCCAACGGGCAGTATCGCAATCCGATGGTGGTCCGCATCGCCTCCTACGCCTACCAGAGAGGGTTCGGCGGCCATTTCCACAACGACAACTCGGTGGCCGCTCTGCGGGACATCCCCGGCATTGTCATTGCCTCCCCGGCCCACCCCGCCGATGCCGGACCCATGCTGGCCCACTGTGTGGCCGCCGGCCTGGACCACGGCACGGTCAGTGTCTTTCTGGAACCCATCGCCCTGTACCACACCACCCACCTGTACTTCGATGGCGATGAGGCCTGGACCTCGGCCCCGGTTTCGACTCCGGCACCGGTCGGTACGGCCCGGACCCACGGCGACGGCACCGACGGGACCATTCTGACGTGGGGCAACGGCCTGTACCTGAGCCTCCGGGCCGCCCACCAGCTTCAGGCTCACCACCACCGGCACTGGCGGGTGGTCGACCTCCGGTGGCTGGCCCCGCTGCCGGTCGATGACATGATGCGGGAGTCAGAGGCCACCGGTCGGGTCCTGGTGGTGGACGAGACCCGCCACTCCGGCGGGGTCGGCGAGGGGGTGGTGACGGCCTTGATCGAGCGGGGTTATCGAGGGACGCTGGGCCGGGTTGCGGCCCGGGACTCGTTCGTGCCCTTGGGGGCGGCGGCCGACCTGGTGCTGGTGGACCAGAACCAGATCGTGTCGACCGCACTTGAACTCGACCGATGAGCCGGCTGCTATCGACGACATCGAGAGCATCGACGAGATGGCGGTGAATCAACCCGGGTTGTTGTAGTCGATTCCCGTTAGCTCGGCCAGGCGTCTATTGGAGTCCACGAACTGCGCTCGCAGCCAGTCCAGGGTTTCCGGATCTGTTTTGCCCTTTGCTCCCACTCTCTCGGCATCGAACGGTGGAACTGGAGCCGCGTCGGGATCGACGCCGAGAAACTGGAGGGTCCGTCGATAGACCCATCCGGGATCGCCGACCAGATCCTCAAACCTCAGGATCAGCATCTGCGAACGGGGGAAGTGGGTGAGCCACCGCTCGAGTTGGTGGGCGTAATGGCCCCGGGCCACATAGGTCGCGGTCCAGAAGGACCGACCGGGTCGCTCACCCCGTTCGATCCGCTCGAGGTCAGGCCGGGTCCGCTCGTGCTCAGCGGCCAGCGCCTCCTCCAGCGACAGTGTCTCATTTCCACGGTTGTACTCCATCCAGTAGTGGGAGACGGCACGCTCGGCCGGATCCCGAAGCAGCACGACGACCCGGATCGAAGGGAGATGGTGGTGCACAAGGACCGGAATGGTGGGATGAAACAGGTACACCGGCGTGGCCTCGCCAGTAACGGTTTCCCGGCCCCTCACTCGGCGGAGTAGCCGCATCGTGGCCTCAAGAGGGAAGTCGGCCCAGTATCCCTCTATCGGTTCGGACTCGATCCGTCGGTCGAAGTAGTGCAGCTCCTTCGCCCGAGCGGCCAGCACATCGGGATGCCGGGTCAACCACGCATAAAGGGAACTGGTGCCCGCCTTCTGCGCCCCGATGATGAGAAAGTCGGGCTTGGCCTTGACCATAGGTGGTCGGGTGACAAGCCGTCGCCGCAATCGGCTCCCGGCGTACGTTCTGCCCAGCGCTGCGGTCAGCGAACCCATGGCGACCGACTGTAGCAACCGGGCCGAATTGAAAGGGAAAGGCCCCGATTCCTAGTGTTCTGTCAGGTTGGTCCGTTGCCCAATTCGACGAGCGGATGGCGTCCGTCGCGAGGACGCAGTTCCGCTCGCTACCTGGCTGTAGCGGAGGAACGAGGACGCCGCGAGGGGCGTCAGACGCCGACGAATTAGTGACATGATCAGCCTGACGCGACACTGGCTCAGCGAGAGCCGACCCGGCACGCCCCCGTGGCTTTGGCCTGTCGCAGGTAGCGGAATCCGATGGCGACGCCGATGAAGTACAGGAGGGCCACACCACCGCCGACCCAGTTCCGGTGACTGTTCACCACGGCGCCCAGTGCCGATCCTCCCAGGGCCGCCGTCAGCAGGGCCAGGGTCCAGGGCAAATGGCAGGGACACAGGATGAACGACCAGATCAGCCAGCGACGGCCGATGCGTTCCAATCGAACGCCGCCGGCCGAAGTTTCGGCCGGTGATATCGTCGGCGCCGGTGTCGAATCGAACTCAATCATCAACCGATGTTCTCGACAGGATCGGTGTCGGACTTGAGCAAATCCGGCCATGATGCCGGTGAACCGGGAAACGATGCCACACTGCAGTGCAGTGGCTGGCTCAGGGCGGCAATCGGCATGGAAATCGGTGTCCACGTGGCAGATCGTGCTGGCCTGGGCCAGCGTCCTGTTGTGGTTTCCCACCTCCGCCTATCTGACGCTGTCCGACTCGGTTCCCGGCTCGCTTCACGACGGCCTCGACAGCCGGCTCGGCCATGTGATCATGGGCCTGGCGGTGACGGCCACCGCGCTGGTACTGCTGCGAGTGGTCAACCACGGTCGGCGGCCACCGTGGGCAGCGGTTGGTGCGGTCGTCGCCGCCAGCGCCCTGTTCCTGTTGACCACCGAGTTCCTCCAGTCGCGTACGGCGACCCGGACGCCCTCGTGGGCCGATGTGGCCGCCGACCTGCTCGGGGTCACCGTATCCACCATGGTGGTGGCAGGCCCATTCGAGCCGCGGTGGATCAAGTCCTTGCGCCGAGGCCCGGCCATCCCGGTGCTCGGGGTGATGACGGCGGCGGTGATCGTGATCACCGTGGCCGGCCAACCGCGGTTCCGCGATGGGATGGCGCTCGACGCCTCCGGCTGTATCGAACGGCTGGAGCGTGTCGATGACCCTACGGCCGCCGCCGACCCGGCACCCGACCTTGCCGACGATGTTGGTCCCCCACTGCTGGCCCTCGATCTGACCAGGATCGACGGCACGACCGTGGAGGGACTCGGAGGAAACGCCGCTCCGGTACTGTTCGACGTCATCGCCGGGTCCGATGCCCGAACGGCGGAACCGACGGCCGACGGCATGGAGTTCGACGGCGGGACAGCGGCCGTTCGGTCCCGGGAGCCGGTGACCGATCTGATCGGTGCCGTCGAAGAGACCGAGGCGTTCACCGTCACCATGGTCTTCACCCCGGAGACACTGGATCAGGAGGGGCCGGCCCGACTCCTGACCATTTCGGAGGGCACACAGCCCGCCGACATGAATCTCCAAATCGGCATCCACTACCGTTGGCTCAGCCTGCGAATCCGCTCGGCGTGCGATACCTGGAACTGGATGGCACTGTCGTCCCTGCCCGAGGGCGAGGTCCGGCTGGCCGTGACCTACGACAACGGCAGAATTGACGCCTACGTCAACGGGCGCCACACCGGCCACGCCGAACTGGAGGGAGGCGACATCGGCTCCTGGGACCCGACCCGCACGCTCGTCGTCGGCAACGAGGTCACCGTGAACCGAGGTTTCCTGGGAACCATTGGCTGTGCAGCCATCCGGAATGTGTCCATTGGTGACAACCAAGCCATGGCGGCATCGGCCACCGAAACCTGCTGAACCCGCCACCGAGGATTCGGTTGGCGAGCCGCCCCGAACCGACACCACCCACCAGAGCGGCCGACGTTTCGGCCACCCGGCCGAACTCGGTTAGCGAGCGTCCCGATGCCCGCCCCCGCCAACATGTGCGGCCGACGTTTCGGCCACCCGGCCGAAACTCGGTTAGTGTTCGTCCCGAAGGGACGCGAACGGCGCCCTCGGCAGGATTCGGCAAGAAGGGCAGGTTATCGCTCGCTGCTATTGAGCGTGCCCGAACAACGCATCGGGGATGGCCATTGTTGGGTGTCCGTCGTAGGTTGAAGTTGGAGTGCTGATAGTGGCCCCGTAGACGGGGGGTATGGGCATGCACAAGATTCTGGTCAGCGGGTGTCTCAATGGCCGCCCGATCCGGTTCAACAGTACGAACGTGTCGGTGGAGTCCGAGATCTGGGACCGCTGGGAGTCAGAGGGGCGGCTTGTGCCATTCTGTCCGGAGTTGGCGGCGGGCTTCCCGGTGCCGCGTGCGCCCGCGGAGATCGTTGGTTCGACAGCGGCTGTGGTGTTGCACGGCCGAGGCCGAGTCAAAGAGGACAACGGCACCGACGTGACCGACATGTTCGTGGACGGAGCCAGATTGGCTGCGCAAAGGGCCGGTGCCGAGGGCTGTGTCTTGGCTGTGTTGACCGATGGGAGTCCGTCGTGTGGCACGACCTACACCTACGACGGAACCTTCACCGGTGGCACCGTGGAGGGTATGGGCGTCACGGCCCAGCTTCTCCATGACCATGGACTCCCGGTGTTCCCTGAGGATCGGATCGACGAAGCGGATCACTATCTCCGCTCCATCGGTGAGTAGGCCGGTCATGGGTTGGCGAGCGCGATAAACGGGAGGTCTCGGTAACGCTCGTCCCAGTCGAGTCCATAGCCATAGATGAACTCGTCGCTGATCTCGAGCCCGTGATAGTCCGGCTCTACGTCTGGTGATCGCCGACTGGTCTTGCTCACGAGCGCGACTGTGGCGACACTGGGGCCGTGGAGGTCCGTGCTCGCGATCGGGGTGACTACTGATTAGGGGAAGACGGCGTCGTCAGTGTTGATCAACAGGGGCTGACCTCGATCAGGTCGTCCTCGCGGTCCCAGATCCGGCTGGTTGGAAGTAGCGCTCGCCGAACCGACCCACCAAGGTGGAGGTCGCCCCGGGAGCGTGGATGGTGGTCAAGGCCCACGCCGTGCGCAGTCGCAAGGCGCTCCGTGCCGTGGTCGGGAGGCTGGTGGTGCAGTCGTTCGATCGCTCGCTGGAGTCGTTGGTGCAGGAGTCGGTCGAGAGCAGGCCGGCTGCACCGGACTCCGCACCACGGCCTCGACCCGAGCGTCGATTCGCCCGTTTGTTCGTGGACGACGAGACCTGGCTGCGCTTCCGAGAGCGAGCCGTCGAGGAGAAACTGACCGTCGCTCGGCTGGTCGGTGTTGTCGTCGAGGACGACGGCCGGGCGCTCGGTTGGCGGCCTTCACACGAGTCCCGTTGATTCACTTCCTCCCACACTCCTCCCAGGGTTCTCCCAATGATGACGAGAATCAGGGGGTAGTGACCGGGAGCGAGGGGAAAGCCACACTGGCCCTGACCTGCACGGATGCGCTGGTCAGGGCCGATTTTCGCCTGGTGCCCTCGGCGGGATTCGAACCCACGCACACGGCTCCGGAGGCCGATGCTCTATCCCCTGAGCTACGAGGGCTGACTGTCAGTCGATGACGCCTGTCGGTGGTGTCGACCGGGGCAGTCTACCGTAGCCGTTGGATGAACGGGTGCGCCCCCCATTACCGGATTCGGCCGGCTTCGTCAGATGCCCTTGCCGAACTTGTGGGCCGCCTTGAGGGCGGATTCGGCCGGAAGGCCCACGGCCACTGCCGCCGCCAGAGGAAGACGCTTCTCCAGGGGGTTGAGCCTGGCCACTCGGGCCATGGTCCGCACTGCTCGCATCCGGCGGCCCATGGCCGCCTGGGCCAGGGCCTGCTGGCCGCGGATTCGGGCCAGACCTTCGGGTTCACGCTCGAACTCGGGATACTTGTCGATCAGGTACTCCAGCGCCCTGTCGATCATCTTCCACCGTTCGAAGAAGAAGGAGGCGCCATGCCACCACACTCGGACCAGGGGCTGGGGGGCCACGGCGATGGGGCATACCCGGGCGGTGCGGAGGAACAGGTCGTAGTCCTCGGCGTAGCTGCCCGGGATGTCCTCGTCGACCAGGCCGATCTCGCCCAGCAGGGTGTCCTTGTGGACCAGCCAGCTGGAAGGGTGGACCTCGGTCATGCGGTTCTTGAGAAAGCCGTCGAAGGTCAGCAGGGCCTGGTCGGGCATACGGGCGGTCTCGGTGCCCTCGTAGTGAATGAGGATGCCGGTGCAGGCGGCCCGGGCCTCGGGGCTGGCGGCCAGGGCGTCGAACTGGGCCTGGAGTTTGCCCGGTAGCCACTCGTCGTCATCGTCACAGAACGCGATCCAGGTGTTGGACGCCTTGTCGATGCCGCTGTTGCGGGCGCCGGCCAGACCGGGCTTGCGGCCGTTGCCGGTGACGACCACTCGAAAGTTGCCATCGGCGGGACCGAGTTCACGCTCCAGGAAATGGTAGGGTTCGGACCGGTCGAACACCACCACGATCTCGACGTGGTGATCGTGACGCTGGGCGATCACCGAATCAATGGCGCGGCGGAGCAGTTGGGGGCGATCACGGGTTGCGATGACCACCGAGACGGTGCGGTCTTCGAGATGGGGAGGGTAGTCCACGATCGGTCTCCGTATATGCGGTAGGGATTGCTGATGAACCAAACAGGCGCTGCTCCGAGACTGGGTTGGAGAGCCGACGCCGGGAGTTCGGAACGATCGGGGCCGAGGTGCCGAGCAACTCATCCACCACGCTACCGAACCGATGAACCCCCTCGGCCGCCCTAGTGCCGACGTTCACAGTGAAATCTCCGGGACGGACCAGCGCCCGGTCGATGGCGGTGAACAACTCATCCTCAGCCTCCACCACCACTGCGATCTCGTGATGTTGGATGTGCCGGGCGAACCGGATCTGATGATTGTCGACGTGCTCACCGAACTCGGGATCTCGGGCCACCACGATCGGCAGCCGACCGGCCATCCGGGCGTCCATGACGGTGGACGGACCGGCGTGGCCCGGTGAGCACGCTGCCGGGGTAGATGTCCTGCTGACCCGGCCATTGCACGCAGAACCGGGTGGTCAACGGCTGCACCAGCTTTCCGGTCA
Organism: Acidimicrobiales bacterium; assembly: GCA_024638815.1. Lineage (GTDB taxonomy): Bacteria > Actinomycetota > Acidimicrobiia > Acidimicrobiales > SZUA-35 > JAHELU01. The sequence goes on along the minus strand of JAHEJM010000042.1, from coordinate 4,557 downwards.
GGGTTGGCGAGTCGACCCGGTCGTAGACCTCCAGATAGACCGCCGGGATCCCCATCAGGCGGGCCATGGCGAAGAAGGGAACGGCGACGCCGGCCCCATTGGAGATGACCACGTCTGGTCCGAAGTCCTGGGGGCCAGAGGCGGGTTGCGGGCCAGATTGACAATGTTCCTGGTGGTGGGGAAGTAGGCCGGGATCAGCATCTCGCCCTCCAGCTTCGAATGGGCATTGGGAAAATCGAACGTCACCCAGTGCAGAAGCTGAGCCAGGTGCCCGCCCGACGATGAGACGAACAGTACGCGACGCCGCTCGGTCGGGTGGTCGACCGGCGGCGCGTCGGGAGCGAGGACCGGTGACACAGTGGTGGCCATAGACGACTCCTCGACACCGATCCGTTCGAACCTGAGCGGCCGGGATGCGGGAATTCACCCATGCGACATGGGCTCGCCGAACCGGGCACTAGGATTGTTTCTCGACTGCCAACGCAGAGGGCACCGTAGTCGCACCGCCGCCGTATCGAGTTGTCCTATGACTGCGACATGTCCGATGACGAGGATCCAATGACCACGCAACTCTCCCACGTCTCGAATCTCGAGTCCGAAGCCATTTTCATCATCCGGGAGGTGGCGGCCGAGTTCGAGCGCCCGGCCCTTCTCTTCTCCGGAGGCAAGGACTCGATCGTCGTGCTCCATCTGGCCATCAGGGCCTTCGCCCCGGCTCGGGTGCCGTTCCCCATCATGCACATCGACACCGGGCACAACTTCTCCGAGGTCATCGAGTTCCGGGACCGCATGGTGGAACGACACGGGCTCCGGCTGGTGGTGGCCTCGGTCCAGGACGCCATCGACGCCGGGAAGGCGGTGGAGGAGACCGGTCCCAGGTCCTCCCGCAATCGGCTCCAGACCGGAGTGCTGCTCGACGCCATCGAGCAGCACCGGTTTGACGCCCTGTTCGGCGGCGCCCGCCGCGACGAGGAGAAGGCCCGAGCCAAGGAGCGGGTCTACAGCTTCCGGGACGAGTTCGGGCAGTGGGATCCCAAGGGCCAACGGCCCGAACTGTGGAGCCTGTACAACGGCCGGTACAAGCCGGGTGAGCATATGCGGGTCTTCCCCATCTCCAACTGGACCGAGCTCGATGTGTGGAACTACATCCGCGACGCCGAAATCGAGGTACCGCACGTCTACATGGCCCACGAGCGTGAGGTGTTCATGCGGGACGGAATGTGGCTGGCCGTCACCGACTTCCTCCAGCCCATGGAGAACGAAACGGTGGAGCGACGCACGGTCCGGTTCCGCACCATCGGCGACGCCACCTGCACCGGGGCGGTCGAATCGGCGGCCGACAGCCTGGACAAGGTCATCGACGAGGTGGCGGCCACCAGGATCACCGAGCGGGGTGCTACCAGGGCCGACGACCGAACCAGCGAGGCGGCGATGGAAGACCGGAAGAAAGAGGGGTACTTCTAACCATGGATCTCCTGCGTTTTGCCACCGCCGGCTCGGTCGATGACGGCAAGAGCACACTGATCGGGCGCCTGCTCTACGACTCGAAGTCGATCTTCGAAGACCAGTTGGCCTCCATCGAGGCCACCAGCCACGACCGTGGCGACGAGCACACAGATCTGGCCCTCCTGACCGACGGGCTCCGGGCCGAGCGGGAACAGGGCATCACCATCGACGTAGCCCACCGCTACTTCGCCACTCCTCGGCGCAAGTTCATCATCGCCGACACACCGGGGCATATCCAGTACACCCGCAACATGGTGACCGGGGCATCGACCGCCGACCTGGCCATCGTCCTGGTCGACGCCCGTAAGGGACTGACCGAGCAGTCCCGCCGTCATTCCTTCATCGCCAGTCTGCTCCGCATCCCCCACCTTGTGCTGGCCATCAACAAGATGGACCTGGTCGATTTCGACCAGGATGTGTTCGAGAAGATCCGCCGCGAGTACATCGAGTTCGCCACCCGGCTCGACGTGCCCGACCTGACCTTCATCCCCATCTCGGCCCTTTACGGCGACAACGTGGTCGACCGTTCGGCCAACACCGACTGGTACAAGGGCGGCACCCTGCTCCATCACCTGGAGGAGGTCTACATTGCCTCCGATCGAAACATGGTGGATGTCCGATTCCCCGTGCAATACGTGATCCGGCCCAAGAGCACCGAACATCACGACTTCAGGGGCTATGCCGGCACCGTGGCCGGTGGGGTGATGAAGCCGAGCGACGAGGTGGCCGTGCTGCCGTCGGGCTTCACCACCAGGATCAAGGCCATTCACGGCACCAATGGCGAAGTGGCCGAGGCCCACTCCCCTATGTCGGTGGTCATCCAGCTCGAGGACGAGCTCGACGTGAGCCGGGGCGACCTGATCTGTCGCATCAACAACCAGCCCCAGGTCACCCAGGACCTTGAGGCCATGGTGTGTTGGATGTCGGAGGCATCCCAACTCCGGGAAGGCTCCAAGCTCGCTGTCAAGCACACCACCAAGTGGGCCCGGGCCCTGGTCAAGGATCTGCGTTACCGGCTCGACATCAACACCCTGCATCGGGACGAGTCGGCAACCGAACTCACCTTGAACGAAATCGGCCGGGTCCGCCTCAGGGTCACCCAGCCGCTGTTCGCCGACGACTACCAGTCGAATCGCACCACCGGCAGTTTCATCTTGGTCGACGAGACCAGCAATGTCACCGTGGGCGCCGGCATGATCAGGGCGACGGAATGAGCTCGGACCAGGGCTTCGTCGCCCCCGGCATCGAGTAGCGTCCGAACCATGGGGCTCCCCAAGGCCGGACGCGGAGCCGGGGCCGCCGTCATGAAGACGGCCAACACGGTCTGGCACGAGAGTGCCGTGGCCTGCGACGCCCGGTGGTCGACCACGGGGCGGGGAGCCACGGTCTGGCTCACCGGCCTGTCTGGATCGGGCAAGTCGACCATCGCCGTGGAGCTGGAGCGGACCCTGATCGAGGCCGGTCGGCCCTCCTACCTGCTCGACGGCGACAACATCCGCCACGGCCTCAACGGCGACCTCGGATTCTCGGCCGCCGATCGGGATGAGAATGTGCGCCGGGTGGCCCATGTGGCCCGCCTGTTCGCCGATGCCGGCCTGGTGGCCATCGTGCCGGTGATCAGCCCCTACCGCCGAGCCCGGGAGTCTGCCCGACGGCTTCATGACGAGGCCGGGCTACCGTTCGTCGAGGTGTTCGTCGACACGCCCCTGGAGTTGTGTGAGCATCGGGACCCCAAGGGTTTGTACGCCAAGGCCCGGGCCGGCGAGATCACGGGAATGACGGGGATCGACGATCCCTACGAACCCCCGGAGACCCCTGAGCGCCGCTATACCCCGGACGACGGTGACCCGGCCGCCATCGTGGCCGACCTCATCACCGCCCTGCCCTGACCGTTCCCCCACCTTGGACCCCACCTGCTGGGCGAAAGCGGGTGAGGACGGTCAGAAGTGACCGATTTCGCCCGCTTTCGTCGGTGGGTTGGAACGGGTGAAGGGGACTGTGGTTACAGCGAGTAGGCGAATGCGTTGATGTCGCGCACTGTCGACAGGTAGACGTCGGGTAGGGCCTCCCGGAAGATGCAGTCCCCGGCGTGGCAGGTGCCGTTGACGGTGCGACCGGCGGCACTGACCCCGGCCTGCAGCAGCCTGCGGTAGGAGGCGAGACCTTCGTCCCGCAGTGGGTTTTCCTTGTTCTCCCCCACCCATTGCAGGGCCGCAGTGAATGTGGAGACTACCGGGCATCGGCTCGACGTCACCACGGGCCGAGCCCCTGGGCCGATGGATGAACAGCCGAACATCGTTACCGTCGACCCCTGTGAGGGCCGAGCACCACTGTGGGTTCGAACCCGGCCCGCCGTCAAGCGCTACGACAGCGTGGTGGGGCACTGCTCCTCGGTGACCCCGGGTAGGGCACTCGAGGTCATCTCCCCGGGTGACAGGCTTCTCGACTCGGAAATCTTCAACTCGGGTACGGTCTGATCTCCGGACAGGGTGGGGTTGGGCGGCGCCTCCCCCGGGGTGCGGAACAGCTCGAGAATGGCCTGAGCCTCGCCCTCTCTCAGCTCCAGCACCTGGGCTCCGCCCGACGTCACCATGTCGTTGACCGGAAGGTTGCGGGTGGTGACATCACCACCCCGGGCGAAGGTCCTGGCCAGCGTGGCCACATCACCCAGTCCAGCGCCGTCCTCGATCACCACGTTCTTGGCTGACGCCGCCACCAACCGGTCGATGGAAAACACGCCCATGGGCGAGATCCGGTCGGCCGCAGCCCGGGCAACCTGAGTCAGGAAGTACCGCTGACGGGCTGTCCGGCCCAGATCGCCGGTGCCGTCGTACTGCCACTGCCCGTCCACCAGATTCTCCACCTTGCGGGAGCGGGCGAAGGCCAGGGCTTGGGGCCCATTGAGCACGTGACAGCCGGAATCGACCACATTGAGACCGGTGGCGGCGTCCCGCATCGGGGCCTCGAACCACAGGGGAACGCCCCCGAGAGCCTCCACCATCTCCTGGAAGCCGATGAAGTTGACCTCGGCGTAGTGGTGGATGTTGATCT
>JAHEJM010000144.1 GCA_024638815.1 Acidimicrobiales bacterium | reverse complement strand
CGGGGTATCGACCGCTGGCTCGTGACCCTCAGCCACTCTCAACAGCTGGCCCAGGCCTTCGTGGTCGGCCTGGCCGCCGCCGATCGGCCGGTGCCGGATTGACGTGGTTGATTGGATGTTCATTGTGAGGTCGGATTTCGGTGACGTTTGGCCGGAGGTCAAACTCGGGGTGGCGAGCACCGTCTCGCCGCACTCGGATTGGTGTGGTTGATTGGATGTTCATTGTGAGGTCGGATTTCGGTGACGTTTGGCCGGAGGTCAAACTCGGGGTGGCGAGCACCGTCTCGCCGCACTCGGATTCATGAGCCGATCGGTGGGGGAGCAGGGCGGTGACCGGCTCGGGTCCAGCCCCGAGTTGGTCAAGGCCGTGGGCCGGCTGTGGTCGAACATGGTGACCGCCGGCGGAGACGACGCTGAGGTCGACTACGGGCTGATACCCGAGCTGCCGTTCGACGCCGTGCTGGCTCGGCTCGACAGGGCCGAGTCGCTCCGGGAGGCGGCTCGGTGTGTGCCCCGTCTGGTCGACCTGATGGTGGATCACGCGTTGACGGTTGACGAAGCCGCAGTGGTCGTCGACCGTCTCACCCTGGGTCCATGGACCGACCGGCAGCGGGAGGTCGTGGTCCACGTACTCGAGGCGTGGTGGCTGCAGGCGTTGCGTCGCGAGCCGGGGGAGCATCACCCCGACTTTCCGCCGGCCGTGGTGTTGGGTTTGGTGGCCGGCATCGGGGACAGGATGAGCCGTTGGTTGGCGGTCTGGATCGACGAACTCGACGGCCCCGGGGCCCAACACCTGGCCGACACCGTGCTCGACGGCCTGGATGGGCCGAGCTGGCGGGGCAAGGACGATGAGGCCCAGCAGGTTCTGGGCTGGGCCCGAACCGAGGCCGTGGTGAACGGGGTGGCGCTGGTCGGGGCCGTGCATCTGGAGCCGGAGCTGACAAGTCGACTGTTGGATCGGCTGTTGAAGCTCGACGAGCCGCCGCCCGGTCAGATCAGGTTGGAGCCGGGTATGGCCGGGTGGCCGTTCGGGGTGGGCCCGTGATCCCGGTCGTCATCCCGGCCGAGATGGCGGCCATCGATGCCGAGGCCCCTGAACCGGTGGAGGAGCTGATTGACCGGGCCGGCTGGGCCACGGCCCGGGCTGCCCGAAGGCTGCTGTCCCGCTTGCCGCCAGGCCGTGATGGCCGCCGTGGGGTGTACGGGCGTCGGGTCCTGGTGCTGGCGGGAAAGGGCAACAATGGGGCCGACGGTCGCAGCACGGCCCGGTACCTGGAGCGGTGGGGGGTGGCCTGCGCCGTGGTGGACATCCTGGATGAACCAGCCGATACGCCGGCCCGGCCGACCACCGCGGATGGCTTCGACCTGGTTCTCGACGCCTGTTTCGGCACCGGGTTGCGAGGTTCGTTCGATCACCATGATCTACCGGTGGCGGTCGGTGACACCCCGGTGCTGGCCATCGACATCCCGTCCGGTGTGTCCGGTCTCACCGGGGCGGCGCAGGGCCGGCCCCTGGCGGCTGCCGCCACGGTGACCTTCGCCGCGCTCAAACCGGGGCTGCTGTTCGAACCCGGTCGTTCGTTGGCCGGGCTCGTCGAAGTGGCCGATATCGGGCTCGACGTGTCCCGGGCCCGACTGTGGTGCCTGGAAGCAGTCGATCTGGAACGCTGGCCCCGCCGAGCCGTGGATGCTCACAAGTGGAATCAGGCGGTGGCCGTGGTCGGCGGCAGCGCCGGCATGACCGGGGCGCCGACCATGACCGCCGCCGCCGCCCTGCGGGCCGGTGCCGGCTATGCCGTGATGGCCATGGTCGGCGGTGCAGTGAACGCCGGTCCCACCGAGGCAGTGGCCGTCGACCTGGGCGCCGACACCGACGAGGTGCTGGATCGCATCGGGCGGTGCCGAGCGGTGGCCATCGGACCCGGTGCCGATACCGATGATGCCACCACCGAGTTGCTGGGCCAGGTGGTCGGGGCCCTCGACGTTCCTGCCGTTTTCGACGCCGGCGCCCTGCGGCCCGAGTTGTTGAACCGGCGCCGTTACGATGATTCGAGCCGGCGGTTGCTGCACGTCCTCACTCCCCACGACGGGGAGTTCGAGCGACTGACGGGGCACAAACCGCGAGAAGATCGAGTGGCCTCGACCCGGGCCGCCGCCCAGTCGTTGCACGCTGTCGTTGTGCTCAAGGGGCCGACCACGGTGATCGCCCATCCCGACGGCCGGGCCTGTGTCTCGGTGGCCGGCGATCAACGTCTGGCCACCGCCGGAACCGGTGATGTGCTCACCGGCATCATTGCCGCCGGCCTGGCTCTCGGTCTCGGCCCGTTCGACGCCGCCGGCCTTGGGGTCGAACTGCACGGCCGGGCCGCCCTGCGGGGCCGCCAGATCGGCCTTACCGCCGGCGACCTTCCCGCCCTGGTGGCCGGTGTCTTGAGCCACCGGTCGCCTGATGGAGCCGGGAATCCGCCAGGAACCACCCTGTAGGCATGAGTGACCTTGGTCCAGCTGCGCTGCCCATTTGGTGCGCTGTTCTACCTTTGTCTTCGTGTTTTCAAGCTAAACTGCTTGCAGAGCGAACTGACGTACGCTAATATGAAACTGTCTTCCCCACCGACCAACGTTCGTCGGCCCGATTCGGGCAGGTGGGGTCATGGACCGTCATGCAACTTCAACACCAGTCTCACCGCATGATGTGACAGCCTTGCTCGCGGCGCTGGTCATGGATGTGGCGGAGTGTGAGGTTGGCGGGTTGTCGGCCGATGGGGTCGTCGAGTTGTTGGCGGCGGTTCGTGACTCCCAGGGGGCATTGGACGGGCTGGTGGTGCGGCTGGGGCTACGGGCTGACGAGTTGGCCGCGGTCGGTGAGGGGGGCGACGCGGCTGAGGTGCTGGTCCGTGGCGTGCCTGGCTCGACCGCTCGTCGTGAAGCAGGCCGGGTTCGGGCCGCATCGCAGTGGCCGGTAGTCGGCGACGCACTCCGTCGTGGGGCGACTTCGGGTGATCATGTCGATTCCCTGGCCCGGCGCTTGTCGGGCTTGACGGAGGATCAGCGGGCCGCCGTCGATGTCGACGAGTTGGTGCAGCAGGCATGTCGGCTCCCGGCTGACACCTTCGACACCATGGTGAAACGAACCGTGGACAAGATCCGAGAAGATGGCGGTGTCGCCGATGCGGAACAGAAACGGGCCGCGTCGGAGTTCCGGCACTGGTTCGATGAGACCGCCGGCATGGGCCGGTTCCGGGGCGCGCTCGACCCCGAGCGTTACGAACAGTTCACCGCCGTAATCGAACAGCATCTCAACTCGATCGCCAACCAACAGGGCGATCCGATTATCAAGTCCCCGAACCTGGCCGCTCGCGCCCTGCACGAACTGGTCACCCGCACCGGGACGGACCGCCGCCCAATACCGGCTGCCGGGTTTGTCATCGACTACCAGACACTGGCCAGTGGGCGCCAACACGATGACATGATTTGTGAGACCATCGACCGACACGACCTGACGGTTGAGACAGTGGACCGGATGCTGTGCGATGCGGTACTGCGTCGGGTCGTGCTCGATGACCGGGGTGTGCCCATCAACGTCGGGCGCCGCTACCGGACCGCCACCGACGCTCAATGGGCGGCGGCCAAGGCCGTCTATGCCACGTGCGGCTGGCACCACTGCACACGATCCATAAACGTGGTGCCAACTCCATCACATCCAGCACTGGGGCGATGGCGGCCGCACTGACCTCTGCCAGATGGCGCCCTTTTGCTCACATCACCATCACTTGGTCCACGAGGGAGGCTGGACGGTCCGGCTCCTCGACGACCGCCGGCTCGAGATCTACCGGCCCGATGGTCAACTCCACACCGTCACCCCACGACCAACCAGGAAGAACGTGGTGCAACCTGAGTAGTCAATGGCGAACAGGTTTGCGGGACCTAGCCGGACCCCGGGATGTCGTAGATCTCGGCGCGGGCCGAAACCGCCATCGGTTCGGTGACCGCGTGGGCTACACCGTCGACGATGATGTAGGTCGTGCCGTGGGCCATTGGCTCCATGATGCTGACGCCGTTGCGTCCGCCATCGCCGAGACCGTCGCCGGACGAGAACGCCAGGCCAACCGGTCGCCGGTACGGGGCCAGATCGTCGCGGAGTGCGACCACCAGCGCCTCCGGTGTCACCGCCAGAGGATACTGCTCGACCATGGCGTAGCGGCCGAGCAGGTTACGTTCAACCAGCTGAAGGATCACCCGGTCGGCGTCGGCCAATTGGTCGACGAGCCAGACCTCGTCCTCGGCCACCAACTCGTCGACCCGGGTCCAGTCCACGAAACGGGATCGTTCCAGGTAGGCGGCCAACCACGGCTCGGCCGGGGCCAGGAACGAGTCGTGGAGCACGAGCGTCTGTCCCTCGAGCACCGGATCGGTGGTGCCGGACTGCCAGTCGTTCGGCCCAAACTGATCATTGGCGTCGAGTCGTCTCGGGTCGGGACCGGTTCGGTCGATGGCCAATCTCTCATGGGTGGTGGGATCAGGCCGTCCGATCAAGTTGGTCAGGTCGCCGGTCCGGGTCTCGCCGGAGGCCTCAACCGCCATTGGATTCCAGAGTCCGGGGTCAAAATGATCGACCAGCCGGGAAGCCGCAGTCATTGTCAACGTCGGTTTCCAGTGGGAGTCGTCGGCGTAGTAGAGCGAGCCGGTCCGGACGCGATCACGCTCCTCGGCCACGACGGCGAACAGATCGATGTAGTCGCTCCCGGCCAGAGCCAGCTCGGCTTGGGTTCTGGCCCGCACGGGTTCCAGGCATGCCGCCTGCTCTGCCAGCGGGCCGAGATAGTCGGGATAGGCGGTGGCCTTGTTTGGTGCCACCGTCAGCACCGTATCCCGGCCCGATGCCTCCAGTACCCGGACCACGGCCACGAGCCTCTCGGTCACGAGGGAGGCCTCGGCCGCAGGTGCGCAGCCGTCCTGCCAGGACTTGACCAGGAACAACCATCCGTCGGCCCCCAGGCCGACATCGGGGTTCGGGGACTCCCGCCACAGGCCGATGTCTGCAGTGGCGTCGGCCTCCACCAGCTCCGCATGCATCGGCATGACATCAAGGCCGTAGTCCTCGATGTGGTTGTAGAACTCGGGGTCGAACAGTCGCCCTGGCTCCAGTTTCGGTGGGGGAGTGGCCCATCGGTTCTCGATCGGCGCCCCTCGGAGTCCCAGTCCGAACAAGGCCAGAGGGGCGGCTGTGGCCACCGCCATGAGGACCAGCAACAACCGGCGGGCAACGATCATCGGCATCGCGTCACCATCGGCCACCCATCAGAATTGGAAGTACAGGAACGGACTGAACTGGCCACTGATCACGACAAGCAGGGAGTAGGCGAAGGCGGTGGCCGTGGCGCCGGTTGCGGCCAGCGAGATCGGTCGAGGCACGGTGGTCGACTCCGACAGCCACGGCCCGATCACCACCGATGGCGGCAGCAGCATGGAGCCCAGGCCCACGGCCAGGGCCACGGCCTGGCGGAGCGTCAGCGGGACGGCGTCGGTCAGCGACGGGGTCATCCCCGGGTGAACGTCCACCTGCCCACTGCCGGCTCCTGTCATGGCTGCCAGGTAGTCGACGGCGTGGCCGAGGTCGGGGCTGCGAAAAAGCACCCATCCCACCATCACGGCTATCAGCACCCCGAGGCGGCGGCCGGCTCGCTCCACGCCGGAGCGCCCAGTCCCATCCAGCGGTCGCTGCCCGGTGAGTCGCTCGGCCAGCAGCAGCACGCCGTGATACAGACCCCATATCACAAAGGTCCAGCTGGCCCCGTGCCAGATACCGGTGATGACGAATACGGCAACGAGGTTGGCGTAGGTTCGTCCCGACGCTACCCGGTTGCCGCCGAGAGGGATGTAGACATAGTCCCGGAACCAGTTGGACAGGGTGATGTGCCAGCGGCGCCAGAAGTCGGTGACCGACAAGGCCGAGTAGGGGCGGCGGAAATTCTCGGGGAAGCGGAACCCGAACACCATGCCCAGCCCGATGGCCATGTCGGAATAGCCGGAGAAGTCGAAGTAGATCTGCACCGTGTAGGCCAACACGCCCAGCCAGGCTGCGGTCATGGACAGGGAACCGGGATCGGCGCCGAAGGCGGCGTCGGCCATCACGGCCACCGTGTCCGCCACCACCACCTTCTTGATCAGTCCGTGGGCGAAGCGGGTGGCCCCGGACGCCGCCTGATCGATGGTGGTGCGGCGGTCGCCCAGCTGCTCACTTATCTCGTGAAAACGCACGATGGGGCCGGCGATCAGTTGGGGAAACAGGGTGACGTAGAGGGCGAAGTCCAGCGGATTCCGCAGCCGCCGGACCCGACCCTGAGCCACATCGATGGTGTAGCTCATCGACTGGAAGGTGTAGAACGAGATACCGATGGGCAAGGTCACCGCCACCCAATCGTGCATCCAGGTCGGCGGTTCGAGGCCGATGGCGGTGACGGCTCGAGTGGCCTCGGCCACCGCGAAGTTGGCGTACTTGAAGTAGGCCAACAGCCCGACGTTGACCATGATGCTCATGGCCAGGCCGAGACGAACCAGGACCGCACGTTCGCCCCGCCGACCTCGATCCACGACCACGGCGGCGAAGTAGTCGACGACGATCGACACCGCCAGCAACCCCACCAGGGGTCCCGAGCCCCACGTGTAGAACAGCACCGAGAAGCCGAGCAACACCAGGTTGCGCAACCAGCGCAGGCCGAGACCCACCCCGAGCCGGTCAGCCACCAGATAGCCGACGACGGCGACGGGCATGAACAGGAAGAGGAAGGAGATGGACGAAAAGACCACGGCGGCGGTGCTTCGAACGAGTGCGGCGGGCGCGTCGAAGCGCCCGCATTCTATCCTTGCACCGGGACCCCCGAGGGGAGGGCGACCTGCCCAACGATATGATACACGAAGCGGGCTTGAATCATAAGATTGTGTATCATATAGTCGTGGAACGTCGACCGAGAGGGCACCGATGACGCAACTGCGAGGCGATGGCACCGACTGTTACGAACCGATCGAGCGGGCATCGCTCGATGAGCTCCGGTCGCTACAGCTCGATCGGCTCAGGGCCACGCTGCGGCATGCCTATGCCAACGTCTCCCACTACACCCAGGCCTTCGACCAGGCCGGCGTCCACCCCGACGACCTGACCGCACTGCAGGACCTGTCCAACTTCCCGTTCCTGGTCAAGGACGATCTGCGCCGCAACTATCCGTTCGGCATGTTTGCGGTGCCCCGGGAACAGCTGGTGCGACTGCACGCCTCGTCCGGAACCACCGGCCAGCCCACCGTGGTCGGTTACACCCGCAACGACATCGACACCTGGGCCACCGTGATGGCCCGATCGCTGTACGCAGCCGGGGCCCGGCCCGGCGACATCGCCCATGTGGCCTACGGCTACGGGCTCTTCACCGGAGGGCTTGGTGCCCATTACGGGGCCGAGAAGCTGGGCTGCACCGTGGTCCCCATGTCGGGGGGGCAGACCGAGAAGCAGGTTCAGCTCATCAATGACTTCAAACCCCGGGTCATCCTCGTCACCCCGTCGTACTGCCTCAATCTGATCGACGAAATGGAGCGCCAGGGCCTCGATCCCCGGCAGTGCTCGCTGGAAATCGGGGTATTCGGGGCCGAGCCATGGACCGACGCCATGCGGTCCGAGATCGAAGCCCGCCTCGCCATCGACGCCGTCGACATCTACGGCCTGTCCGAGGTCATCGGCCCCGGAGTAGCCCAGGAGTGCGTGGAAACCAAGGACGGTCCCACCATCTGGGAGGACCACTTCTATCCCGAGATCATCGATCCCGACACCGGTCAGGTGTTGCCCGACGGCGAAGAGGGCGAGTTGGTCTTCACCTCGCTGACCAAGGAGGCCTTTCCCGTCATCCGCTACCGGACCCGAGACCTGACCCGACTTCTGCCGGGCACCGCCCGAACCATGCGCCGTATGGCCAAGGTCACCGGCCGCAGCGATGACATGCTGATCATCCGAGGGGTCAACGTCTTCCCATCCCAGGTCGAGGCCGAGATCTTCAAGGTGGTGGGCCTCACCCCCCACTACCTGCTCCAAGTCGGCACCGAGGGCCATCTGAAGACGCTGACGGTCAAAGTTGAACACGCCCCCGACGCCGAGCGGTCCACCACCGACACGCTGGCCGCCGAGCTGGCCCACCACATCAAGAGCAACATCGGGATCACCGCTGCCGTCGATGTGGTCCCACCCGAATCCGTCCCCCGATCGCAGGGCAAGGCCCAACGGGTCCAGGCTCTGTAGACCGAGTAGTCGCCGACAGAACCGTCGCCAAGGAGTTCCCGCAACCATGACCCAGACCGCCCCCGCCCCAACCCTCGATCCGGAGACCGAGGCCGCAGGCCAGGCCCGATTCGACGCCCTGCTGTCGGCCGACCAGAAGATCGAGCCCCGAGACTGGATGCCCGAGGACTATCGCAAGAACATGATCCGCCAGATCGCCCAACACGCCCACTCGGAGGTGATCGGTCAGCAGCCCGAGGGCAATTGGATCAGCCGGGCCCCCACCCTCAAGCGCAAGGCCATCCTCATGGCCAAGGTCCAGGACGAGGCCGGTCACGGCCTCTACCTGTACTCGGCGGCCGAAACCCTGGGTGTGTCCCGGGACGAGCTGAACGAACTGCTTCACACCGGCCGCCAGAAGTACTCGTCGATCTTCAACTATCCGTCGCTGTCGTGGGCCGACATGGGCGCCATCGGCTGGCTGGTCGATGGGGCCGCCATCACCAATCAGGTCATGTTGACCCGCACCTCGTACGGACCCTATGCCCGGGCCATGATCCGCATCTGCAAGGAGGAGTCGTTCCACCAGCGCCAGGGCTACGAGATCATGCTGACGTTGGCCAACGGCACCCGGGAACAGAAGGCCATGGCCCAGGACGCCCTCGACCGGTGGTGGTGGCCGTCGCTGGCCATGTTCGGCCCGCCCGATGCCGAATCGGTCCACACCGCCCAGTCCATGGCGTGGAAGATCAAGTTGGAGACCAACGACGAGTTGCGCCAGAAATTCGTGGACATGACGGTGCCCCAGGCCGAGTTCCTGGGTCTGAGCATCCCCGATCCCGACCTGCACTGGAACTCCGAGCGCGGTCACTACGACTTCGGCGAGATCGACTGGGACGAGTTCTGGCAGGTGGTCAAGGGCAACGGCCCGTGCAACCGCCAGCGCATTGCCCACAAGGTCAAGGCCTGGGAGGACGGCGCCTGGGTCAGGAAGGCGGCCCAGGCCCATGCAACTCGACGGCGACGTTCGGCCTTTGGCCTCACGAACCGGGTTTCGGCTTGAGCCGAAACCCGCCACAGAACAGGAGAAGTGAATGTCATACGATGCTGCCGTTCGCTTCGCTCTCTCCCGAGTTTCGACGTTGTCGAAACTCGCCGAACGATAGGAGATCCGATGTCATACGATGCTGCCGTTCGCTTCGCTCTCTCCCGAGT
>JAHEJM010000143.1 GCA_024638815.1 Acidimicrobiales bacterium | reverse complement strand
CGCCCTGCACCATCCCGACCAGCTTGTTCAACAGAAATGGCGCCTGAGGCGGCATCGGCTGCTCCACCCACAGCGTCCCGTCGTTGTCGAAGGCCGCGATCCGATCAGCCGGAGCGATGAACCCCACTGCCGCCGGGTCAGAGGCGCGCTCCAAGAACGCGACAACCGCCGCCTTGACCGCTCCGTCGTTCCAGCTCCGCAAACGATCAGGATCCGATGACATGGCGTCCTCCTTGGTTCGCGAGGCGGACATGTCGTCGCAGCGAGCAGGTCGCTGGCGATGCCATGTCAGCCGGCCCTTGTGATCTCGCCGTCGGTCACGTGGACGGCCGTGACGTCGGGCTCGGTGAGATCCGACAGCCGCAAGGGCTCACGAACACCACCCAGACGCTGATAGATCTGATCGACCGCCACCCTTGCGATCATCATCGTCAACACGATCAGCACCACCTCTATGAAGTGGCCCAACACCGCGCTGTCACCGAACACTGCTCCGACGACACCGATGATGAGAAACTTGCTGGAGAACAGGATCGTCAACACCAAGATCCACCCGACGGCATGCGCGAATCGCCCCTCCTGGGCGGCGAAGAACGCCCCGGCCCGATGCGCCGATCCTTCGATCAGCTCCAGCATCGACCACAACAGCACAGCGGTGAGGATCGACACCGCGAACGAATCGATGATCACCTCCTCGGCGAACTCGACCCACAAGTTCAGCACCACGAGGTACACCAAGATGTCGGCGACGGCCGACGCGAACCGGTACTGCCTCGGCGTCACCACCACCAACTCGTCACCATCGAACCGCCTCACTGTGCGGCTCCCTCCAGCGCCTCGGGCTCGTCCACGTCGACCCTCTACACAGCGCAATGTCGCACGGCGGCGGTGGTGGTCGCAACGGCCTTTGGTCCCTCGCGTCGATCGATGAGCCTGCGCCCATGTCAACCCGGCGTGATCGATCCGCCGAGGGGCAGCGTCATCGCCGATCCGGTGAGGGCCGATCGCGACATGGGGTTCTGGGCGACGGCAAGCACCGAACGTCCGGACTCGTGGATGCTGACCGCCGCGGCGCGGAGCGCGAATCCCCGAAGGGGCAGGATGACGACATCGCCGGGCTCTGTGTGGCGAGCCGCCCACCCCGCGATGTCGTCGTGGCCGCCATAGAACTCGGCGTGGTCCGGGAGCTCGATGTCTGCTCCGTCGAAGGCATCGGCCCTTGCCGGCCCGACGACGAGGGGCCGGTCCCTGTGGGTCAACGTGTTGGTGATGTCGGCGGCCAGCCGCAGGGACGGGAGGTGCCCGGGGGTGAAGTCCCCGTCGCGGGCGACGAGCGCGAGTCGTTGGCGTGCGATCTCGACGTCGGGGTGCAGGGCGGCGATCATGACAGGAGTCGCGGTGGCGGCGATGATCTCGCCGTAGCTGGACCCGAGGAGGTAGCCGCGCACATCGACCGGTCCGGGCCATGCCAGGAGGAGCAGCGACGAGTCGGCTTGGATCGAGGCGCGATTCAGGCCGGAGGCGATCGAGCGGTCGATTCGGAGGTCGCTTTCCACGTCGTGGCCGGCACGTCTGAGGACGGTGTTGGCCCTGTCCAGTTCGCTGCGGGCTCGTTCGATCACGCCTGGTTCTGTCGAGGTCTCAACGACGATCGGCTGGACCACTCCACCGACCGGTTCGGTCAACCGGCCGGCGAGACGGACGACCGCGGCCAGGTCTTCATCTTCGGTGTTCGCCGTCGGGAA
The DNA here is from genome assembly GCA_024638815.1 of Acidimicrobiales bacterium. Lineage (GTDB taxonomy): Bacteria > Actinomycetota > Acidimicrobiia > Acidimicrobiales > SZUA-35 > JAHELU01. Next base: position 7,800 of record JAHEJM010000143.1, on the reverse strand, counting down.
CAGCACGGCCTCGCCGGCACGTCGCCGTTCCTCGCTCGGCGGCGCGATCTGCGGAGCGAACCGGCTCGTGCCGATCGAGGTGAGGATCAGGCTGACGGCGACGACAACCCTGACGGCGTTGACGATGTCGCTGCCGTAGAGGCCGGCTTCGAGCCCGATGATCGTTGCTGCCAGCGTGGCGGCTGCCTGGGCGATCGACATTGAGAACATCAGCCCGACCTCCGGTGTGGTGAGGTCGAAGATCCAGCCCGACAGCCACGCCGCGATCGCCTGCGCCGCGCTCGCCCACAACCTCGGCCACTGGATGACCCTGCTCACCCAAGCCGAACGGTGGATCGAGGTTCAAAGGTCGAGAGCCTCCGCGGAACCCAGGGCGAATCAACGCGTGTACTAGCGCTTGTGTCGGAGGGGGGACTTGAACTCACCTCCCCCAACCGGCAGCGAACGGCAACAGGCGGCAGGGAGCGGCATCCAGCGGCAACTGGCGACCGCCCGAAACGTGATTTGCCGCTCGCTGCCGCTCCTCGCCGCTGGCTGCCATTAGCAAACCATTAGCAGAGCGACACCCCTCCCAGCCCTTCGCCATCCTCCACACGCGACGCTCGCGTGCGGCCCGCCTCGGCCGCCGATGCCTCGCCACGCAGCACAGGCATCACGACGTGGAGCTTCTGCTCAGGAGTCTTCTTCGACGGCCTCGCCATCGACATCTCCTTGCATCGGGCCCAACCAATCCGTGAGCAAGAAACGATGACCCGGGATATGAACAGGCGCACGAGTAATGCGTGGGAGGCCGGGGGAAGTACGGCGACAATTTCGAACTGGGTCGACGATCCTCACGATCGTCCTGTTCTTCGCCGGCATCTCTGTCACCTTGCTGTGTCCGCCGAGAGGCCGACCCACTACTACTTCCGCCAAGCTCTGGCACGGGAAGGGGTCCGTCGACGTCAACGAAGTTTGGCGGCGGGCGGCTCCGGCGCTACGCCTGGTCCTGCGGTGGCGTGCTGGCTCTCGCCCAGGCCCGATCCGGCGCCGAGTTCGCGCACGCCTACGCCGATCTCACTGAGCTCGACCACCGAGCGCACCTAAACGCGATCGCAAATGGTCGCGTCCCGGCCGAACGCGACATCTGACCTCACCCAGGTCGGATTGCGCCCGTACGTTCGCGGTGGGGCAGTCTGGGGGGCGATGTCCGACTACTTCGCGCGCGATCGGCGCTTCTGGTTGCCAGTGGCGTATGCGGTGCCGATCGGTCTCATGGCCGGTGGAGCAGGGCTTTTGTTCACCCGGGCCGTTGGTCGGGCCACGAACTGGCTGTGGCCCGACGAGGTCGACAACAGCTTTCTCGGCGGCGAGCTGTGGTGGCTCGCGCTGACGGTTACTGCCGGCGTCCTGGTCGGGCTTCTCCGCCGATGGCTACAGGTACCGAGCGAGCCGAAAGGCGCCTTGGAGAACATCGCCGCGGCCCACGTGGACCAACGGTCGGCGGTGCCGATGATCGCGGTGTCGTTCGTATCGATCGTGGGTGGAGCGAGCCTGGGTCCGTTCGATGCCGGGACCCGCTCTGGCGGTGCCATCGGCGAGTGGTTCTCCGATCGCGTCGACGCCGACGATGACATCCGCCAGGTCAACACCCTGGTCGGGATCAACGGAGCCGTCGGCGGGCTGCTCACGTCGCCGTTCCTGGCCACACTGCTGATCACCGAGATGAATCCCCCACAGGGCGCCGAGAAGTACCACCGGGTGGTGGCGCCGAGCCTGGTCGGGTCGGTGTTCGGGTTCTTCGTCGTGTGGTCCTTCGTCGGCGCCACGTTCCTCGACGTCTTCAAGGTGCCGTCCTACGACGTCGAAATCTGGCACTTCGGCGTGGCGCTCGGCCTCGGTGTTGTGGCCGCGTTCCTGTCTCGACTGCTGGGCGCGACCGTGTTCGTGATCCGGAGATGGGTCACTCGCATCCCCAACACCGTCGTACGAGCGGGTATCGGTGGCCTGGCCATCGGCGTCATCGCCGTGTGCTTCCCCCTCACGCTCGGCTCGGGGAAAGCCCAGCTTCCCGACATGATCGCCCAGGCCGACGCCCTGGGCGCCTGGCTACTCGTCGGCGTGGTCCTGGCCAAGATCGTGGCCATGGCCACGAGCCTGGCCACCGGATTCATCGGCGGCCCCGTCATGCCCACCCTCTTCGTCGGCGGCGCCGCCGGGGTGGCCACCCACGCCATCATCCCGGACCTGCCCATCGCCCTCACCCTGTCCTGCCTGCTGGTCGCCGTGCCCGGCGCGTCGATCAAGGCCCCGTTCTCCATGGCCCTGCTCGCCGCCCTCACCATCGGGGTCGGCCCCATCGCCGTCGCCCCCGCCGGAGTTGCCGTACTGACCGCCTACCTGCTCACCACCGGACTGGGGCTGTTCAGCACCATCTTGCCGGGCAAGACCGCCGACCCCGACAACCCCGCCAACGTCAGCTACCAAGAGCAGCTCTTCGAGATGCGAGACACCCGGCCCCAGCGCCGAACCTGAACAGCACCGAACCCACCCGAACCGGGCGAGGCAGGCCCTCGAGCGCTGGGCCTAGACCCGGCACAGTCGGCAGATCTGACGTCCCAGCGAACTCAAGACCGACAGGTGGGCGCGGACCCGAGAGGAGCGGTCATGGAATCGGCAACACAGACGTTCGACACGTCAATCGGTGAGATCGTGTGGGATCACGGGTTCACGGATCCGGAGACGGCCGACCGGATGTATGAGGTGATGGATTCGCAGCGGGCGTGCCAGCTCTACCTGTGGTCGCTGCCGATCGTCGGTCAGACCCAGTGGCGCTCCGCGTATCGGGAGAACTTCGCTGACTACCGCGCGAACAGCTGGGTGCTGGCCCAGACATACGAGGATCGACTGGGGATCCTTACGGTCAATCAGTCCTCGGACTACTTCATTGGCTGGACGAACGTGAAGGAGCGGGCGGCGATCTTGGAGATCCCGGCCGGAGTCGTAGTCGGGTTGGTGATGGACATGTGGCAGCGCGGCCTAACCGACGTCGGCTGGTTCGGGCCCAACACCGGGACCGGGGGGACGTTCGTGATCGCCGGCCCTGAGACACCTCGCGACGCGATCCCAGACATCAAGGGCGCCACGATGCTCCAGTCGGAGACGAACAACGTCTGGCTGCTGGCACGGTTCCTGGATTTCGAGGGTCAACCTCCGGTGAAGGAGGTCCAGGACGGGGTGCGGTTGTACTTCTTCGGTGACGAGCCGTCCCAACACGTGATTCCGGCGAACGACACCCCGTCGCAGAACTACCAGCCGCGCGGTCTGCGGTACTGGGAGCTGCTCCACGAGATCATCCAGGAGGAGCCGGTGGCCGATCGGGACCGGTTCTTCATGTACTGGCTCAAGACCCTCGGCATCGAGCGCGACCGCCCGTTCACCCCCGACGAGCGGCAGCGCCGGATCCTCGAAGAGGCTGCGTTGATCGGCGAGACGATGGCCAAGACGATGGTCTACTCCGAACGCCTGCACGGCGTACTCCGCCTCGACGGCTGGCGGGTGATCATCGGTGGCGAGCTGCCGGACGCGTTCGAGCACACCCAGCGAATGCGCGACTACGACCTGTTCGACCCGCGGGCGCGGTTCACCTACGAGGCGTGTTGTTCCTCACCGCGGATGGCCAACCCGGCACCGGGCAAGGGTCAGGCATACGCTGGAATGTTCAGCGACAGTGGCGGCGAACGCCTCTATGGTGATCGCTCGTATCTGATGCGGATGCCGGCGAACCCGCCGGCGGAGATGTTCTGGTCGATGGTGATCTACGACGCCGACACTCGGTCACTTATCTACACCGATCAGAAGAAGGCCACCATCGGATCGAGTGCGACACCGGACATGGTGATCAACGAGGACGGCTCGACCAATATCTTCGTCGGCCCCGAGCCGCCGGTGGGGTGGGAGGAGAACTGGATCAAGTCTGTCCCCGGCCGCGGCTGGTTCCCCTACATCCGCCTCTACGCCCCATCGGCAGCCTGGTTCGACGACAGCTACACGCTGCCCCAGGTCGAACGCGTCGAGTTCGCCGACATCGATGCGCCGTCGAGCGACGTGGTCGACCTGACCAAGCCACGAGAGGCCGAGCCAGCCCTCGTCGAGCCCTGGATCTAGACGAAGAGCAGACGGGGTCGCAGTCGTTCTGATCGGCCCGGTCCCCCATGCCACCGACCAGCCCGGTCGACTTCAGTCGGCTAGATAGATGGCGGCCTGAGACTGGGCCGCCCCGACCTGATGGCTCTCGGAAGGGTGGCTCTCGGAATGGAGCTCTCGGGCTATTGCCGGGCCATGGCGATGCGGTATCGCTCCTCGGGTGTGACCATGTGGTCGAAGTCCTGGGCGGCGTCGCCTAGGTCGATTTGCACCCACTTCACCGTGCCGTTGAAGGTGACGGTGGTGCGGTCGAGGTCGTCGGTGACCCCTGTCGCGGTGTCGGTCCCCACGTCGGTCGTCTCATCTGCGGAGAAGACTCCCGGAACGGTCGCCGCGATGGCGCCGCTGGCGACCTCGGCGCCATCGACGTAGAGGGTGACGGTGCCGCCCTTGCCGGGGCCGCCTCCCTCGTAGTCGAACTCCATGCGGACCTGGCGCTCGCCCTCGGGTAGGGGCTCTGAGCCGATCATCTTGAAGCGTTCGAGGCCGAAGAGGTTGTAGCAGTAGGCGGGCAGCCCGTCCGTGGTGAGGTACACCGTCCAGCCGCCGTAGCGTCCGCCTTGCGCGATCAAGACGCCGGAGCCGCCGCCGGCCGGGACGACGACTTGGCAGGTCACTGCGTGGGACTTGTTCTTGATGTTGACGACGCTGCTCTCGCTGAGGCGCCTCATCCCGCCGTACAGCAACTGGGTTCGGCCGCGGATGAGCTGCGGACGGCCCGCACGGTCGGGGTCGAACCGTTCTGCCCGGCGGTCGTCGAGGGGCAGCACGTTGTGGCGGGCGGCCTCGATCAGGAACAGCTCCTGGAGGCGCTGCAACTGGTCGGGGTTCTCCGCGGAGATGTCGTTCGACTGGGTCCAATCGCCCGGCGCGTACAGCTCCCATACGTCGTCGTGGACATCGGGGTTTGCTGTCGACATGTCCCAGGGGGTGCTGTGCCGGGTGACCGCGGTCCATCCCATGTGGTAGATGCCGCGGTTGACGAACATCTCGAAGTACTGGGTCTCGTGGATCTCGGCGCACCCAGCATCGTCGAAGGTGTCGTTGAGCGCGTACCCCTCGTAGGGATGCTGGTCGAAACCGTTGACCGCGACCGGTTCGGGGATGCCGGCGGCTCGCAGGACCGTCGGTGCGATGTCGATGACGTGACCGAACTGGTGCCGGATCTCGTTCGATGCACCGATGCCGTTGGGCCAGTGGACGATGGTGCCGTTGCGGGTTCCTCCCCAGTGCGAAGCGACCTGCTTGGTCCACTGGTAGGGCGTGCACATCGCGTGCGCCCAACCGACCGCGTAGTGGTTGAACGCGTCAGGGGTGCCGAACCGGTCGATCTGTTCGCGCATGAACTCGGTCGTCTCGAGCTCGGGGACGCCGTTGAGCACCAGCATCTCGTTGAACGTGCCCCGCAGCGTTCCTTCGGCCGAAGCGCCGTTGTCGCCCACCACGTAAAAGACCAAGGTGTCGTCGAGGACCTCCATCTCCTCGAGGGCATCGACGAGCCGACCGAGATGATGGTCGGTGTGCTCGAGGAACCCGGCGTACACCTCCATCTGGCGTGCCAGGATCGGCTTGAGATCGTCGTCCATGTCGTCCCACGCCGGGATCTCGTCGGGCCGTTCGGTCAACACGGCGTCGGGCCCGACGACCCTCAGTTCCTGCTGGCGGGCAAAGATCGCCTCGCGTGTCGCGTCCCACCCCTGGTCGAACGCGCCCGCATACTTGGCCGACCACTCGGGCGGGACGTGGTGTGGGGCGTGCGTCGCTCCCGGCGCCCAGTACATGAAGAAGGGCTTGTCGGGCATCAGCGCCTTCTGCTGACGGACCCAGCCGATCGACCGGTCGGTCATGTCCTCGGTGAAGTGATATCCCTCCTCGGGAGTCTTCTCAGGTTCGACCGGAACCGTATCGTGATAGATCGCCGGCTCGTACTGGTTCGTCTCACCACCGATGAAGCCGTAGAAGTGCTCGAAGCCCGATCCGGTCGGCCACCGGTCGTGCGGCCCCATAGGCGAGCTCTCCCAGGGCGGCACCTCGTGACACTTGCCGAACTGGGCGGTCGAATACCCGTTCAGACGCAGCGTCTCGGCGAGCGGGGCACAATCCTGAGGACGCACCGAGGTTTGACCGGGCGCGCTCGTCGCGAGTTCGGTGATCGCACCCATGTTGACGGTGTGATGGTTCCGGCCCGTCAGCATCGCCGCGCGCGTCGGAGCGCACAACGCCGTCGTGTGGAATCGGGTATAGCGAAGCCCCGAACCAGCCAAGCGATCGGCCGTGGGCGTGTTGATCAATCCCCCAAAGGTCTGCGCAGCCCCGAAACCCACATCGTCCAGGAGTACGATCAACACGTTCGGGGCACCCGCCGGCGGACGCACGGGATCGATGCTCGGGAACTTCGAGTCCGGATCGTGAGCATCGAGCATCGCAGTAGCTCGGCGCTGACGCTCCGGAATCGGAAGAACAACTCGGCGATCATCGCGCGATCCAGACATGACACCCCTCATCTCGTTGGCGTGGACGTTAGTCCGGGCAGCCAAGTCGCCCCAAAGAGCGGCCCCGCCGCGCCCGCGGGAAACGAGCCGCTCGCGATCGGCATCCCTGAAGAGCTTTGGTTTGTCAACCTCGGATTCCGGCACGGTTCGGTCTGTTGGGGACGCGTCGAACGCTGAGCCGTTTGAACGCCTTGATCAACGCGACGTGGTCCCCGAACTCGTCAGAGCCGACCATGGTCTGGCCCAACGGAACCGAGAAAGCGGATCCGGGATCGAGGATCTCGGCGAACACGCTCGTCGAATCGGTTCCACATGTCGTCGGAGAGGCGAGCGATCAGACCGTCGTGGCTACCGGACGCGCCAAGATCATCGCCCCTCCGTGCGTTGCCCACTCTGTTGCCGGTAGCCGAGCGGATGTCCGCTCGGTTGAACACTGCGAATATCTAGTCTCCCCGTACCAGCGGCCGGGGACGCCCACGTCGGAGCAGTCTGGACACCGATGACGTGATCCAGAGGTTGGCCCTTGGGTGCAGCGACCTCTCGGGTCAGCGCCGCCGATTGGTCATGGCCAGCACACCACCGACCACGAGCGTGAGCACGATGCTGCCGATGATCGAGATCCGGACCTGCAATCCCAAGAGCTGCGCGACGACGTTCAGCACGATGAGGACGAGCACGAAGACGACGAGTTGACCGAACCGGCTCTGGCTGTTCATGGCCGCACCGTAGCAATGGCACCAACCGTCCGAGAGATCGCCACCGCTCGAGTGCGCGGACCCGGTCCGAGGGTGGAGCGTGCGCGTAGATCGTGAGAGACCTTGCCCGCCGGGCTCCGGTGAGGCCGCGCCGCTCATCCGCACTGGGTGAAGGCTCGGGAACGACTCGTGTACGTTGCGTGTGACGCGATGGGTCGTGGACTCGTCATTCGGTCTGCAGGAGGCGCCAATGGACACACCCGAGTCCAACACGATCGTGACGGTTCCGGAGCCCTACAGCGTCGAGTTGGTGGAACGCCCGTATCCCCGGGTGAAGCCGGGTTCGGTGCTGGTGAAGACGGAGATCGCTGCGGTCTGCGTCGACGATCGGATGTACACCGATCACGTTCATGAGTGGTTCGACTCGC
>JAHEJM010000142.1 GCA_024638815.1 Acidimicrobiales bacterium | reverse complement strand
GTCCCGGATTCGTTGGATGCGTTGGCCAGAGCGGCCGACGCCGACACCGGGCACATACCCGACGAGCTGATAGATGAGGTGACTGGCCTGTCGCCGGATCAGACCGGCTACGCGGTCGACCGGCATCTTGAGGACACCGCCGATTGTGACAAGGTGAATGACAAGTACCGGGCCCAGATGAGCGCAAGGTCGTGCCGGCGGAGAGTCCGCCCCGCCGATGGCGGCAAACCCGATCTGGCCACCTTGACCTTGGAAGGCCCGGATGCGGTGATCGACCGGGCGTGGGCCCAGATCCAAGCCGATGCGGATGCGGCCTATCGCAGTGCGGGGGGTAGGGACCGCCCGGTCGGTGAACACGTCCCGTGGGAGCACCGCCTGTTCGACGCCGCCATCGCCTACTTCAACGGAACCACCGGCGAGGACACGCAACCGGCCGGCAACCCGCCTTCCAATTCCACATTCTCAGCCGGATCGAAACGTGCCGGGAACACACGGTCAGGGTCGAAACCGCCGATCGTGGTGTCGATCCGGCTCGATGATCTCGGAGTGAAACCGGCCACTCAGCACGGCACCGGACCAATCAGCAACGAGGTGTTCCAGGAGTATGTCGCCGCGGGTGCGCCGATCTACACCCTGTTCACCGACTCGAACGCTCAACCCCTGTGGCTGGGGCGCACCCGCCGTCACGCCTCGGTGGCCCAGTATCTGGCGTTGGTGGTTCGAGACGGGGCATGTGTGCGGTGTGGGGCGTCACCCCAACGGTGCCAGGCTCATCATCTGATCCCGTGGAACGCACCGGCCAAAGGCACCACCGACATCGACCAGCTCGCCCTGCAATGCGGGCCCTGTCACCGAGAACTCCACCAACACAACCACTCCCTGTACCGCACCATTGGGCCCACCGGGAGCATCGTCTGGGCCACCCGACCGGCCACACCAGACGAAACCCCACCACCCCGACCAGCCACCATCCAGCGTGAATAGCCGACGGCGAGTCCCTCGGCTACGGCGATCTGTAGTGCCAAACACTGCCACGCCGCTGGATGGCCTCGCGCTTGGAGGACTAGCGCTTGGAGGACTAGCGCTTGGAGGACTAGCAGCTGCCGGGCACCGTCGCAGCGGCCGCTGTCCGCTCGATCATTCCCCTCGCCTCCCTGCCGGCGTGACGGAGCACGTCGCCGTTTCGCTCGACCCGAGCGAGCACGAAGCCACCTTCCAGCAAGGCGATGACCGACCGGGCGACCGATGCGGCCCGGTCGGCCGGAACGCCGAGGACGCCGACACCGGCGGCCAGCGTTTGCACCCATGTTTCGAACACCCGGCCCACGGCTCGGCGCAGGCGCTCATCGACGTTGGCCACCTCCCGGCCCACACCGCCGATTGGGCACGGATCAAGGAAACCGCTGCTCTCCAACGTCTCGGCGGCGCCGCTGAAGAACGCCTCCACCGCTTCGCCGGGTGAGCTGGACTCAGCTACGAACAGCACGAACAACTCCCGGTAGGCCTCGCCCGTCTCCAACACGACCGCTTCGGCCAGCTCGGCCTTGCCTCCGGGAAAGAAGTGGTAGATCGAACCGACCGGAGCCTCCGCAGCGGCGCTGATCTCGGCCAACGTGGTGGCGGTATAGCCTTTCAGCCGGAACAGCTCGTTGGTGGCGGTCACGATTCTCGACCTCGTGTCGGCAGCCATGCGTTCGATGCTAATCGGCTCGGAATCTCTTGTCGCCGCTGACTAGAGCGATTATTCTAGTCACTAGAACGATAATTCTAGACACAGCATCGCCGCAGGGTAGGTACCGCATGGCGTACAAGGCATTGATACGAGCCGGGGTTCGAACCGCAATCCGGCGACTGAACAACGGTGACGCCGGCCTTCTCCTGGCCATGGCCGCCGACGACATCCAGTTCGCCTTCCCCGGCCACAACTCGTGGGCGACCATGTTTCGAACGCAGCAGAAGGGCCGACACTTCCACCCGACCCATCTGGGCAAGCACGAGGCCGCAGCATTTGCTCAGCGGTTCGTGGATGCCGGGCTCCACGTCGACATCGAGGACATTCTCGTCAATGGTCCACCCTGGAAAACCAGAGTGGCCATCCGAGCCCGCGATCATAACGCTCCGTCGCAGCCCGGTCAGGCCGGGGCCTACAACAACCGGTTCATCGATTACCTCGACATTCGATGGGGTCGCATCCATCGGTTCGAGGTCTACGAGGACACCGAGCGGACGGCCGAGTGGGACCATGACCTTGCCGCCGACACCACCATCAAGACCTCCCCCGCCGGCCCCGCCGAGGGCACCGAACGAGCATAGGCCGACTCATCCTGGCATTCAGATTGAGGACCTTGGGCACTGTTGTCCGGTGCCAATTACTGCGAGAGTTGAATCGATCACGGGGATGCCGGGGGCGAGTTTTTGCTGTCCGCCGAGCGGCACCACTCTCAACAGCGGCTACGGATCGATACGCGCAACAGCCTCCTACGGGAAGGACTTGAAGAATGATCGACCAACTGCAACCTGAAGAAGTTGAAGCTCCTGCGACGCCAAAGGGCGCCGGGCAATCAAGGCGCAGGGTCCCCTCACAGTGGTGGCCTGCCCTTCCGATCGTGGCCGCCATCGTTGTCGGACTGGCCGCAGGATGGCTCATAGGCCAAGGGGGGTCCGATGATTCACCGACCGTCCCGGCCGCCATGAGCGAAACCCTCGATGAATGGAAGGCCGCCGTGCTCGCTCAGGACGGTAGGCGAATCGTGGCGCTCTATACAAGCGATGCCGTGTGGCGCGACGAGGCACTCAACCAGAATTTCCGAGGAGCGCAGGCGGGATGGAACGTCTTCGCCGAGATCGACGAAGTTGTCGAGGTGGAGACCGAGGCGATCAGTGGCGACACCGCGGTGGTGAGGTGGGTCTTCGACGGCCACGGGGACTGGAACCTGACCGGCCTTTCAGTGCTGACCTTCGACGACGGCGTGATCGTGGCGGAGACCGTGTACTACGACTGCGCCCAGTCACCGATGCGCCTACGGTGCGCCAATATGCAATAGTCCCGACCTGACCGAGATCGATCAGGTTCAGCCAAGTGCCCGCACGGCCGACTCGGACCCACGCCGTGCCTCATCCAGGCGACCGCAACCGCTCCTACGAACCCTCCGGGTCTCGCAGCATCTCCGGTAGCGGCTGATGATGGACCACAACCAGGCGCCGGGTCGACCGGGTACAGGCCACATAGAGCGAACGGGCCGGCTGGGGCTCCTCGTCGAGGATGGCGGCCGGTTCCACCACCACGGCCACATCCACCTCCAGGCCTTTGACCAGGTTGACCGGCACCACCGTGATCTGATGCGACAGCCCGTCCCTGGGGGCCCGACCGATGTCGACGCCGGCGGCGTCGAAGGCGTCCACCACCGAGTCGTACAGGGAGGCGGGGCAGATGACGGCCACGTTGCCGACGTCCTCCTCGCCCGCCTCCTTCGATGCCTCGGCCACCACGGCCGACGTCAGCGGGTCCTCGGAGCCGTTGATTCGGTAGGTCTCGGTCGATGCATCGACAAAGCGCGGGGCATCGCCCAAGGACCGTACCGAGGTCGGTGGCGCGAGATCGGGGGCGGCATAGGCCAGGATCCGAGCGGCCAGTTCCATGGTGGGACCGGGGATGCGGTAGCCGACCGTCAGTTCGGCCGTCCGGGGCTCCCGGCGATCGGGTAGATGTTCCAGGATCTCGTCCCAGCCGGCATGAGCCCAGGCTCCGGTCGACTGGGCGATGTCGCCGACGATGGTCATCGAGCCGTTCAGCGAACGGCGGGTGAGCATGCGGAGCTGCATCGGTGACAGATCCTGGGCCTCGTCGACCACGATGTGGCCGTAGGTCCGCACGTCATCCTCGATTCTGCGTTTCGAGCGGGGTCCCAGCCGCTCGAACGCCTCGTCCAGCACCGGGACATCATCGACGGTCCACACCAGCCCCTCGACCACCTTGCCATCGGCCCACGGCCGATACAGAGCCTTGCGTTCATCGTCGCTCAACTTGGGGGCGGCCGATTGAATCAGCGCCGGCGACCCGTAGAGATCGTGGAGAAGATGAGCCGGGGTCAACACCGGCCACATCCACATCAGGGCCTCCTTGACCTCGGAGCTCCCTCCGACCTGGTCCTCCACCATGTCGGCCGACACGCCATCGGGGTGATGGGCGGCCAGCGCTTCGAACAACTCGGCCACCACATACTTGCGGGCGGCGTTGTGGGTGCGGTAGCGGCGCCGGGCCTCGCTCACGATGGTCTCGGTCACCGAGGCCGGGAGCCGGATGCGACGAGCCCCCATGGGCACGATGAGATCGGCGGTCAACGGCCGCTGACGGTCCCGCACGGCCCGGCGCACGACCTCGACCATACGAAGGTCACCCTTGATCCGGGCCGTCTCCGACCGGTCACGGCCCGAGACCCGGACCCGAGGCACAAGATCGGCCAGCACCGCCAATTCCACCCCGGCCTCGCCCAGCGACGGCAGGACCTGCTCGATGTAGCCCAGAAACAGCCGGTTGGGACCGACCACCAGCACTCCCTGGCCCTCCAGCGGGAACCGATGGGTGTAGAGCAGATAGGCGGCCCGATGGAGGGCCACCACCGTCTTGCCCGTGCCGGGGCCGCCTTGGGCCACCAGCACACCGGGCATGGGGGCCCGGATGATTTCGTCCTGTTCGGCCTGGATGGTGCCGACGATGTCGCTCAGTCGACCGGTCCGGTTCTCCTCCAGGGCGTTGACCAGGGCCCCGGTACCGCGAATCTCCCGGCCGTTGATGACCACCCGTTTGGCTCCGGCCGCTTCGCCGAAGAACTCGTCCTCCAGGTCGAGCACGGTCCGGCCCCGGGAGGTGAAGTGACGCCGGCGGACCAGACCTCGGTGGTCGGCTCCGGTGGCCCGGTAGAACGACTCCGACACCGGTGCCCGCCAGTCCACGATGAGTGGCTCCTGGTTGGTGTTGGCCACCGCAACCCGGCCGATGTGATAGCTGCCGCCACCGGCTTCCTCGGTTTGATCGATCCGACCAAAGCACAGCGAACGTTCACCCAGATCGAGCTCCCGAAGCCGGTTGGCGATGTTCTCGTAGAAAACCTCGCGCTCCCACCGGGCCTGATTGGTGCCGCCCCGGCCGACCTCGATGGTGTCCTTCAGCCGCAGAGCTTCGTCCCTGGCCTCCTCGAGTCGACGGTAGGCCAGATCGAGATGGGCCTGTTCCGCTTCAAGCTCTGGATGTCGTTCGCTCACCACGCTCCTGACGACTCACCTGATTTTGGGGGCTACCCAGTCTACGCCCATCAGTGGTTCGAACCCACCGTTACCAGCCCGGTTACGGTGGGTCGCCGTGTGACCTGGCGGGCCGGTTTGGGCGGTACGGTTCGAAGGGTGAGCGACACGACCGCACCATCGAACGGCGATCAGTCGAACAACCGGTCAACCACGCTGCCGCCCCTGTTGCGGGCCGCCCGTCAGCTGCCCGGTAACCGGGTTCCGATCTGGTTCCAGCGCCAGGCCGGGCGTTCCCTGCCCGAGTATCACGAGGTGCGGGGCGACGGCAGCATTCTCGATGCCATCCAGATACCGGAGAAGGCGACCGAGATCACCCTTCAGCCGATCCGCCGCTACGGGGTCGATGCCGCCATCCTGTTCTCCGACATCGTCACCCCGGTGTGGGCCGTCGGCTTCGGCATCGACATCACTCCCGGTGTCGGCCCCGAATGTGAAAAACCGTTCGCCTCGGCCGATGACCTGAACCGCCTACGACCGCTCGATCCCGACACCGATCTCGGGTTCCAGACCGCAACCATCGAGAACCTGGTGGCCGAGCTCGATGTGCCGCTGATCGGCTTCACCGGCGCACCGTTCACGTTGGCCGCCTACCTGGTGGAAGGCCGGCCGTCCCGAACCTACGGCAAGGTCAAGTCGCTGATGTTCGACCAGACCGACCTGTGGCACCGGCTGTGTGAACGGCTGGCCGACATGGCCATCGCCTCGCTGCGATCCCAGGTCGAGGCCGGGGCTGCCGCCGTGCAGCTGTTCGACTCGTGGGCCGGCGCACTGCGGCCCGAGCATTACCGGACCTACGTGGCCCCCCACTCCACCCGAATCCTGGAGTCGCTGGCCGATCTGGGCGTTCCCCGGTTCCACTTCGGCATCAACACCGGCGAGCTGCTGGACCAGATGGCGGGGTGCGGAGCCGAGGTGGTGGGCGTCGACTGGCGCACGCCACTGTCGGTGGCCCGGGCCCGGACCGCGGGACGGGTGGCTCTTCAGGGCAACCTCGACCCCGCCCTGTGCCTGGCCTCCTGGGATTCGGTGGCGCCCGAGGTCCGCAGGGTGCTGGTGGACAACGGTGGTCATCCCGGTCACATCTTCAATCTCGGTCACGGCGTGCTTCCCGACACCGATCCCGACATCCTGGCCGCCGTGGTCGAGCTGGTTCATGCCGAGGGCCGGGCCGACGGCGTGACCCCCGGTCCCGGCGCCCCAACCGCAGATAGCTCGGGAACGTCCAGGTTTGACGAGATGACACCGTGAGCGCCGGTGGCGGAGCCCCGAATCGATCGCCCCACGCCGTCGTCATCGGCGGTGGTGTCACCGGCCTGGTGGCGGCCTATGAGTTCCTGCAGGCCGGCTGGTCGGTGACGGTTCACGAGGCCTCCGACCGATGGGGGGGCAAGATCTGGTCGAGCCCGGTCGGGGACCGTATGGTCGACGCCGGGCCCGATTCCATCCTGTTTCGGGCCGAGGCCGGCATCGAGCTGTGCCGGCGGCTCGGGCTCGAGGCCGAGATGACCCATCCCGTGTCCAAGGTCCCGGCCTACCTCTACGTCGATGGGCTGCTCCACGAGCTGCCGGCCGGGACCATGTTCGGCGTCCCCACCGATCTGTCGTTGCTGGAGACCTCCAGTCTGATCTCCCGGGCCGGGCTGGAGAGGGCGGCCCGGGATCTGACCCTGGCCCCGCCGGCGCCGAACGCTCGAGGCGGGGCCCGGGCCGACATGTCGATCGGATCCCTGTGCCGGGAGCGGCTGGGTGACGAGATCACCGACAAGCTGATCGATCCGCTGCTCGGCGGGATCAATGCCTCCGACCTGGATCGGCTCAGTCTGCGGGCCGCCGCCCCCCAGTTGGCGGCCGCCATCGACAACCACGGCTCGCTGATCCGGGGCATGGCCGCGGTTCGGGAGCAGGCGGGGGCGACCCTGGGGTCGGCCGCCGACAGGCCCGTGTTCTTCAGCCTGACCGGCGGGGTGGTCCGCGTCATCGAACGGCTTTTGGAGGAGCTGGCCCAGGCCGATCTGCGCCTGTACAGCCCGGTCGTCGATCTGCCCGACGGCTCACCGGCCACAGGAGTGGACCGGGCCGGCGCCATCGTGGCCGAGGATCGCCTACAGGCCGACGCCATCATCGACACCCGACCGCCCCGCCATGGCATCAACTACGCCAGTGTCTCCCAGGTGACGATGGCCGTGCCGGTCACCGTCCTCGACGAGGTCATGGACACCTCGGGCATCCTGTTTCCCCGCATCGGGGGCACCATGCTGACCGCCTGCACCTGGTTCAGCTCGAAATGGCCCCACTATGCCGATCCCGACACCGCCCTGATCCGGCTCACCTCCGGTCGCTACGGCGACGACCGGGCCAACCGGCTCGATGACGACACCCTGGTGTCGACCCTGCGGGACGAAGTGTCACCGGTGGTGCCGCTGCACGGCGATCCGGCGGCCGTCAGGGTCCACCGGTGGCGGGACGCGCTGCCTCAGTACGAGCCCGGACATCTCGACCGGGTGGCCCGGCTCCGGGCCGAGGCGGCGGAGCGGGATCCTCGGCTTCGCCTGGCCGGGGCGGCCTACGACGGGATCGGGATCCCGGCCTGCATCGGCAGCGCCCAACGGGCGGTCCGGGAGTTGCTGGAGCCTTGATCGATTCGCCACAAGCCCCGAGCCGGACGGCCGAACAGGTCGACCGGGCGGCGAGCGGACTGCCCGGTTCGGCCAAGGTGTGGGCCCTCGTGGCCGGCGTGTGCCTGGCCGCCTCGGTGCCACCGTGGGGCTGGTGGCCACTGTCCTTCGTCGGCATCGCCATCATCGACCGGTTGCTCATCGACACCACACCCCGGCAACGGTTCGGGCGGATGTGGCTGGCCGCCGCCGCCTGGCTCTACCCGGCCATGCTGTGGATGTGGGATCTCACCGCCCCCGGCTATGTGGCGGCCGGCGCCTTCTACGCCGCGTACTTCGGCCTGGCCGGTGTGGTGACCGTTCCCCGGCTGCGACGGTGGCTGCTGCCCGGCACCTTCGCCCTGGCCGAGTTCGCCCGCTGGAGCTGGCCCTTCGGCGGGGTGCCCCTTGCCCACCTCGGGCTGAGCCAGGCCGAGTCACCGTTGCGCTATCCGGCCCGGCTGGCCGGTCCCCTGCTGGTGGTCATGGCCGTGGTCGTGGTGGGCCAAGCCCTGTCGGCCACGGCCACTGCCGTGGCCGCCGACACCGCTGTGGCCGCGGAAACACGTCAATGGAGGCGCCAGTGGCGGCCGCCCGCCGTGGCTCTCGGCCTTGTCGCCCTGGCCGTGTTCGGGGCGTTCATCCATCCCCGATCCGACGTGGTCCGGACCGCTGAGGTGGCCTTGGTCCAGGGCGGTGGGCCGCAACAGACCAGGGCCTCGTCGTCCCAGGAACCGGTGGTGCTGGCCCGCCACATCGAAGGCTCGGCCCGGATCGAGGGCCCGGTCGACCTGGTGATCTGGCCCGAGAATGTGGTCAACCCCGGCCGCTATTTGGACCTTGACAACGCCTATGACCTGGTGGTGGGCGTGGCCCGGGAGCTGAACGCCCCGGTGGTGGCGGGCTGGTTCCGTCCGGTCTCCGACACCGTCAGCGCCAACTATCAGTCGATCATCAACCCCGACGGCACGGAAACCGACGTCTACAACAAGGTCCAGATCGTGCCCTTCGGTGAGTACGTGCCCCTGCGGGACCTCATCACCCGGCTGGCCCCCGACGCCGGACTCCCCCGCCGGGATCTGCGGGTCGGCACCGAACCTCCGGTGTTGGACACCCCGGTCGGTCCCATCGGTGTGTCCATCTCGTGGGAGGGATTCTTCGAGCACCGGTCCCGCCACTCGGTGCGAGAGGGAGCCCAACTGCTGACCAACCCCACCAACGGGTCGTCGTACTGGTTGACCCAGGTCCAGACCCAGCAGGTGGCGTCGAACCAACTGCGGGCGGTGGAGAACGACCGCTGGGTCGTCCAGGTGGCACCAACCGGTATGTCGGCCGTCATCTCTCCCGACGGCGAGTTGCTGACCCGCACCGATGTGAGCGAGCGGGCCACGATCACGGCAACGGTGGAGATGCGTGACGGTCGAACCCTGGCCAGCATCGTCGGGCCGTGGCCCGTGGTGATCTATGGGCTGGGCTGCGTGGCCGTCGGCTGCGTGGCCCTCGGTCGCCCGCAGGGACTCAGGCGGCGGGGACCGGGATGACCGGGATCGCTCAGTCGATCCCGTGCTGAACGGCGTAGCGGATGAGCTCGTTCTTGCGGGTCAGCTTGAGCTTGTGCAAGATGTTGCGCACATGGTTC
>JAHEJM010000041.1 GCA_024638815.1 Acidimicrobiales bacterium | reverse complement strand
ATCGGGCCATGCCTACCGCCGCACTCAGGTTCCGGTCCCTTGTCGCGTCCACGGTGCTACTGCTGACTGTGCTGGTCACCGCACCGCCGGCATCGGCCAACCCCGCTCAAGCCAATCCGGTCGATCCACCAGGTCGGGACGGCGATGTGATCGCCCACTGGACCCCGGAGCGGATGGCCAAGGCCCAACCGCGCGACCTGGTCATCGATCACCGGGGCCTCGGCTATCTGAAGGCGTCCGACGGCTCACTGCGGCCCTACAACCACAACAGGCCCTACCGCCTGGAGCAGGTGGCAACCGGGGCCCGCATCATGGCCAAGCCCCCATCCGGCGGAGATGACACTGAAGGCCCCACCATCTCAGATCCCGATAGGTCCCCGGAGGACGGCGACACCGCCGGAGCGGCCGTGTCGTTCCAGGCCACGGTGACCGACCCCTCGGGAGTGAAGTCGGTCGATATCGTGATCGTCTATCCCGACGAAGTGACGACCCAGACCTTCGCCGCCGGCGACCTGGGTGACAATGTCTACGGCACCGAACTCAGCGGCTTCACCGACGGGGTTTGGGGTTGGTACGTCGTAGCCACGGACAACGCCCGCAGGGGTGGCAACACCGCCATCTCGGACACGACGTTCAGCCTGATCATCGACACCTCGGGAGGTGATCCCGGAGGCGACCCCGGTGGTGACATCGTCACCAACTCCCGCTGGACCGCCGAGGGCGAGATCCAGCTCGCCGCCGGCAGAATCCTGTTCGAGATGCCCACGATACGAGGCAGGCGCATTACCTGGGACGCCTACGTGTGCTCCGGAACGACGGTGATCGACGACAATACCCAGGCCTCGGTCATCCTCACCGCCGCCCACTGTGTGTACGACGACGTGAACAAGATGTTCGCCCAAAGGGTGCTGTTCATCCCCAACCAGGACGGAAGCACCGCCGGCACCGACAGAGACTGCACCAACGACCACATCAAAGAATGCTTCATCCCGAGCCTCGGGGTGGTCGACGAGAACTGGACCACTCGCACCTTCCCCGACAACGTCAAATGGGACTACGCCTACTACGTCGTCGACGGCAGCGGTCTGGAGACGGCCGTCAAGGGACAGACCATCCAGTTCCCAGCGCCCACAAACCCCGATGACGTGACCCACGCCATGGGCTACAGCTACAGCGACGACCCCAACTTCATGTACTGTGCCGAGCCCATGGAGGTCAAGACCCCGGGCGTCAACTGGTGGCTGCCCAACTGCGGCCTCTCCGGCGGCTCATCGGGCGGACCATGGATCCAGCCGATGGACGCGACCAGCGGCTCGGGTCCCATCATCTCGGTCAACTCCTGGGGCTACACCAATCAGCCTGGCATGGCCGGTCCGCTCCTGGACGAATCGGCCCAGTGTGTGTTCGCCGCGGCCAACAACGCGACCGCCGCAAACGGGGACGTGATCGTTTCCGGCTGCTAGGGACCCTCTTACCCACCGCCAAAAGGGGCCACCGCACCGGTCCACGGGCGGTGGCTTCTCTGGTTTGCCGGAGGGTCAGACGGCCAGGAGGTCCCGGGCGCCGGTGTCGGACGACGGGTGCCGCAACTTGGACATGGCCCGAGCCTCGATCTGACGGATGCGCTCCCGGGTCAGGTTGAAGTACTCGCCCACCTCTTCCAGGGTGCGAGGTTCGCCCCGATCCAGACCGAAGCGCAGCTTCAGGATCTCGCGCTCCCGCTCGTCCAGCGGTGACAGCAGGCGGGAGATTTCGTCGGGCAGCAGGGCGGTGGCCGCCGACTCGAACGGCGAGTCGGCCGAGCGGTCCTCGACCACGTCGCCCAGTTCGGCGTCGCCGTCCTCCCGCAGCGGCTCCGACAGCGACAGCGGTTCAGCCGCGAACCGCAGGGCCTCGGTGACCTTGTCCTCCGGCATCTCGACCTCGGCCGACAGCTCGGCCAGGGTTGCCGGACGACCGTACTTCAGCTCCAGCCGGGCCCGAGCCTTCTGCAGCCGGGCCAGGGTGTCACCGGCGTGCACGGGAAGGCGGATGGTACGGCCGGTGTTGGCGATACCACGGGTGATGGCCTGGCGGATCCACCAGGTGGCATAGGTGGAGAACTTGAACCCCTTGCGCCAGTCGAATTTCTCGACGGCGTGCATCAACCCGAGGTTGCCCTCCTGGATGAGGTCGAGCAGAGGCAGACCGGAGGCCTGGTACTTCTTGGCGATGGAGACCACCAGACGGAGGTTGGACTGCACGAACTGACGCTCGGCATTGCGGCCCTTGCGCACGATACGGCGCAACTCCCGCTTGCGCATGACCGACAGCTCGGCATCGCCCTCGAGCTCTTCGGCCGCGGCTTTGCCCTCCTCGATCGCCTGAGCAAGCCGGACCTCGTCCTCCTTGGTCAGCAGCGGATACTGGCCGATATCGGTGAGGTACAGCCTGACGAGATCTTCCTCGTCCCGCTCGACGCGCTCCTTAGCCAAGGAAATCTACCTCTCGTCTCTCCACCGGGACACCGATCAATCGATCGAGCTACCAGCAAACGTGTGTTCATCAAGTGTATTCGCCGATTGCGCCGTTTCATCGTAGAGATCATCCCCGGGAATCAAACAGAGGTTGGTACCCAATGTGGGGTTCCAGCGGCGTCCGACTACCTGTGTACAACGTTGTTGGACGGAGGGTTGTTCCATGAGATGAGGAAGCACTGCGGGTTGTTCACGGTTTCGGCGCAATCAGCCCTCGCCTTGAGCCGGGCGCCATCATCGGTCGGCTCGAGCCGGTGCCAACATCAATCGGCTCGAGCCGAGAGTGAACCGGGGCCCACCATCCCGCCGGCGGTCACGACCAGCGACGTGATCTCGGCCTGGGTGCTCATGACCTTGTTGACGTCGTCGGACTTGAGCAGGGCCTGGATCATCAGCTCCCCCTGACGCCATTGATCCAGATCGTCCCGAAGGCAGATGTCCAACACTCTCATGGACGGGGCATCGCTCACCTCGTTGATGTTGTCGAGGTGGAAGCTGTAGGCGGCGATGAGCCCGGGCAGCACCACCCGGTACAACCCGACAAGCCGCTCCAGCATCGTGATCTCACCCAGCAGGGCGTCGAACGCGGCTTCGATCTCGGGGGCGGCGGGCACGGTCAGGTCGTCGGGTCGGTGATGGCCCAGTTCCACCAGCCGCCGGTGCCATAGTTCGGCGTGGAAGGAGTGGTGGGCGCAGTGATGCCCCAGGCCGTAGGCGACGTCGTTGTCGTCGATCATGGCCACCCACGTGCCCAACAGATCGAACAGGCGCATTTCCAGCCACTTGTAGTGACCGATCCTGGCCACGGTTTCGGCGTGGCTGAACCGGTTCGGACCCTGATGTCGAATCCATGGGGCCGGCCCGTCGCCGTCAGACGTCTGCATGGTTACCCTCGTTCACAGTGCTTCTCAAGTCAATCAGGCTCATCGATGGTTGACCAAGCCGTACCCCGGTTGCTCGACTTCAGTGGCCGAACGGTGGTGGTCACCGGCACCGGCTCGGGCATGGGAGCGGCTGTGCTCCGACACCTGCTGGAGGCCGGGGCCGAGGTCCACGCCCTCGATGTGATGCCGGTGTCCGAGGCTGCCGACAAGGCCAATCACCACCGGTGCGATCTCGGGCGTCGAGACAGTATTGACGCCGCGATCGGTCGGCTGCCGACCACCGTCGATGTGGTCATGAACTGTGCCGGGGTGCCCAATGGCGGACGGTTCAGCGGCGCCGATGTGATGCGGGTGAATTGGCTGGGACTCCGTCATCTGACCGAGTCGTTGATTCCCCGCATGCCACCCCGGTCGGCCGTCGTCCACATCGCCTCCACCGCCGGCCGGGCCTGGCCCGGTCGACTCGACATCATGCGTCGGCTCATGGCGGCCCACAGCTTCGAACAGGGCGAGGCCTGGCTGGCCGACAATCCCGACGTGTACGGCGACGGCTACGTGCTGTCGAAGGAGGCGGTCCAGTACTACACCCTGTGGCGCTCGGTGCAGCTGCTGCCGGCCGGCATCCGCATGAACAGCATCTGCCCCGGAGTAACGGACACTCCGCTGGTCGATGACTTCCGGGCCGGCATGGGGGCCGACGTCGTCGACCACGCCACCGCAGTGGCCGGCCGCATGGCCCGACCGGAGGAGATGGCGCCGGCCATGTTGTTCCTGGCCGACGAGACGTCGGCCAGCTACATCAACGGGGTCAACCTGAACATCGATCGGGGCACGTCGGCGGCCCGGGCCACCGGCCAATCCGACCCGGTTCTGATCTGGGGATCCTGAGCCCTCCCGCACTTTGGCCCGCCGGCGACCCCCTGACGAGGCCGCCGGCCCACCAAAGCTCCAGAATCGGGGTCGCCAGGCCACCAAAGTGCTCCTGGGGCGGGGATCGGTTTCCAGCGGGTCCACCGACCGCTAGCGCAGGCTCACCTCGAGGCGTGAACCGGGCTCCAGCACGAACTCCTCCTCCCTCACCGCAACGGTGATGGGCGAGGCAAGACCGGATGACACGTCGAGCACGACGTAGTCTTCGGTCACCTCGCACCCGATCCATATCCCCCGGTATTGCATGTCGAAGCTCAGCCGACCCAGCTCCTTGGGGACGGCCGGATCGAAACGGAGTACGCCGTTGGCGGTCTCCACTCCGGCGAAACACCGTTGCACCAGATCGACGGTGCCCGCCATCGCTCCGAGGTGGATTCCCTCGGCCGTGGTACCGCCTTGGATGTCGGCCACGTCGCTGTAGAGCGCATCCATGAAGAACTCCCACGACTTGTCCTGATCCGACCGGGCCAAAACCCAGGAGTGGACCAGACGACTCAGCGTCGAACCATGCGAGGTGCGATCCATGTAGTAGGCAACGTTGCGGGCAACGAAGTCGTCATCCCACTCATAGCCGAGCTGTTGGAGCACCGCGGCGGCTTCGTCCTTCGACAGCAGGAAGAACAGCATGAGCACATCCGCCTGCTTGGACGCCTGATATCTGTTCGGAGTGTCGTCCTCCGCTTCGAGAATACGATCGAGGCGGTGGATGTCGCCATAGCGCTCGGCGTAACCGGCCCAGTCGAACTCCTCGAGATTCTCGTAGCCTTCGAACTGGCTGATGATGCGATCACCGTGGAACGGAACCACCAGCTTGCGGCACAGCTCCTCCCATCGTTCTTCCTCCTCGCGCCGCAGCCCGAGCTTTTCCACCAGTTCACGACGCCGGAATTCCGGCACCTGTTCGAGGGCCTGCAACGTTCGTTGCAACAACCAGGCCACCATCACGTTGGTGTAGGCGTTGTTGTGCAGGCCTGGCTCGTCGGCGTCCGGGTAGGCGTCGTGGTATTCGTCGGGTCCCATTACGTTGCGGATCTCGAATCGATCGAGTGCCTTGTTGTAGGAGGCGATGCTCGACCAGAACCGGGAGATCTCGACCAGCATCTCGGCACCGTAGAAGGCGAGAAAGTCGACGTCTTCGGTTGCCTGGAAGTACTGCCACACGTTGTAGGCGACCGCAATGTTGATGTGCCGTTGAAGGTGGGAGTTGTCGGGCAGCCAGTTCCCCGAGTTGGGGTTCAGATGCATGGTCTGCGTTTCCTCTCGACCGCTGCTCCCGCTCTGCCACGGATACATCGCCCCCTCGAAGCCGGCTGCGGTAGCCGCCCGCCGGGCCGACGGCAGCCGCCGGTACCGGTACTGCAGCAACGACCGGGTCAGGTCGGGCAGGTGCAGGTTGAGGAACGGGAGGATGAATACCTCATCCCAGAAAATGTGGCCTCGATACGCCTCGCCGTGCCAGCCTCGGGCCGGCACCCCGACATCAAGGTCGATGGAGTGTTTCGAGGCCGTCTGAAGCGAATGGAAGATGTGCACATTGAGAATGCGCCGGGTCTCGACGCTTGAATCGGTGCTGAGATGAAAACGCCGCCATAGATGATCCCAGGCAAGGACATGGGCTTCGAGCGCCTCGGGAAACGACTCGGCATAGCCGAGGAGCTTGCGGGCGTGGACTCCGGGTGCGCTGATGGCACGATCACGGGACGTGACCAGAACCACTATTTTCTCCACCGACACCGGGTGATCCTGCGCCAGCTCGACGTTCAACTGCTGGGCGATCCAGCCGGGCGCCTGCTCGGTTTGCGGTGCCGCACCCGCGTTCGAGCCGTTGTCGATCACACGAGTGCGGGCCGCCAACGATACCTGCACTCGTGACTGCGACGTCTCGACCGTCAGGGCGATCCCTTCATCACCGACGGGTTCGGTCTCGACGGGAACGAGATGCCGGCTGTTCAACTGCCGATAGCGAGGAACCCCGGCGTTGACGACGGTGCCGTCCAGCGCAGATTGGACCTCCAAGGTCCCCGACCAATTCTCGGCCAAGAACGTGGTCTCCAACCCTGCAAGATGAGGTTCACGCATGGAAACGAAACGACGCTGCGTCACCCTGGTGCGTTGTCCGTCCGGGCCGAGCCACACGAACGAACGGATCAGGACGCCGCGACGGACATCGAGTTCCTGGCGGTAGTCCTCCATGACGGCCGGATCGGTTGCGAACCACGACTCCTCACCCTCGTGACGGAACCGGAGCGGCAACCAGTTCGGCACGTTGACCAGATCCTCGTTCTCGATGACTCGACCGCCCATTTCGGTACCCAGCCGGTTGTACAGGCCGGCGACATAGGTCCCGGGATAGTGCACGTCGCTCGCATCCATCTCCGGAGCGGCGCCCCGGCTGGCGAAGTAGCCGTTGCCCACGGTGCAAAGGGCTTCCCGCAGCCCCTCTTCGTCTGGATCGAAACCCTCGTAGCTCAGCGTCCATTCGCTCATTCGGCCACTCCTTCAACCAGAACCCGAAGTCTGTCGAGGAAGATCCGCACCTCATCGGTGTCCTCGAGCGCGTACTCGGCAGCAGAGGTTCGCTCCTCCCTCCCCACCACGATGCCGACCCCACGATCACCCAACACCCGGTAGGCGTCCTCGTCGGTGACGTCGTCGCCTATGTAGAGCGGAATCACACCCGGATGGTCGAGATCCATTTCCTTCAGCAACCATTCGAGCGCCTTGCCCTTGTCCCATTCGATGTCGGGGCGGAGTTCCCAGATCATCTTGCCGCCGGCGACCCGAAGCGTCGGATAGCCGGGAGCGATTCGGTCGACGGCGTCGGCAACCCGTTGGTGGTACTCCCCCGGTACCTGCCGGTAATGGACGGCGATGGCAAACCGCTTCCGTTCCACATTCGAGCCGGGCACGTCGGCCAGGTCCTGGCGAAGCTCGGCCTCGGCCTGGTCCAGGCTGGAGAGGAAGGCGTCGAATCGCACCATTTCCTCGTCACCCACCGGTTCTCCCGACGGCGAACGAATGTCGAATCCGTGACTGCCCGCGTAGTAGAGGCCGGGCACGCCGACCTTGTCCATCACGTCCACGACATCACGCCCGCTGACGATGGCCACGGTTGTGACGGCGGCAAGGCGTTCCAGTACTGAACGAGCCTCCGGGGACAGCACCGCCATGTCGGGATGCTCCACAATCGGCGTCAGCGTTCCGTCGTAGTCGAGGAAGACGGCGAGCCGTGATTGCCCCAGTTCGTCGGGCAGACCGGCGTTGTCGACCAGTGCCGACGGCAGATCGGCCATCGAGGTCTCCGCGTTCGTCCCCTCCACACTCACCTCGACCAGATCGGACACGACCACATCGGCGTACTGGGCCAACTCGTCGGCCTGATCAAGCCGGTTCACCCCGATGATCAGTGCGTAGTTGCCCCGTCGGCCGGCCTCGACACCGGATATCGCATCCTCGACCACAGCAGTTCGATCCGGTGTGGCCCCGAGTCGACTCGTCGCCTCGTGCAGAGAGGCGGGGTCGGGCTTGCCGGTCAATCCCATCTCGGCCGCCACCTCCCCGTCGATGCGCACCGAGAAGAGGTCTCCCAGGCCGGCCGCCTCCAAGACAGGACCGGCGTTTCGGCTCGACGAGAACAGCGCGGTCTTGATGCCGGCCCGATGCAGATCGGCGATGAACTGAACCGAGGTGTGATACGGCTCCACGCCCTCCTCCTCCACGATGCGGAGGAACTCGACGTTCTTGCGGTTGCCGAGCCCACAGACGGTGTCGGCGTCGGGGGGATCGGATGGATCACCCCACGGCAGATCGATACCGCGCGACTGCAGGAAACTCTGCACACCGTCATAGCGGGGCTTTCCGTCGACAAAGCGACCGTAGTCGGCGGAGGTGAACGGCTGGAACGGGTCACCTCCGTCGTCGGCCCGCCGGCGCAGGTAGCCGTTGAACAGCTGGGCCCACGCCACCTCATGCACTGCGGCGGTTTTGGTAATCACCCCATCAAGATCAAAGATGACTGCATCGAACTCACTCCTGCGGATGACAACTTCACTCATGCTCGCTCCAACATGTCGCTTGGCACTCAAAAGGACGGGTAGTTCCTACCATAGGCGGGATGGCGGGCTCCCCGTATTGCTCGCAGGCACAATCCGACGGTGGCCGAGCCGACCATCGACGACCGTCGACTCCGGACGCCGACTCGAACCCCGAGCGTCGGGCTACTGTTGCCTCCATCATCCGATTTCTGCTACACGATCGATGCCGCCATCAGCGGTGGATCCGACCGACGATGAGCCGTCTGCTACTGGTGTCGGCGCTGGCCCTGATCATTTCGGCGTCGGCCTGTGGTGGTGACGACGAGTCGGTTGAACCGACGTCGACCACGTCCGCCCCGTCGACCGATACCACCGACACAACGACATCGACGTCGACCACCGACACCACGGTCGCCCCGGCACTGGTCGAGACCGACCTGACCGATGTGGCCTGGGTGGTCTTTCGAGATGGCGGCCTGGTCGACGACCAGGGCCGGCAGCTGACCGAGCTTCCCCCGCTCGGATCCGAGCCGGTGGTGACAAGAAACGACGACGGTGACCTGTTGTTCGCCACCACCGACGGCGTCTACCGATGGGAGATCGGGCGGGCCCAACCCGAGCCCGTGACCGACGCCGGGGTCGAGATCACCGCCCCGACCGAGGTCACCGCAGCCAACGGAGTGACCGTACGTCTCGTCGATGCCGACGTCACCCTCGACAGCAACGGCGTCGTCGACCAGGTCCTGCAGCCGGCCCAGCTCGAGGTGTTCACTCCCGACGGTGAGCTGGAGTGGACCACCGGCATCGGCGGTATCGCCGCCTACCGGGTGTCGCTCATCGATTTCGACGGGCGCACTGTGCTCCTGGCCCGAGCCCCGGAGGAGCCGGCCAACCCGCCGCTGCAGCACATCGTCTATGACCTCGAGTGCCCCACCGGTGAGGACTGCACCCGCAGCGTCATCGCCCCCTACGGTATGGTCGCCCTGGTCGGCCCCGATGCCGAGGAACCAACTCTCGACATCCAGCTGCTCGATCTGTGCCCCACCGGGTACGCCGAGTTCATCACCCCGGCCGACACGCCCACCCCGTTCGTCCAGGCCTATCAGCGGGCCGGGGCCATGCTGCGAACCTGCGACGCCTACGCCTTGGGGCTGAACGACGAGGACCTGGATCAGGACTGGCTGTGGACCGAGTTGGCTCGCGCCCTTCAGGGCCCCCACGGTCCGGTGGACGGAGCCGACGATACCCACCGATGGGGGTCGCGGCCCGGTCGGGTGGCGGTGACCATGGCCGACGTCGGGACCTACGTGTCCATCGATTTCGACGTTCCCAACCAGCGCCTGCCGGGACAGGTGGCGGTGACGGTGAGCCCGTCCATGGTGCTGATCTCGGGCCAGGCCGACGAGACGACGGCCGAGGCGGTGCGGGCGGCGGCCCGGACCGTGGCCGACGACGGCGATCGGGAGTTGACCGACCGGTTGGAGATCGACGGGCCGGAGCGGGACGCCGACCAGGCGGCGGAGTTCGTGGAGGCCATCGATGACACCCTTGCCGGGGCGTCGGTCGGTGAGGTCCAGCTGACCGATGCCGGTATCGCGGCCTGGGCCGCCGACACCACCGACCCCGACGATGGCGACGACGCCGTGGCCTTCGCCTTCGGCGACTTCGCCGCCGGGGGTGAGGGAAGCTTTGACGACCTGCTCGTGGCCGACGAGGTGCTGCTGGCCCTCGGCTCCCAGGTCTATGCCCGAAAGACGGCGACCGAGCTGGCCGACCGGAGCGCCTGGTCGATCAACGCACCGTTCTACGCCGATCTGGCCGGGCCGTTCAACCTGTTGAGCCAGGCCCCGGCCCCGGCCCGGTTCGCCATCGGACCCCACGACCGCTGCGCCTCGCCGGTACCGCTCCCGGCGCCCCCCGAGCTGGCCCGGTACCGGCGGATCTCCATTCAGCCCGCAGAGGACACCATCGACTCCTGTATCGATTGGTGGTCGATCGAACTCTTCGTCGACCAGGGCGAGATCGTGGGTGTGGCCGGCGACGCCTTCGGGCCCTAGTGTCCCGTCAGGCTGATCATGTCACTAATTCGTCGGCGTCTGACGCCCCTCGCGGCGTCCTCGTTCCTCCGCTACAACCAGGTAGCGAGCGGAACTGCGTCCTTGCGACGGACGCCATCCGCTCGTCGAATTGGGCAACGGACCAACCTGACAGGACACTAATGGGAGGCGTTGCCTCCCCGCCTCCTGACGCGACTGGCGTGGCTGTTGGGGTGGCCGGGACGGCCCTGGTGCGTCGGGCCGGCGTGGCGCGCCAGCATGGTCGCCGTGCAACCAAGGGTCGCGGCGACCCATAGTCGACTCGTTGATGAGGTTGTGCAGCCCGTCCCCACAGAGCTGACACCGGGCGACGTTTGGTCGAAAACCCCGGTCGTTGCAGGTCACGGCCCGATTCCAGTCTTGTCGAAAGCTGTAACAACTGCCAGAAAACTCGTCACAAAATTCGGGGGCTCCGCCCCCAAGAGATCTAGCCGTCGACTTCCCCCGGCACCGCCAAGGCTCGGGCCGCCAGCTCTCGAAGCTTCACCTTCTGGATCTTGGTCCCATTGGCCGACGGGGTGGTGGGGAACCGCTCGATGGTGAGCACCCGGATCGGAACCTTGTATCGGGCCAGCCGTCGGCGGCAGTACTCGATCACCCCGTCTTCGTCAACGTTGTCGTCCACGTTGTCGTCGACGATGATGAAGGCCACCGGGCGAGCCCCGGCGGGTCGGTCGACCGTCACCACCTGGGCCTGTTCGATACCGTCGATGGTCAGCAGCACCTGCTCGATTTCGGCCGGTGCCACCAGGAACCCACCGAGCCGCAACACATCCCCCATGCGGGACCGGTACTCGAAGGTGTGAACCCCATCCGGATCCATGGCGCCGGCGTCCCCGGTTCGAAACCAACCGTCGAAGGTGAAGGCAGCGGCGGTCAGCTCGTCGTCGACGGCCGACCCTCCATCGGTCAAGTAGCCGGCGAACAGGCTGGGGCCTCGGATCTGAATCTCATCGTCGACCACCCGGACCTCGGCTCGAGGCGACACCACCGTGCCCCCGGCCCGGGCCCGTTCCGGTGCCGGCCCCGACGGATCCCGGATGGAGAACAGGGCCTGGACCTCGCTCATGCCGTAGAGGCCGGTGAGCCGCATACCACGCTCCTCGGCCCGCTCCACAATGCCGCCAAGGCTCGTGTTGAACCGGGCATAGCCCCCGAGCTGCACCGAGGAGAGGTCGGCCTCGGTCCGCACCATGCGGTGGAACAGATCGTCCGACCCGTTCATGGCCCAGATCCGTTCCCGCTCGACCGTTGCCGCCAGGGCTGCCGGATCGATGACGGCCGGCAGATGGATGGGGGCACCGGCGGCCAGCGCACCGGTGACGCCGACCAGGCCGAACACCCCGCACAGGGGCATGGCCGCCAGCACCGGCCGGTCGGGGCGATAACCGGCGGCAGCGGCCACGTCACGGGCGTGGGCCACGATCGACTCCCGGGTCTGGACCACCATCTTGGGCCGGCTGGTGGTGCCCGAGGTGGTGAAGACGACAAACGGCGTCCCGGCCGCCAACTCCAGCGGATCGTGACCACCGCCGGACAACCCCCGGTCATCGTCGTTGGTGACCAACCGTCGGGCCCCGGACCGTCTCAGCACGGTGTCGGCTTCGGCCTGCGACCATCGGGTGTTGACCGACACGGCCACGAAACCACCGACGGCGCAGGCGGCCAGCGCCTCCAAATAGCGGCGGCCGTTGGCCAACCAGAGCCCGATGCGGTGCCCGGGTTCCAGCCCGGCCTCGGTCCATCGCCGGGCCCAGTCCAGGGCCGGTTCGATCAGCTCGGAGGCATCGACCGTTCCGAGATCATGATGAACGACCAATCCCGACGAGCAGAGATCAGCGAACGTCTCGGAGCCGTCGGGCGTGGTCGTCGGGGAGGGATCGAAGGGCATCGAGATCGGGGCGGGGTCGTTCGAACAGCGGCTCGATGGCGGCGGCCACCGACAGCAGCCGATGATCGCCGTAGGCCGGGCCGATCAGCTGGACACCGAAGGGCATTTCGGTGTCGTCGACGCCGGCCGGCACCACCGTCACCGGATGCCCCACCACAGTAACGGCCGACGTCAGCCCCAGCCAGGCCATGTAGTTCTCGACCGGATGGCCGTCGATGTCGGTGGGATACGGGTCGGTCCACGGAAAGGCCGGCACGGCCACGCCGGGGCACACGATCACGTCCACATCGGCAACCACCGCGACCATATGCCGGTACAGCTCCATCTGCCGGTGGCGGGCCCGGGCAATCTCGGCCACCGGGGTGGCCAGGGCTTCGTCGTAGGTGGCTCGGATGTTGGGGTTGAAGTCGTCATCCCACGTCCGGGCCTCGTGGTGGTAGTAGGTGGCGAACACATCGGCCCGCAACCGCCAGTCGACCTCGGGGCCGTCGGCCAGGTTCAGGGGCACCTCGACACACTCGGCCCCGTGGTCGGCCAGCACTTCCACCCGGCGGCGAAACACCTCCCGCACCGAGCTCGACACCACGACCCCACCCAGATCCTCGCTCACCCCGACCCGCAGCCCCTCGACGTCGACCGGCGCCAATCGACGGAATCCGATCGTATCCAGGGGGAAGGCCATTGGGTCGTGGCCCGAAGTCCGGCCGGCAATGACCGACAGCAGCAGGGCGGTGTCGGCCACGGTGCGGGCCATCGGGCCCTGCACGCTGTAGAAGGTCTGGGTCATGGCCCGCTCCTCGAACGGCACCACCCCGGGGGTGGCCCGGTGCCCGACCACGCCGCAATAACAGGCCGGGATACGGATGCTCCCGCCATGATCGGATCCGGTGGCCAGGGGTACCATCTCGGTGGCCAGCGCCACGGCCGAACCACCCGACGACCCGCCACAGGTCTTGTTCGGGTCGAAGGGATTGGCGGTGGCTCCGGTGATGCGGTTGACGGTGTTGGCCCCGATGCTGCGCTCGGGGATGTTGGTCTTGGCCACGATGATCCCGCCGGCGGCCCGGATCCGGGCCACAATGCCGGCGTCACGCTCGGGAACCCGGTCGGGGAATGCTCCCAGGGTGGTGGTGATGCCGGCCGTGTCCTGCAGGTCCTTGATCGCCACCGGCAGCCCGGCCAGGGGTCCCACCGGCTCACCTCGGGCCCGGCGAGCGTCGATCCCCCTGGCAGCGGCCAACGCCTGCTCCCCCACCACGGTGACCATGGCGTTGACGGCGGGATCGATCTGCTCGATGCGGTCCAGGCAGTCGCTCACCAACTCCCGGGCCGATAGGGTCCGCCCGTCCAGCAGCTCGAGGGCTGCTACAGCATCGAGCGACGTTGTCACACGGTCAGGGTAGTGCCGTGGGCGCTAGCGACCGTTGGTGGACCAGTGCCAGGGTTCGCTGGGCAGATTCTTGAAACCCCAGAAGGCGGCGTTGCCGGCGGCGAGCCACTGGAAGCATCGGCTGCCTCGGCTCCGGATGAGGGAACCGTCGCAGGTCAGATCGAGGGCCAGGCCCTTCTCGTGCATCGAGGCACCGGGCCGGGCCGTCGGTGGGCGGCACCCGCCTGCTGACATCTCCCAAATGGCGTAGTGGGACGTTCCGCAGTTGTTCCGCCGAGTGGCGATCTGACGCTCGAACGAGCGATAGCCACCACCCCCGAGATTGATACCTTCGGCCGCCGCGGCGTCGACCAAACCGGCCACGTTGTCGGCGATGGTCTTGTGAACCTCGAAGCCCCGGACGGTGACGATGTCGGCCTCCGTGACCACGCCGAGGCTGGCCGCAGCCTGTGACGTGAACACGGCCTTCTTGTCCCGGGCCTCCTCCAGCTCTTGGAGCTCAGCCTGTAGGTCCTCGGTGGCGGCGTCGGCATCGGCCGCAGCCTGATCGGCCAGGGCCTGCTGGATACGGAGGTTCTCCTTGGCCGCCCGCAGTTCCTCGACCACGTCGAGATCCTTGGTCACGGCCTGATTCAGCAGTGTCCGAGCCCGCATGCCCACCGTGGTCTCGGCCGCGTTGAGCAGATCGATGGTGGTGCCGTCGGGTTCCTGGAACGAGTTGATGGCCTGTCGGACCACCGTGGACTCGAGTTCGGCGATACGGCGACGGGTCTCCTCGATCTCTGCCTGGATGCCTTCGGCCCGGCCCTCGAGCTGGCCGAGGCGGGCCTCCGACTTCTCCAGTTCCGCTTCCTTGTCCTTGACCCGGTTGTTCCATTCGGCCAACGAAGCGGCCAGGTTCTCCGACACCCGACCGGTTGGGGCGTTGTCGGTAACCTCGTCGTCCACCGGCTCGACCTTGGTGACGGTGGTCTGAGCGGCCGTGGTGGTCGTCTCGGCCGCAGTGGTGGTGGTCTCCGCCGGAGTGGTGGTGGTCGGAGCGGCCGTGGTGGTCGGAGCAGCGGTAGTGGTCGGAGCTGCCGTGGTAGTGGTGGTGGGAGCGGCCGTGGTGGTCGTGGTCTCCGAGGTCGGGGGTGCAGTGCTTGTGGTGGTCGTCTCCTGTGCGATGGACGGATAGCCCGCACCGCCGACGACGAACGCCACCGCCAGGAAGACCACCATCCGCCGAGGACTCAGCACTTTTCCTATGCTCGCCAACAGAGACACCGCCAAGTGACACATTGCTGTTCCGACGCCATCCGGCGCTGGTTGCTCCGACTATTACGCCGATTGTCGAAACGCTACTGTAATGCTAGATGCCCGAGCATCTTACACCGGCGATACCCAAATACGACTCGACCTTTACCGTTCGTTTGCCACCGGTGGTGTCGGGCTAATTCCCGTTGACGGACCAGTGCCAGGGCTCGCTGGGCAGGTTGTAGAGCCCGTATTTGTGAGCGTTGGCCGCCAACCACTTGTACCCGGGGCTGGACCGGGTACCGATGCTGCGACCGTTGTAGGTGAAGTCGATGGCCTTGCCCTGCTCATGTTGGGAGTAGCCGGGTCTGGCCGTCGGTGGCCGGCATCGGGATGACGACATCTGCCAGATGGCGTAGTTCGAACTCCCGCAGTGGGCTCGACGCAGCTCGATCTGGCGCTGATGATCGCGGTAACCCCAGCCTCCGAACTCGATGCCGGCGGCCCGGGCGTCGTTCAACAACCGATTCAGGTCGCCGGCAATGTCTTCGTGAACCCAGAAAGTTTGAACCTTGACGATCTGGTCGGCCGACGGATAACGGATGTTGCCCACCGAGGCCGGTGCCTGCGACCTGCGTCGAGCGGCGGCAAGGGCAGCCTGGCGGGCCAGTTCGTCGTTCTTCTCCTTGATTTCACCGGCCAGCTGCGATTCCATATCCTCGAGAATGGCCTGCTCGGCCAGGCGGGCCTCGAGGCGGGCCTCGGCTGCGTCCGCCAGCTCGGCCTGCTGTTCCTCGGCCGCCTGGAGTTGGATGAGATCGGCCTCGATGGCGTCCCGATACTCGGCGGCCTCCCTGGCCGCCTCGTCGGCGAGGGCCTGCTGGATGGCCAGCTCGTCCTGGGCGTCCTTCAGTTGCTCGCCGAGATCGATATCCTGGCGGGTCACCGAAAGGACCAAGGACCGGCGACGGACCGCCTCGTTGGGATCGACGTCATCGATCACGGGATTGGGGTGGGTGTCCTGGGCCCCGACGAAGGCCGAGATGGCCTGAGCCTGGACCTGGATCTTCAGGGCCTCGATCTCGGCCTTTTTCTCCTCGACTGCGGCCGTGGCCTCGGCGAAGCGGGCCTCGGCCAGCTTGAGCTGGGTCCGGGCCGCGTCAAGCTTGGTCTCCTGCTCGTTGACCTGGGCGGTAAGCACGGCCAGGGCGTCGGTCAACTCCTCGACCGTGGCCGTGACCACCTCGATGTCCTTGGCCTTGGCCTCCTTCTGGGCCTTGACCTGTTCCTGCTCCTCTTTGAGCTCCCTTATCTCCTCCGAAAGATCCTGAGCGTCGGAGGGGAGCGCCATGACCCCCAGCATGAGGGCGATGGCGAGGGCTACTACGGCCCGACGGGCTGTGTAGGTATGCAAAAAAGACATGAATGGTCCTACCGCCCTGCCACTCGGCATCCTAGCCGCGCAAGTACAAGAATGGCGGATACCGATCGGAATTGGAACCGTCGGGGCTCATCTACCCAGCGGAGCCGGTTCATTGGCCTCAGCACTCCTTAGGTGTTTTGCCCAACGCGCAATAGGTTGTTCGACGGATCCCGGACGGCGAACTCCCGCATGCCCCAGGCATGATCCTCCAGTGGCCCGACGTCGACGTGCCCGCTCCAGGCCTCATACCACCGACCGGCGTCTTGGACATGGAGGTAGCCGGCGGCCCGATTGGCTGCGACGGCCATGTCGGGATGGGCGGCCAGATGGAGGATCTCCTCGCCGTCGTGGCGGACCCAGGCGTAGCCGCCGTCGAAGGCTTCGACCTCGAAACCGAGCCGGCGATAGAAGTCGACGGCTTCATTCATATCGACGACCGGGAGAACGGTCTTGGCCACGATGCGATCCGATCGTCGGCGCTGCATACCCGGGGATCCTACTCCGTTCGGCCCGCCAGCGGCCATCGGGGCCCCGGCTACTCGATTTTCAAGTTGCAGGAGTGGAGCGGATTGCCCGCCGTCGCCTTGTTCAGGCCACGAGGTCGCGCTTCCACTTGTTGTCGCGATCACAGAGGTAGCTGCGTGTGGCCGTGCTGCGCACGTCCACCTCGTGTTTGCCTCCCGCAACTGGTGGGACGGCTATTCAACCAATCAGTTGACTACACGCCGAAACAACAATAGTCTACGTGTTCAACCACTCGGTTGAGCACAAGGACCAATCCCCCCGGCCAGACCTATGACCAATCAGCCCGGCACTCTCACCCCACCGAACGACGGACTTGACGCCGTGTTCGCCGCACTGGCCGACCCGACCCGTCGGGACATGGTGGCCCGGTTGACCGAGGGCGACGCCACCGTGACCGAACTGGCCGAGCCGTACGACATGACCATTCAAGCGGTGTCGAAGCACCTCAAGGTCCTCGAGGATGCCGGGGTCGTTCATCGCAGCCGTGACGCCCAGCGCCGACCCGTGCATCTCGAAGCCGAGGTGTTCGATCTGATGACCGCATGGATCGAGCGCGCTCGCCGCCGGATCGAGGCCCGATACCGACGGCTCGACGATGTCCTGGCGGCAATGGACACCTCAGACCCGGCCGACCAAGGCACAGACGACCCACAACCACGAAGGAAAAGGCCGGCATCATGACCACAAACCCTGACACCGCCCCCGTTCCCGAGGCGACGATCGAGGCCGATCCCGACCTTCCCATCATTCGGATCACGCGGGATTTCAACGCCACCGTGGACCAACTGTTCCGGGCCCACACCGACCCGGACCTGTTCGCCCGGTGGATCGGGCCCGAGAACACACCCACCGCCATCGACCATTGGAACGCCACCGCTGGGGGGAGCTGGCGCTTCACCTCCACCAGCAACGGTGAGATTCACAGCTTCCGGGGCTGCTTTCATGACGTCCGCCCCGATCGCATCGTGCAGACCTTCACCTGGGAGGGCCTACCCGATGATGTTGCCCTCGAGACCCTCCGGTTCGAGGATCTTGGTCAGGGGCGTACCCGACTCCACGCCCAATCGCTCGTCGATTCGTTCGAAGGACGGGACGCCTGGCTCCGAAGCGGTATGGAGGTCGGGGTCAACCAGGGCTACGCCAAGCTCGACCGGCTGCTGGCCGCCGGAATCTCCGGCCCCGACCTCACGGCAGGCGACCGCTACGAGCGCGCCGCCGACGGTTTCGCCGCTCGGGTTCGAGCCATGGCACCGTCGGACTGGGATGCCGATTCGCCATGCGAGGGTTGGACCGGCCGTGATGTGGTGAACCACGTGACGGAGTGGATACCTGCGCTGTTCTCCCAAGCCGGCCTCCGCTTCGAGATGGTCGACGGCGAGGACCCCGTCGACCGCTGGCACGCCGTCGAATCCACCCTTCGCAGGGCCCTAGACGATGCCGCCATCGCCGAGTCCACGGTGGAGCTGGGACCGCTCGGCCCGATGCCACTGGCCGCCGCCATCGACATGATCGTCACCCCGGATCTTGCCGTCCACTCCTGGGATCTGGCCCGGGCCGGTGGTCTGGACGACACCATCGACCCCGACCTGATCGACTGGATGCTGCCCATGACCGACTCGGTGGACGACGCCGCCGATGAGGCCATGCGGGCCAGCGGCCAGTTCGGACCCCGCATCCAGGTCGAGAAGACGGCCGACCCACAAACCCGGGTGCTGGCCTTCTTCGGCCGGGCCCGGTAGCCCGAATCAAGCCGCCAGCGTCACCCCGGCCGCCACCAGCTCCTCGGATGCCGCTTCACCATCGCCGGGGTTCACATCGACGGGAGCGGTGGCATCGGTGACCACCGTGACGTCATAGCCCAGGCGCACGGCGTCGGCCGCCGTCTCCTTCACGCAGTAGTCGAGGGCGAGGCCGCAAACCCGTACCGAGGCCACGCCCCGCTCCTGGAGCAGATCATGGAGTTCGGTCGACGATTGCTCGCCGGTCTGCGGATCGCGGGTGGTGAACCCGGAGTAGCCGTCGTTGCCGTCAACGCCCTTGTGGACCGACGGACCGGCCACCACCACTCTTGGATGGAAGTCGGCACCCCAGCTCTCGGCCACACAATGGACCGGCCACACTCCACCGTCCTTCTGGAAATGGGGGGTGGTCTCGGGATGCCAGTCCTGGGTGTAGACCACGAAACGACCGCCGGCAGTGGCCTTGAGGATCTCCCGATTGACGTTGGCGATGACCCGGTCGGCGCCGTTCACGTACAGGCTGCCCTCAGGATCGGCGAAGTCGTTCTGCATGTCGACCACGATCAGGGCCTCGGCCCCGCCGTTGCTCGACGTGTCGGCGGCTGTAGCGACATTGGTGCTCATACTCTGAATTCTACGACCTGCGTGTCCGACCGTGACCAGAGCACGCCACGGGATTCCGGGCTGAGCGAGGGAGTCACACCATAGGCTGCATCCATGGATCGCAAGCTTGCCGAAGGCGTGCTCTACACCGACCAGTACCAGCTGACCATGGCCCAGCTCTACTACCGGACCGGCATGGCCGAGCGCCAGGCCCGGTTCGAGCACTTCTTCCGCCGCTACCCCGACTACGGGCGCCACCAGGCCGGCTACTGCATCAATGCCGGAGCCGCCTGGCTGGCCGACTGGATCCACACTGTTCGCTTCGACGATGCCTCGCTCGACAAGCTCCGATCCCATCGCAACCACCTCGGCGTGCCCATCTTCGGTGACGATTTCCTGGACTGGCTGGCCGATGTCGGCGACTTCTCCAGCCTGCGATTCGAAGCCATTCCCGAAGGTCGGGTGGTCCATCCCAACGTACCCCTGACCGTGGTCGAGGGACCGCTGGCCCTGGCCCAGCTGATCGAGACATCGGTGCTCAACCACCTCAACTTCCAGACCCTGATCGCCACCAAGGCGTCTCGAGTGGTGGAGGCGGCCAACGGTGGCAGCGTGCTCGAGTTCGGCATGCGGCGGGCCCCGGAGCGGGGAGCCACCGCCGCCAGCCGGGCCTCCCTGGTGGGCGGAGCGACCGGAACCTCCAACGCCGGGCTGGCCCACGCCCTGGGCTTCACCCCGTCCGGCACCCACGCCCACTCCATGGTCCAGGTGTTCATGGCGCTGGGCGACGGTGAACTGGGCGCCTTCCGGGCCTATGCCGACATCTACCCCGACGAGTGCCTGCTACTGGTCGACACCATCAACACCCTCGATTCCGGGGTACCCAACGCCATCACCGTGTTCTCCGAACTGCGGGCCAAGGGCCACCAGCCCGTCGGTATCCGCCTCGACTCCGGCGACCTGGCCCACCTGGCGGTCAAGTCGTCGCAGATGCTGGACGAAGCCGGGTTCCCCGAAGTCACCATCGTGCTGTCGTCCAGCCTGGACGAGATCACGATCTGGCAGATCCTGAACCAGATCGCGGTCGAGGCCCCCCAGTACGGCCAGGACGCTCAGCATGTCATGGGCCGGCTGATGTACGGCTGTGGAACGAGAATGGCCACCAGCGAGGGCGACCCCAGCCTGGACGGCGTCTACAAGCTGGTGGCGATCGAGGACAACGGCTCGTGGAAACCGGCCATCAAGCTGAGTGACACCCCGGCCAAGGTCATCAACCCCGGCCCCAAGCGGGTGTTTCGCATCTACAGCCGGCGGGGCACCGCCACCGCCGATCTTCTGGCCCAGGCCGACGAGCAGCTGACCGATCCGTTGGTGTTGCATCACCCATCAGCGGAAGGGGTGATGCGTCGGCTTCCCTCCGAACGGATCAGCGGCCGGGAGGAGCTGCTGGAACCGTTCGACCCGTGGACTCCGGCCGACGAGCACGAGGCGGTGGTGGAGGCTCGAGGGCGGCGCTCCGACGACCTGGCCCGGCTCGACGTCGGCGTGCGCCGCATCGTCAACCCCCACGTGTACCACGTGTCGCTGAGCGCGGCGTCGTGGGAGCTGAAACACTCGATCATGAATGAAATGAGGCGAGGCCGCCAGGGTTGACCCCCGATCGAGGCGGCGGAAACGTCACGGATCGCCGCCGTCGCACCGGGGGAACCGATCGAGCCGCTCGTACGTCTCAGGAGTAGAGAAAGGACGCTCGTGACAACGATACCCACCACGGCGAAACCGGGCGGTTCGATGCTCGGGACGCTGGCAGCACTGGTGTTGACCGCCCTGCTGGCAGCCGGCTGCGGCGGCGATCCCGGGGGCCAAACCACCACCGATACTGAGGATGCCCAACAGACGACCACGACAGATCCCACGGAGACCGATGCCGACGGTGACCAAGAGCCGGAAACCGGCGTCAACAACGACGACGAGCAGGCCGGCGACGCAGCTGAGGACACCGACGGTGGAGGTGACGAGCCGGGCACCGACGATGGCAGCGACAACGGGGACGATGAGGGCCGGAAACCGGTTGCCTCGCCTCGGTTCGAGGGTGAGGACTCCAAGGAGGGTTGGCGCCTGGCACCCGCCGGCGACGACCGGATCGTGATGCTGTGGGACGAGAGTGGAGCAACCGTGCCCGGCCACACCGGTAACCGGTCGGAGATCGTCGCCGGGCCGTTCTTCGAAATCGCCTACACCACCCAGGGCGTCGTCTACCAGCGTCCCGGAGCCGATCCTTGGATCGGTGACCCGGTCATCCGGCTGGACACCGGGGACGGCAAACCACGGATACTGGTCGAAGCCGGCGAGGGCGAGCACCTGCACCTGGAGGGCGCCGTCGAGCTCGACGACCGGGTCGAGGTCTACTACCAACTCAGGTCGGGAACCACGCCGGAAACGGCCCGCGGTGCACTCCACCGGCTGCCTGTCGATGCCACCGGTACCGTCGGCCCCGCCACCGAGATCATGACCACCGGGGGTTGGGAGTCGGCCACGACGTTCGCCACCATCCGGTCCTACCCGGTGGCGGTCGCACTACGAGGCGCCGAAGCCGAGATCTGGTTCCAGTTGGTCGACCTTGACGACGGCTTCGTGATCTACGAATCCGACCGCTGTCTTGATGGCGAGGGCGGCTGCCGAACCTATGAGGTGGCGACGGTGCTCGGCGGCGACGACGGTCCGATCCTGGGCCTGCGGCCGGTATGGAATGAGGAGGCGGGCTGGATCGACGCTTATGGGCTCTTCCGCTTCGACCCCGACAGCGAAACCGACACGATGCTGGCCCGATTCGAGTGGGACAACGGGCTCTGGTACCCCGAGAGCATCCTGGCCCTCGACGACTCGACCCTGGCCGTCTCGCTCCGGGACGGCGACCATCAGCCCCTTCCGGCTCTGGTTGTCGAACTTGGTGACGGTAATGAGGTGGCGGTGGCCACGCTGCCCGAGCCCGGCTTTGTCCGCTGGTTCGACCTGACCTGACCGGCGGCTGTTCTGGTTGGGTCCCGCCGGACAACTCGCCGCTCGTCCATGATGGTCAACGGTCGATGACCGCCGGGCGTTTCCTCAGCCGTCGTCCATGATGTTGAGCAACTGCAGCATGGCTCGCCGATTCTGTTCCCGCCCCTCGGAGCTGGTGTTGTCGGCCACCGGTTCCGCTTCACCGAACCCTGCGCCGATGAGCTGGTCCTCGCCGATGTCGAGATTCCGGTAGAAGTCGACGATCACCTGGGCCCGCTGCTGGGACAGCTCCAGATTGAATTGCTCATCCCCCAACGAATCGGTGTAGGCCGACACCGACATGACGATGTACGAGTTGGCTTCCAGCACCCCGGCACAGGCTTCCAGGAACGGGATGTACTCGGGATGGATCCGGGTCGAACCCGGTTCGAACAACACCGGCTTGTCCAACGCGATGTCCGAAACCGTTGGCTGTGGGGCCGCAGGATCGACGGTGTACGACTCGACGAGTGCCTCGGCCCCAAAAATCTGTGACGCCTGGAACACGAAGGCATCGGCCGCGGCCTGGGTGGGGAAGGCACCCTCGACGTGGAGTTTGCCGTCGGTGCGGATGGTGGCGGTCGCTGGTGGCGTGCCGCCCTCGCCCACGTCACCGTCGTCGCCTTCGACCCGGATGCTCAGCGTGTCGGCCGGGTCACCCTGGGGCAGATCGTCGATGGTGACGATCAGCGGCCGCCGGGTTGCCGGTTCGGTCTCGTTGTCAACCGGTTCGGTGCCCCCATCAGCGGTGGTCGAGTCCACCGACTGTCCACCGCCCGAAACTAGGGCATCGCCCGGCAGCTCGTCCTCGCCGGCCACCTCCGACAGCAGGGCCTGGCTGGCCGCAGTGCGTTCCTCGTCGGAAACGGTCCGGCCGGAACCACCGGGCTCGGCAACCGTCAGGTCGAATGAACCGGACACGAGGTACGACAAGATCCCCGCCGCAGCGAGAAGGGCCACCAGACCAACCGTGACGGCGAGCCGGCTCCTGGATGTGGTGGTCGGATGCCGATCGTCCCTGATTCCGGCATCGGACACAGTGGACCACGATGGGTCCGGTTTGGCCGCAACCGATGACGCCATCGGGTACGGATGCTCGGGTGACATCGACGGATGGACGGAGCGGGGAATGGTGGTTGGCAAGGCGGAGGGTTGTAGGGCCGTGACACCGGCCGCACGGCGATGTTCGATCTCGGAGGTGTCGGCGACACGAAGCACCTGCGTCACGGTGGCCGCCGACCAGGTACCACCTCCGGGAGTCCGAGGATGATCGACGGCGATGCGGTCAGCGATCTTCTGATGGTCGAATCCCCGATCCCTCAGTTCGCGGAGTCGAACAATGACAGCCATGACCTGGCCGAGTTCATCGTCATTGTTGCCGTCGGTTGTCGTCGATACAGCCCGTCCTGCATCGGAGAGATCCATCAACCTGCCCCTTCCCGCTTTACCCGGGATGGTGTTGGTTCCAGCTCCCGACCGTAGTCGATGCTTGTCGATGTTCCTATCGACTGGGCAGAACCACCGGTCGGTCGGAGGGATCCAATGACGACCGCCGATCGATCCGACCGGCTGCCGAGCGATCCGAGCGACTGCCGAACTCCGGCACCGTGAATACTAAGCGGCCCCGTCAGAGAGACGGGGCCGCTTGCGTCCACTGGATCGAGGGTGGGGGCGTAGGGAGATCCCAGTGGATGCAGCACCGCAGGTTTGGAGGGAAGGGTGCCTGCGGTACTAGTTCTGTGAAGGGGTTGATTGGGAAGTCGCTGGCCGATGTTGTCGGTCGATGCGACCTCACCTTTAATTAACCCAATAGGCGTATTGTTTATGCCTGGAATGATGTGTTGTTTGTCACTCCTGTGTCGGGGGTGTCGACGTCGGATCCGTCACTGCCGAAGCCCTTGGGACCACCATGGCGGCCGTGGCCTCGACGGCCATGGCGCTGATGCTCTCCGGGTACGTCGTCGATGTGGTCCTGGATGCGCTCCTCGGCGTCTTCCAGCATCTGCTCGGCCCGTTCGGCATCGATCTTCTCGTCCTCGATCGCCTGGTCCAGGCGTTCTTCCAGCTGCCCCAGCAGGAACTGGACCAGGGCCTCTTCGGATACGTCCTGCCCATCGGCCACATCGGCCAGACTCTGGCCGTCGGCGAAGGCGGCCCGCAGTTCATCGGTGCTCAGGCCGAGGAATTGGGCCAGCTCGGCGCCGATCTCGGCCCGGTCACCGAACAGACCGCCGGGACCTCGCCGACCCTTGCCGGGACCGAACTCGCCCTCGGCACGCTCACCCGGGATTCGGTTGACATGATCATCGATCCGCTCGGCCAGGTTGGCCTTCATGTCCTCGGCTCGCTCGGCGTCGAGCAGGCCATCGGCCACTGCGTCATCGATCCGCTCCTCGGCCTGGGCCACCAGGGCGGCCGAGAGATCCTCGACGGCCACACCCTGCTCGGCGGCGATGGCGGCCAGGCTCTTATCCTCGGCCAGTGCGGCCCGCAGCTCATCGGCATCCAGGCCGAGTGTCTCGGTCAGGACATCGAGCTGTGCGCCTCGAGCGAGGCGTCCATGGGGACCGCGCCGTCCGTGACCGCGCCCCCGGTCACCGTCATCGTCATCGGTCTCGGCTGTGTGATCGGCCTGATCGTCGCCGTCCTCCTGGGCCGAGGCAAAGCCGATCGGGGCGAAGAACGAACCCGCCGTCACGCCACCGACCACGAGGGCGGCGGGAACGGCATAGCGGCGCAGGCTCGACTGCCGATCGGTTGCCTGGTCCGGGTTCGGACCGTGGCCGGGGGTTGAGGGTTCGGGGTTGCTCATGATTCTGTCACTCCTGTTCATCGGGGTTGATCTCATGATCGGACCCGATTGTTAGGAGCTCGTGATGACTGTTATAGGGCTCGGGCATGAAAGCGGGCATAAAGCCCGAGCCTCCGGCCCCTCACTCGCGACTGTCAGTGCGGTCACCTAGAGTTGACGGTGTGAGCAGTCGGGGAACGACCACGTCGAGCTTTGGCGTCGGCAAACGGGAGAGCCACGACTCGTCCCCGTTCTATGCCCGGTTCACTCCCCCCGACCTGAGCGACGACGAGACCATTCAGCCCCTTCCCGAGTTCGACTCGGCCTGCATCGTGGGTGACGCCAGGAAGATGGCCGAACTGCCCGACAACTCCGTGGCCCTCGTCGTCACCTCACCTCCCTACTTCGTGGGCAAGGACTATGAGGAAATCGTCCTCCGCTCGGCCAAGGCCGGGGACAGGGAGGTTCCGGAGACCTACGGCGAGTTCCTGCAGCTCCTCCATGAGGTGTTCACCGAATGCCGTCGGGTACTCGAGCCCGGCGGTCGGATCGCGGTCAACGTGGCCAACCTCGGTCGCAAACCCTACCGAAGTCTGTCGGCCGACATCGTGGCCATCCTGGAGGAGTTGGGCCTGCTGCTGCGAGGCGAGATCCTGTGGCAGAAGGGCAAGAGCACCAGCGGCTCCTGCGCCTGGGGTTCGTTCCGCAGTCCCGCCAACCCGGTGCTACGGGACACGACCGAACGGGTCATCGTGGCCAGCAAGGGTCGCTTCGATCGTGCCCTGCCGGCTGCGGAACGGCAGAAACAGGGGCTGCCGTGGCGCTCCACCATCACCAACGACGAATTCCTGGCCGCCACCGTCGACGTGTGGGAATTGCCGTCGGAGAGTGCCCGTCGGGTCGGCCACCCGGCCCCGTTTCCCGTCGATCTTCCCCTCCGGCTCATCGATCTCTACACCTACGAGGGCGACGTGGTGCTCGATCCGTTCATGGGGTCGGGCACGACTCTGGTGGCCGCCGCCCATACCGGCCGGATTCCCGTGGGCTATGACATCGACCCCGACTACGTGGCCGTGGCTCGGGACCGGCTGGATGAGGTCGAACCCCGCCACCAACCACCGGAGCTGACCGACGACGGCTTGGGGGTCATGCAACTGGCCATTCGAATCCTGGAACAGGCCGGATTCCGGATCATCAAGGGGGATGGGCGGAAATCCAGGGCCAGGGTGGCGCCGGGTGTCGCCTTTCCCTTCCTGGTGGCAAGCGGCGGCCGGGGCACCGGTCGGCCCCGCTGCGAGTTCTACGTCGATGTGGCCGGCGGCTTTGTCTCGTCCCGGCCCGGATTGACCCGGGTCGAGGCGATTTGGAAGACCTTGGCCCAGGCCCACGTGCTCCAGGCCATCGATGACC
Organism: Acidimicrobiales bacterium; assembly: GCA_024638815.1. Taxonomy (GTDB): domain Bacteria; phylum Actinomycetota; class Acidimicrobiia; order Acidimicrobiales; family SZUA-35; genus JAHELU01. The sequence continues at coordinate 6,497 of JAHEJM010000041.1, read as the reverse complement.
CTCGACCTTTGCTGGTGCTGACCCCGGCCGTTCCCGATGCCGGAACCGAGAACCGCCGCCTGCTGCAGTCGGTCGGGCCCTCCAGTCTGTTCGACGTCGTGGCCCTTTCCGATCCCGACGACCTGGCGCGGGTCGCAGCCTACGCCCACGGTCAAGACGAGCCGGTGCCGGGCTTCTGGTCGGTGCCCGATCTGCGGAAGGCCGGCTTCGAGCCCGACCGCTGAGCGACCCATGGCCACCATTCGCACCGAGATCACCGAGATCGTGACCGGCCTGGCCATGTTGGGCTACCGCCGGCTCGACCATGCGCTGGGCGTCCGGCCCCGACTCATGACCCACGTGACCGAGGACCACTTCGACCGGCTGATCGACGCCCGGCTCGACGGACGGCATCGGATTGAATTCGACACGGCGTGGTCCAACGGGCAACGCTTCGCCTTCGCCGACCAGGGGCTGAGGGGCCGGCCACCCTGGGTGCTGGAGTGGAAGGGGCCTCACAAACCGCCGGCCTACGAGCAGATCCCGGCCGACCTCCGGGTCGACCATGTCTATCTGATCAGCTGCAAGTACGGCTCGGACATCCTGATGAACGCCGGACCGTCCTACCTGTTCGATCGGCTGCTCACCGAACGGCGGGCGGCGACGACCGACGACTGGTACCAGAGCGTGGCCCCGGCGGCCACGCTCGATCTCTGGTCGGCGTGTCGTCGAGCTCTAAAGGCCGACGTGACCATCGAGCTGCCGGACGACCCGGCCATGTTGACCGCCGAGCATCGCAAGGCCGTCAAGCCCCTGCTGCGGGGGTCGTGGCCGTCGGCCGAAGCCGAGGACGCCTACCGGTGGATGGCGGCCGACGTGTCCGATCAGTCGGCCAAACGGTGGAAGTCGCGGCTGCGGTCGAAGAAGGCCACGGAGGAGATGGTGTGGCGGTTGCTGCGTTTCGCCCCCGCCCCCTACTTCGTGCTCGGCGCGGCGTCCGATGGCACGCCGCTGTCTTACCGCGTCGACACGCCGTGGGACTTCCGCCAGCGGTTCGAACTCACCGCCTTCGACGCCTGGGGTGATGCCGTGGGCCAACCGGTGGTGAGGTGGCGCATCGAGGTTCGGGACCGGGTGGGGCACCAGGCGGTGTCGGTCGACGGACACGTCGAGGTCCGTTGGAGCCACGGTCGCTTCGGCGGCAACCCCGAGGCCAAGATCTACCTCGACACCGCTCATCATCAGGTGCCGGGCTACGAGCCCCTCACCAACTACCGGTAGGAACTGGCCGGGGGAACGCACGACCCGTCGAAACGGGCGTCACGTTCCCCCGGTGGGAGGCTGTGTTCCTACTCGATTCTTGTCTCGGTTTCCGACGACCCTGGCCGTCGGAAACCGAGGGCGGCTACGCCCCGGACGCTACTTCTCCAGTGCGGCGCAGACGGTCTCGGTCATCAGGGCGGCAACCACATAGGGATCGGCGTTGGCGTTGGGCCGGCGATCCTCGATGTAGCCCTTCTTGTCCTGAGCAACCTGCCACGGAATGCGGACGGAGGCACCGCGGTCGGAGACGCCGTAGCTGAACTGGTCGAAGCGCTGGGTCTCGTGCTCGCCGGTAAGACGCTCCTCGATGCCGATGCCGTAACCGGCCAGGTGCTCCTCGGGCTTGCCCGGAGCGCCGAGGGCCTCGGCGGCGGCGATGATGGCGTCGTAGTTCTCCCGCATCTCCTTGGTGGAGAAGTTGGTGTGCATGCCGGCACCGTTCCAGTCACCGGGCATAGGCTTGGCCTCGAGCGAGATCTCCAGGTGATGCTTCTCGCCCAGCCGGTACATGAGGTAGCGGGCCATCCAGATGTGGTCGGCCACGGTGACCGTGTCGACCGGGCCGATCTGGAACTCCCACTGCCCGGGCATCACCTCGGCATTGATGCCGGAGATGGCAAGGCCGGCGGCCATGCACAGCTTCATGTGATCTTCGACGATGTCGCGACCGGTGATCTTGACGGCGCCCACGCCGCAGTAGTAGGGGCCCTGGGGACGGGGATAGCCGTGCTCCGGGAAGCCGGCCGGCCAGCCGGTGACCGGGTCGAGCATTGTGTACTCCTGCTCCATGCCGAACAGCGGCTCATGCTCTTTGTATTTGTCGTAGGCCGCCACGGCGGCGGCGCGGGTGTTGGTTGGATGCGGTTCGAGCGTCTCGGGCAGTGCGGTCTCGCACATCACCAGGACGTTGTTGCCGCCGCGGATCGGGTCCGGGCACTGGAACCGTGGTAGCAGGACGACGTCGGAGTTGTCGCCCGTGGCCTGATTGGTGCTGGAGCCGTCGAATCCCCAGATGCCGGGCTCATCGCCGTCGGCCAAGATCTTCGTCTTGGAGCGCATCTCGGCGGTCGGCTCGTTGCCGTCGATCCAGATGTATTCTGCCTGATAGGTCATGTCTAACACTTAACCGGCTTGGGGCCATGGAGACAATGCCCGAATGTTAACGGAATGTGAATCCATGGGCGGGGCCGGCACTCAGGGTGCCTTTTGCACCGGACAGTGTTAACAATCGGAGTGTGGATCGCCAGTTCGAATACGTGTTGCGCACGGCCGAGGAGCGCAACGTCAAGCTCATCCGTCTGTGGTTTACCGACGTCGTCGGTCAACTCAAGTCGGTCGCCATCTCCCCTATGGAGCTCGAGACGGCGTTCGAGGAGGGCGTGCACTTCGACGGGTCGGCCATCAACGGCTTCAGCCGGATTCAGGAATCCGACGTGTTGGCCAAGCCCGATCCGTCGACATTCGAGATGCTGCCGTGGACCGAGGCCGGCACCACGGCCCGCATGTTCTGCGACATCCATATGCCCGGCGGTGAACCGTTCGACGGCGACCCCCGGTACGTGCTGCGCCGCAACCTGGATGCCGCCCACAAGGCCGGCTATTCGTTCTTCGTCGCCCCCGAAATGGAGTTCTTCTACTTCGCCGACGGCGACCCGTCGAACCCGCCCAACCCTCTCGATTCGGGGTCGTATTTCGACCTGACCACCAGCGACGTGGCCTCCGATCTCCGGCGGCGGACACTGTCGGTGCTGGAGACCATGGGCATCCCGGTGGAGTACTCGTTCCACGAGGACTCACCGTCCCAGCACGAGATCGACCTGCGTTACACCGATGCCCTGACCATGGCCGATCAGGTCATGACCTTTCGGCTGGTGGTCCGGGAACTGGCGCTGGAGCAGGGTCGTTTCGCCTCGTTCATGCCCAAGCCCCTGGAAGGCATACAGGGCTCAGGCATGCATCTACACCTGTCGCTGTTCCGCAATGACGAGAACGCCTTCCATCCCGAGCCCGGCACCGATCAGATCCTCTCCCCGGTGGGCCAGCAGTTCATGGCCGGCCTCCTCGTCCACGCCCGGGAGATCACGGCCATCACCAACCAGCTGGTGAACTCCTACAAACGTCTGGTGGTGGGCTACGAGGCCCCGAGCTGGATTTCGTGGGCCAAGAACAACCGGTCGGCCCTGATCCGGGTGCCGTTGACCAAGCCCGACAAGATCTCCTCCAGTCGTATCGAGTACCGTGCTCCCGATCCGGCCTGCAACCCGTACCTGGCCTTCGCCGTCATCCTTGCCGCCGGCCGGGCCGGTATCGAGAACAACTACGAGCTGCCCGAGGCCATCACCCGGAACCTGTTCGAGTTGAGCACCGACGAGGCGGCCCGTCTCGGCGTCGCACCATTGCCTCGATCGCTGTCTGAGGCCCTGGACGAGATGGAGCGGTCCAAGCTGGTGTTCGATGCCCTGGGCGAGCACATTTTCGAGTGGTTCCTTCGCAACAAGCGAAGCGAGTGGAGCAGCTACCAAAGCCACGTCTCGCAGTGGGAGCTGGAACGGTACTATCCGTCATGGTGATCGAACGACCATGAACGACGACGCCCATCCCGGGCTGTTCGCCGTCCACCCCGACCCGCCGCCGCCGGAGCTGGTCAAATTCTTCGACCTGGACGGCTACCGCTGGAAGGCGGTGGCGTCGGCCGAGGAGGCCGAGGGTGACGATCGGGAGTGGCAGGCGGTGCTGGTCGCACTCGGCCACAATCCCGAACAGGCGTGGCGGGTCTGTAGCGCCGTCATCGACGAACGCACCCCGGTGTTGGTGCTGGTCGGTGGCAGCCAGCTCGACCAGTTGCAGGGCCGCGACGACTCGTTCGACGATTTCATCATCACCCCGTTCCATCCCGAGGAGCTCCGGGTCCGGGTCGACCACCTGCTGGCCAAGGCGGGCAAGGGGGCGAGGCCGGAGTTGGTGATCTATGGCCCTTTGTCGCTCAATGTCGAGACCTACCAGGCCATGCTCGACGGCCGATCCCTGGACCTGACGTTCATGGAATACGAGCTGTTGCGGTTCCTGACCGCAAGCCCCGGTCAGGTGTTCACCCGGGAGACCCTGCTCAATCGGGTCTGGGGCTACGAGTACTACGGCGGGGCCCGCACCGTCGATGTTCACGTGCGGCGGCTGCGGGCCAAGCTCGGGGAGGAACACGGCTCGTTGATCTCCACCGTGCGGGGCGTGGGCTACAAGCTCGGTCAATCCCGCTGGCAGGGTTGAGGCCGCCGGCCGTCCGATCGTCGTCCCGTTGCATGTGGCTCTGATTGTCGCTGGAAGGACCTTCGCCTCTGGTTCGAACCTGGCGCTGCAGGTACGGTCAGAAGGTCCACCGAAAGACCACCGAGAGGGAGGGGTTCTCCCATGATACGCAATCGCTTCGGTATTTTCGGCATCTTCGCTGTGTTGCTCAGTCTCACCGTTTTGGCCGCACCTACGGCCGCAGATCCCGGCACGGCAAAGACGCGGCCGCTGAACATCAGCCTCGACTTCACCGGCACGCCCGGCGGCTTCGAGTGTCCCGACGGGCTGGTGCCCCAGGCATTCGAGGGCAGCGGCCGTCTGTCCCACCTCGGCCGGGTCGAGGTCAGCGGTGGAGCCTGCAATGACTTCGTGAATTTGGAGATCGTAGGCGGGTTCGGGACCTATGTGGCCGCGAACGGTGACTCCATCGACGTCGAGTTCTCCGGAACGGCGTCGTTCATACCTCCCGCCACCTTCGTGGGTGAGGGGTCGGGCGCCATTGTCGGTGGTACCGGCCGATTCGAGTCCGTTACCGGCGCTTTCGACTTCACATCCGAGACAATCGGAGAACAGACCTCGCTGGTCGGTCAAGGTTGGATCGCCTACGACGCCTCCGACCGGAGCCGGAACTAGCTGACGGTCACCGCTCCGGCGGGGGCCACCGCAGCACAAGGCGGGCGTTCAACTCGTGGCGAATGAGTGGCGGTGCACCCACGTCAGTCTGTGGAGCACCGCCACACGGCACGATTGAGCGATCAGCCCACCGGTTGGACCTTGGTCAGTTCGCTGAACAACTCCAGCCCACCGTCGGCATCGACTTCGTAGTAGACCGAGGCCAGAATGCGCAGCCGGGTGCCGTCATTGGCGGTGGCCCAACCCCGGATCGAATTGCGGTAGATTCCTGGCTGCTGGGGACCGGGATACGACCAATAGGGTGACGCCAGGCCTCGCTGTCGGGCCTGCTGGATGACCGTTCCGGTGGCGATGGGAACCGGGGCCGGTCCGCCGCCGGCGATGCCGGGACAGACCGAACCGAGATAGCCGCCGATATCGAGGGACGGATCCTTCTCGTAGATCACTACCGGTCGCTCGACCCCGCCGTTGGGGATCTCGGCGTGCCAGGTGCCGTCTCCGACCTGGTGGGCGATTCCCGTGGTCTGGGGAGGAGGATTGCCGAGACAGATCTCGTTGACGGGGCCGATGAAGTAGTCCGATCCGACCGAAGCGTAGATTCGACCCAGCGGGCCGGTGAAGACAACTTGGCTGCCCTGTTGATCGAGAATGGTCACATTGTCGGGGGGAGGGGGAGGCTCGACCGGCTTGGCCAGAGCCGGTGTTGCCAGCACCGCAACGACAGCGGCTGCGCCGAGAAACAGCTTTGAGATAACGCGAAGCATTCTGTTCCCTCCAGGGAGTAGTCGATTCCACCGCAACCGGGTTACCGCCTACACCACGGCCGCCACCGGTCGATGCGAACGTACCACATCTTCCGCCGGCCTGCCTCCGGAACCGGAACCGCAGGCCGGCCTAGCACGGCACCGTGACCCGCTCGGTGCGGCGGGCCGGTATGCGGGGGCCGGGCAGGACGACCCCGGTCAGGTTGAGGGGGTCGGAGCCACACACGGTGACGGTGCCGGGGCCGGTGGGCCCCGAGCCGCCGGCCGAGGCTGATGAGGACGAGGCCCGGACAGTGAGTTTGATGGCCTCAACCGCTTCGGGCAGGGCAAACTGCTCGCCGCTGAAGCCGTTGACGAACCGTCCACCGAGCACGAGGCCCCGATCCTCCAGTCGGCGCAAGGCCCATTGCAGCTCGCGCCACGGCAGGGCCAGGTTCTCGTGGGCGGCCAGGTCGTAGAAGATCACACCCCATCGCTGCAGGAGCTGATCGGCCACCGCCTCGGCCAGCTCAT
>JAHEJM010000227.1 GCA_024638815.1 Acidimicrobiales bacterium | reverse complement strand
GGCCCGCATCATCGACTCCCATTTGTCCGGCTGCTCGTAGTAGGTCGGCAACACCTTGCCCAGGAGCACGTCGTAGAGGGCGGCGGCGTCGTGGGCATCGAGCTCGGCCTCACTCACGCGCCGATCCGTGGCGTCGAAACCCAGCCCGTCGCCGAGCTGCCAGCCGTTCACGCCGTCCTGGCACGCCTCGGGCCACCAACCATCGAGTATCGAGCAGTTGAGCACGCCGTTCATGGCCGCCTTCATGCCGCTGGTACCACTGGCTTCCTGAGGACGGCGAGGGTTGTTGAGCCAGACATCGCAGCCCCGGGTCAGCATCCGACCGATGTCCATGTCGTAGTCGGGCAGGAAGACCACGGCGTCGGGATAGGCGACGGTCATCGCCACCAGTTTGGCCACGATGTCCTTGCCGGTGTCGTCGAGGGGATGGGCCTTGCCGCTGAACACCACCTGGAGGTCACCGCGCTTCAGGTAGGGGCCGATCCGGTCCAAATCGCTGAACAGCAGATCACTGCGCTTGTAAGGGGCGGCCCGGCGACTGAAACCGACCAGGATCTTGTCCAGAGCCAGCCGCTGACCGGTTCTCGTCTCGATGAAGTCCAACAGCTCGGCCTTTATCTCGTCGTGAACCGGACGAAGCGGAGCGCCCTCGGCCCGAGCCTCGATGATGCGATCGTCGACCCAGGTCGGGCGGTGGATGCAATTGGTGATGGGCACGATCTCACACCGCCCGGCCACATGGTCCCACATCCGATTGGCGGTCACGGCATGGAGTTCGGCCACGGCGTTGGCCTTGCGGGCCAGGCGGAGCGCGGCCACCGTCATGTTGAACGGGCTACCCCCGATGCGCTCCATCTGTTCCAGGGTCAGGTTGCGGTTGGCGTTCATGTAGGCCATAGTCCGCAGCTCGTGACTCTCGTTGCCCTGGACCACCGGGGTATGGGTGGTGAAAACCACCCGTCTTCTGGTGGCCTGCCACCCATCTTCGAAGCTGAGACCTTCCGACTTGTGCTCCTCGATCAGCTCGAGGGCGGCCAGCACGGCGTGGCCCTCGTTGAAGTGGTAGACATCGACGTCGATCCCGAGGGCCCGGAGGGCGCGAACCCCACCGACACCGAGCACGATCTCCTGGGCAAGCCGCTCCTCCCCGAACCAACCGTAGAGCTGGCCGCAGATCCAGCGGTCGACCCCATCGTTCTGGTCGTTGTCGGTGTCGAGCAGCAGAATCGGAGCGTTTCCATAGGCCTCGGTGGCCCACACCTTGACCATCACGGTGCGGTCTCGGATGGTGACCGGCACCGTGACGCCGGTCTCGATCAGATCGTCCCCATAGTCTCGGATCACATAGGCGTTGTAGGGCCGACCGTTGGGGCCGATGGCCTGATCGCCATAACCCTGTTTCCACTTGAGGCCGATTCCGATGATGGGCCGGTTCTCGTCCTTGGCCCCCTTGAGGTAGTCGCCGGCCAGGATGCCGAGCCCGCCGGCATAGAGCTTGACGTCGGACTGAAGGCCGTACTCCATACAGAAGTAGGCCACCTTGGGATCGGATGCGGTCATCGGCGTTCCTTCACTCGGGCATTCGTGGCGGGCTTGGGGTTGATGCGGCCGGCATCAATGGCCGCCGCCATGGGGCGACGGCATCATCAGAGAAAGGCTATCGAGCCTGCTTGCGGGCTTTGGCCGCCCGGGCCCGAACCGTGGGGTCCAGTTCGACCTTGCGGAGCCGGATGTCGTCGGGGGTGACCTCGACACACTCGTCATCGGCGATGAACTCCAGTGCCTGCTCCAGGGACAGCTGACGGGGCGGCGACAGCTTCACCGTGGTATCGGCGGCGGCGGCCCGATGGTTGGTGAGCTGCTTCTCCTTGGTGATGTTGACGTCCATGTCCTCGCCCCGGCTGTTCTCACCAACCACCATGCCGCAGTAGACCGCGGTGCCGGGGCCGATCACCATCTGGGCCCGCTCCTGCAACCCGAGCATGGCATAGGCCGTGACCGGGCCGGAGCGGTCGGCCACCAGGGAGCCGGTGCGCCGGGTGCGGATCTCCCCGAACCATGGCTCGAACTCCTCCATCGACTGGTTCATGACGCCGGTGCCCCTGGTTTCGGTCATGAACTCGGTGCGGAAGCCGATCAGGCCCCGGGCCGGCACCAGGTAGTCGAGTCGGACCCAGCCGGTGCCGTGGTTCACCATCTGATCCATGCGAGCCTTGCGGGATGCCAGGAGCTGGGTGACGGCGCCGAGATGATCCTCGGGCACGTCGATGATGACCCGCTCCACCGGCTCGTGGACGGCGCCGTCGATGTCACGGGTCACCACCTGGGGTTTGCCCACGGTGAGTTCGAAACCTTCGCGGCGCATGGTCTCCACCAGCACCGCCAGCTGCAGCTCACCCCGGGCCTGAACCTCCCACACATCAGGCTTCTCGGTGGTCAGGACCCGCAGGCTCATGTTGCCCACCAGTTCGGCGTCGAGCCGGGCCTTCACCAGCCGGGCCGTCAGCTTGGAACCGGACCGGCCGGCCAACGGCGACGAATTCACCCCGATGGTCATGGACAACGAGGGCTCGTCGACCTCGATGACGGGCAGCGGCCGGGGTTCCT
>JAHEJM010000141.1 GCA_024638815.1 Acidimicrobiales bacterium | reverse complement strand
GCCTCCTCCATGGTGGGGGCCACGTTGCACATGCCGAGCATGGTCACCGTGATGTCGGACCGGTCACGGCCCAGACGCTCGCAGTGGGCCTCCAGCGCATCGAACTTGCGGGCCACCTCGTCGGGCCCGATACCGACCAGATTCGACTCATCGGCGTACTGGGCCACCATCCGCAAGGTCTTCTTCTCACCACTACCCCCGATCATGATGGGGATGTCGGAGACCGGCGGCGGTGAATTCACGGCGTCGACGACCTGGTAGTGCTTCCCGTCGAGACTGACGGTCTCCCCCCGCAGCATGGGGACGATGATCTGCAGCGCCTCCTCCAGCTTCTCGAACCGGTCGGTGAACGTACCGAACTCGTAGCCCAGGGCGTCGTGCTCCAACTCGAACCAGCCGGCTCCGATACCCAGCGTGGCCCGACCTCCCGACACGTGATCCAGCGTGGTGATCTCCTTGGCCAGCAGTGTTGGGTTCCGGTAGGTGTTACCGGTGACCAGGGCCGACAGGCGAACCGTCGAGGTGTGTTGGGCCAGGGCCGACAGCAGCGTGTAACACTCGTACATCGGCTCGTCGGGGGCGCCGAGACCGGGCAGCTGATAGAAGTGGTCCATCACGAAGACCCGATCGAAACCGGCGGCCTCGGCTTCGGTGGCCTGGGCCACAACGGTGGCGAAGACATCGCCGTTGTCGGTATCGGGATAGGTGAAGTTGGGAATCTGGTAGCCGAGACGGGTCATGAATGGTCCTTGCAGTCAAGCGGGATGCGAGGTCGAAGCGTTCTACGGGCGGTACGGTCGGCGGGGCGCCGGCGTCCCGGACCGAACCTACTACAGGCTCACAGCGGATACGACAGACCGGTCGCCGCCTCGGAGTAGTCCCAGAGCTCGTGCTGCAAGCCCCGGTCGTGGGATCGGGCCGATGTCTCGACCAGGACCGGATGGCCCCGGGTCTCCATGAAACCGTCGGGTCCATAGTACTCACCGCCGGTCGCAGACGGGTCGGTGGCGGCCCGCAGGGTCGGCAGCGCCCCCATCGCCGCCGACTGGGTGAGGGGGGTGAGCAGCTTGACCGCAGGCTGCAGGATTGACGGGATGTGGCGGGACAGTTCGGTGGCCGATCCGCCGGGGTGGGCGGCCAGGGCCGAGGTCGAAACGGCTGCGTCTTCCAGGTGCCGTTGCAGCTCATAGGTGAACAGCAGGTTGGCCAGCTTGGACCGGCCGTAGGCGGCGACACGACTGTAGCCGTCGGGGCTGTTCACGGTGTCGAAGTCGATAGCCGACCGGATCCGGTGGCCCACGCTGCTGACCGAGACGACCCGCGACCCTTCGGTGGCGGTCAGCTTGTCCAACAACAGACCGGTGAGGGCAAAGTGGCCGAGATGGTTGGTGCCGAACTGCATCTCGAACCCGTCGGCCGTGGTCTGGAACGGCGTATACATCACGCCGGCGTTGTTGATCAGCAGATCCAGACGGTCCAGTGAGAAAAGATCCTGAGCCGCCGACCGAACCGAATCGAGGGAGGCCAGATCCAACTCCTGCACCGACACGTCGGCTGACGGAATCTCGGCTCGGATGTCATCGACCGCCACCCGACCTTTCGACGTGTTCCGCACAGCCAGCACGACGGTGGCCCCCTTTCGGGCCAGCTCTCTCGCCGTCTCCAACCCCAGGCCCGAATTGGCGCCGGTGACGACGGCAACCCGGCCCGACTGATCGGGTATGTCGTCTGCAGTCCAATCGGCATCGGCCATGGTCGAGCCCCTTCGGTTGTGTCCGCCGACCTTCGCCCTTCGGCTCGGTCACCTGCCAACCTAGCGGGTACCCCATGGGAAGTCCTCGGCGACATCGGCCCGAACCGCTGCGGGGATCTCGACCACATCACCCTCGGCCAACGAGGTTCGGATGTCGACATCGGCCTTGGCCACCACATCGGGGCAGATCGAGTTGAAGGCCTGCTCCAAAGCGGTCTTGACCTCGACGGCCACCGCTGCGGCGTCGCCGGCCCGACATTCGATGACGACCGAATCGTGCACGGTCTGGATCGGTTCGGCCCCCTCGAATCGTCGCAGCCGACGATGGAGGTCGGCGTAGGCCACCAACATGATGTCGGCCACACCACCCTGGATCGGGGCGTTGCGCCAGGCGTTGACCATGGCCGAAACCCGCTCCCGGGCGGCCCGATGGAGGAAGCCGAAGGCCACCGATCTGCCCAGCTCATCGACCACGACCTCGATATAGCGGCGTCGCAACGGGCGATCGTCGAATTGGCGGGCCAGTGACCGATCGTTGTCGGCCGACCCGCCGGGCTGCAACCGCAGTCCATGCTGCTTGGCGAACCGGTCCCGAATCCGGATCAGGTCGGGTGACTCGGCTTGGACCGCAGCCATCACCGCAGTCAGGAACAGCCGATCGAGGTGAAGGTTGAACTGCTGGCGTCGTCCGAGCAGGGTGCGACCGGCAAAGGTGAAGGGCGTGCCATCGGCCAGGAGAGCCACCGGGGCCGGATAGCGCAGCAGCCAGGCGATCTCCTCCCCCAACACCCCGGGGTCGACCTCCAGCCGATCGGGATGGGCATGGGCGATCTCGGTCGGATCGGGCCAGCGGTCCTCGTCGCTGCGGAACCGGCGGCGAATGTCGGCCACGGCCCGGAACCCTCGGGCCAGGCGCATGCTCTGGACCCAATCGATGTCCACCGTGGTGTCTCGAATGGCCTCGATCTCGGCGATCCGGGCCTCGGCCCAGGCCGTGGTTCCGGGATAGGTCCGCCGATACCGGGCCAGCAGCTCCTCGGCCTCGGGCACCGAGGTCGGCGTGCCCTCGTTGCTCAGCGACCGGGCCAGGGCTGCCGCTCCCGAACCATAGGCGATGCCGAAGTTGAGGGCTTTGGCCTGCTGGCGCAGCCGCTTGAATCGATCCGGATCGTCGAGACGGACCCGATCCGGATCGAACCCGTACATGGACGCCGCCGTCGAGACGTGGACATCGTCGCCCCGGGCAAAGGCGGCCCGCAGCGGCTTGTCCTCGGCCACCTGAGCCAGATACCTCAGCTCGGCCTGGCTCAGATCGGCGTGCACGAAGACCCGGTCCGGAACCGAGGGCCGGAAGTGGGGCTTCATCCGTGGGCTGAAGTTCTGAGCATTGGGGAACCGGCTGGCCAGGCGCCCGGTGTTGGTCCCCACCACCTGCAGGTAGTGGGGCCGGATCCGGCCGTCGGCGGCCAGGTGATCGTGGATCGACTCACCATAGGTGGTGAGGATCTTGCTCAGGTTGCGGAACTCGAGGAGGCCCTGGCACAGCTCGCCCCCGATCTCGGCCAGCACGGTGGCCGTGACCGAGTCGTGGTCGCTCAGTGGACGGGATCGACCGAAGCGCTCGGCCGTCCACGCCGCAACCCGGTCGTCGGCCCATCGGTTGAGGGCGACCCGCACTTGGTGGTCGGACGCCGGGTTCCAAGTCGGCTCCACCGAGGCGTCGAACAGCGAGCCCTGCCCGCCCCCGGTGAGTATGGCCAACCGGCTCACCACATCCCGGCGCTGGTTCTCGATGGTGTCCAGCTCGGTGCGCCAGCCGTCCCAGTCGAACGGCAGGCCGGTGCGCTCCATCTGATCCAGGAACGGCCGGGCTGCCATCTCGACGGCGCAGACGCTCTCGAGGCCGGCCTCGGCCAGCCGGCCTCGGATACGGTCGCACACCCAGAGGGTGTGCACGGCGTCGGCGGCGGCGTAGGCGATCTGGGCCTCGGTGAGATTGTCGTCCTCGGTAAACGAAAGCTGGGTCGTGCCCTTGCCGTCGGCCTCGATGCCGAGGTAGTGGCGGGTGGCCCAGGCCAGGCCGTGGAACCAGGTGAAGCCGCTGCGGCCCTGGAACAGCAGGGCATCGGCCAACAGCCCGTCCCACCACCTGATGTGGTCGGTCACCGGGTTGGCGGCCGGTTCCGACGGGCGGGTTCGATTCCACACCGCGGCATCGATCACCCTGGCATCGAAGTTGGCGTTCCAGGCGTCGGCCTCGATCCCGGTGAGTACCGGTTGAAGCAACACCGGATCGACATCCCGGCAGTCGACCACGAAGGCCCGCTCGAAGCCGGTGGCATCCCGCATCGCCACCGACATCACCCGGAGGCAACCGGCTCCGGGACCGCCGATTGGGACTTCGGTGTCGACGGCCACCCGCTCGGCCTCCCCCAGCGCCGAAGCCAGCTCCGGAAGTTGTTCGGGCCGGGCGACGACGGTACAGGCGACAGCCGAGGCGTCGAGGGTGGCGGAGAGGCCGGTTTCGATCACCGTGCTGTTGAAGGTCGCCGTCGTCGGATGCCGATCGCTCACCGCTCCGGTTCGAGACCGGGAAGGATGGTCACCCTCTCCGGACCGCCGGTGTTGCGGACACCGGGAAGGGCAAAGCTCTCGAAGCCGAAGAACGAGGTGAAGGCCACGTCGGGCATGGACAGGAAGAAGCTCTCGGGGCCGACCTGACTGCGGTGCACGGCAATCGCCGCCTTCTTCTCCACCGCCAGGTCGCTGACGTCGAGTTCGTACCGCAGGTGTTCGGCATGCATCCCGAACTCGGGATCACCCTCGAACTCCTCGGTTTCCTCCTCGGGGAACAGGCCGGACTCCCGGGCCTGGCGCATCTGCTCCAAGGCCCGCGTTCGGTTGATGGTCGACTCGTAGACGTACTCGATGCCGAATGTGCGGGCCGCGGCCAGGCCGACCCGGTGAACCTGGATGTGGTCGGGGTGACCGTAGCCGCCGTTGTCGTCGTAGATGGTGAAGACGTCGGCCGACACCTCGTCCAGGATGGCGGCCAGGCGATCGCTGGCCTCGTCGAAGTCGGCCTGCCAGAAACAGGCCGGGTTGTGATTGGTCGGCTCGCCCATCATGCCCGAGTCCTCGTAGCCCAGGAAGTGGGGCGGATCGGCCCCCAGAAGGTTGCACGCCTGTTCCAACTCCGCCGCTCTGCGGGCGGCGAGATGTTCCCCGTCGTCCAGCACACCGTGCTGGGGTTCACCAACCTCACCCCGGGTGGCCGACACCAGCACCACCCGGTGACCGAGTTTGGATGCTCGCAGCATCAGCCCGCCGGTGGCGATAGCCTCGTCATCGGGATGGGCGTGGAAACAGACCAGGGTTGCCATGACGGCAAGCCTACGGCGGTTTCCTGGACGCCGTGAACCGCACTCGCGCCGTGCTTGACTCGTTCCAGTCAGCCGATGACCACGATCTGGTCGTCGTCGTCGATGCGAGCCCGCTCCGTCAGGAGGGGATTGAGTCGAAGACGGACCCCCGTGTCCGTGGTTTGTCGCCAGCCGATGGCGAGCGCACCCGTGGCGTACACCGATGACACCACGTCTTCCCACAGCACGACGCCCCCTATCCCGTACCGCGATCCGGGTACGAGCCAAATCGACGGCCCCTCTTGGGCATACAAGCTCAACAACGCGGCACGACGTTCTGGTTGCTCGGCGAGTTGGGCGATCACCCTGCTTGCGATTCCGGAGCTGACGACGTAGTCGTCCGCTCCCGACAACTGGGCAACGTCTACACTCTCGCTCTCCTGCAATTCCACGATGACGCGCGGCCGGTCTCCGGCCGACGACGCAAACTGGCGCCGCAGAGCCATAAGGTTCAGCAGGGTGCGGCTGTCTGCCTCGCCCGCCGAGAGCACGTCGCCATAGCCAAGGAGCACGATGGCCGTGATGTTCCTCATTGCGTCCAGCTCGAGCGGCCAAGCCGTGCCGAAGGGATCGGTGGTGACGTCGAGGCCGGAAAGCTTGGGAATTTCAACCTCGCCGCCGTCGAGTATTGAAGTGTCATACACGATCGTGCACGTCGACTGCGGAGTGCAGAACCCGTCCAGTTCAACCAACAGCTGCGCCCCGAGCCGGTTCCATCCGATGATGAGCACATGCTCCTCCCGGCGACCTCCGTCAAGGTTTTCCGGTCCCTCGTCCGGAGGTCGGACCGAGTTGGGGCTGGGGGCCGCCATGCGCTGGGGTGGTCGTGCATCGTTGGCGAGGAGGACGAGGCGATCGCCTGGTTCCAGCACCGTGGAAGGTGGAGGGTTGATCTCGGGCTGCCCGTCGCTGCGCAACCTCCCGATGGGCCGAGCATTGACGAACCATCTGATCGAATCGCCGAATCGCACGCCACTCAGATCGTCGAGGTCGCGAATATGGATGTCGGCTCCTCGCAGATCCAGGAGCTCGGCCACAACCTGGTTGAGACCGGGTTGGCGGAGCGCAAACGCCATCGTCCGGGCCACAGTCTGGCCGGCGACCACAGGATGGACGCCGGGACCGCACGCCTGGACGAGATGATCCGCCGTGGTGAGGTCGTCTGCGTCGACGACGATCGGGATCCGGTCGAACCCGCCGATGGCGGTCCCGGCGACGAGGGTGCTCATCACCGCCCGACCGTCTCGGGGATCGTCATCCTCACCGAGGACGACGACGGCTCGCGCCTGCCGGACGGCCGCGATCGAGAGCGCGGCGGTGCTGGTGGGATCCCCGCGCCGAACCACCAGGCGCGTGCCCTGGAGGTCCGGAACCTCGAGCCGCACCCTCTCGGCAACCTCGGTGGGGTCGTTGTCGCAGAGCACAACGACGGCCTGGTTTCGCTTCCCGCGATTGGCCAATACCAGTTGATCGATGACGTCGGCCAGCCTCTGGAGCTGCCGAGCACGACGACATGACCGGACTCGATGACGACGCTGCGGGCCCGTCGCATGGCCTCCACCCGCTGCTCCACACCGTTGGCGATGAGGCCGATCAGTGTGCCGGCGATGAGAATGCCGATCAGGGTCACCAGGAAGGCGAGCAGGCGGCGACCCCACCCGACATCGCCCGCCATCGTGCCGGGGTCGAGGATACGCAGCATGCTCTGCCAGAAATCCTCGATCCATGAGCTGTCTTCGCTACCGGCGAAGGTCACGCCGGACAGCGTGAGCAACGCGGAGCTGAGCAACACGACCAGCAGTGTGATCAGTCCCAACCAGAGCAACACCGCCCACATCCCGCGGGCCAGGAGGTTGTCGAAGCGGTAGCGAACATGGTTGCGGAGGCTGAGCGCCCCATCCCTCGGCTCGTTCGGCATCGGCTACCCTTGCTAGGTCACTGTTGGCAGGTACGGTATCGGACGATGAGGGCACGGCGCCACCGCAAGGTCACGTACGGCCCGGGTACCGTTGGAGTTCGTGCTGAGCTACCTGCGTCAGTGGTTTCGCTCCAATCGCCGGCCGACGCGGGCCGAGCTGATCGACCGCAAACACCGGCTGCAGGCCGAGATCGAACAGGTCAACCGGCGGATACGGGCCGAAGAGGGCCGAGGCAACGACGTCGGCGCCCTCCAGGCCCGGGTTGAACGGCTGCGAGCCGATCACATGGACACCCGCCTGCGAATCGACCGCACGCCTTGACTGCGGCTACGCAGACCAGGGGTTGCCACAACGACGGCCCCGGGCCTTGTTGGGCCCCACTGGGCGACCGCCAACTCGAGTGGGGAGGACGAGGATTGGGACCTGCAGTGGGTCTCACTGCTACCATCTGGCTCTACCAGAACCACCACACAGGGGGATACTTCATGAGTGTTGTGCACCATCCCGGCATCGGTGACGACCGGCCACCGGAACGGCGGGCACCACTGGCGCTTCTTGTCGCCATTGTTCTCGTCGTGTTCGGCCTCGTCGGATGCGGATCCGACGATACGACCTCGACCGTCGACGAGGGGGCCGAAACCGAAGAAGAGATGGCCGAGGAGGAGGAAGCCGCCGACGAGGCAGCAGCATCCGAGGAGGCAGCGAGCGACGAGGCCGCCAGCGACGAGGCAGCCGACTCCTCAGGGGAGTTGGTCGGCACCATCAAGATCGGGGCCGCCCTGAGCGAGACCGGCAAGTTCTCGGTCGAGGGGGAGGACTCCCGTCAGGGCTACGACACCTGGGCCGACTGGGTCAATAACGAGTACGGCGGGATCCAGCTACCGGACGGCAGATACGGCGTCGAGATCGTGTATTACGACGATGAATCCGATGCCGACACCGCAGCCAACCTGGTTCAGCGACTGATCGACGAAGACGGCGTCGACTTCCTGCTCGGCCCGTACTCCAGCGCTCTGACCACCGGTGCCTCGGCCATCTCCGAGGCGTCGGGCAAGATAATGGTCGAGGGCAACGGCACATCCGATGCCATCTTCGAACGGGGCTTCGAGAACCTGTTCCTGGTGGCCACCATCGGCAGCGATTACACCAAGACCGGGATCGAGGCCTTCGCCGCCCAGGGGGCCAAGACCGCAGTGGTGGCCTATGAGGACACCTCGTTCCCCACTGCGGTGGCCGAAGGAGCCATCAAGCACCTGGAGGCCAACGGGATCGAGGTGCTCGCCGTCGAGACCTATCCCGTCGACCCCACCGACCTGACACCCATCATCTCCAAATTCCGTGATCTCGACCCCGACGTGTTCATCGGCGGCGGCCACTATGTGGATGCCGTCCTGTTCATCAATGCGTCGGGGGACGTCGGCTTCAACCCCGACGGCATGTTGATCACGGTCGGGCCGTCGAATCCCCAGCTGGTCAACGAGCTGGGAGAGTCGGTCTACGGAGTAATCGGGCCGACCCAGTGGGAGGCGTCGATGGCCTGGCAAGGTGAGTGGTTCGGCACGGCTGCCGACTACGCCGCTCGATTCGAGAGCTTGTGGGGCGAACCCCCCGTCTACCAGGCGGCATCGGCCACGGCATCGGCCTTGGCCCTTCACGTCGCCATCGAGCAGGCCGGCACCACCGAAACCGAAGCCGTTCGGGATGCTCTGCGCAACCTCGACATCGACACGTTCTACGGGCCCATCAGCTTTGACGAGCGGGGTGTGAACACGGCCAAGGCAATGGGAACGGTGCAGGTTCAGGACGGAACGATCAACGTGGTCGCTCCCGAAGGGGCGAAAGTTGCCGACCTGAGCTACCCGAGGAACTGACGGCCTACCGCACCGGCGATAGCAGCCCATCCCCGACCCGATCAGGCTTCCAGGATGCGTTCGCTATCGCCGGGACCGGCTGATCGTTGGAAGACCAGGTGTTGACCTGAGGGGGCGGGGCAAGCCGAAGGGGGAACAACAACAGAATGAACATCTTTCTCCAGGCCGTGATCAACGGAATCTCCACCGGAGGGATGCTGGCGCTGATGGTGGTCGGCTTTTCCATCATCTGGGGGGTTCTGGGCGTGATCAACTTCGCCCACGGCGAGTTTCTCATGCTCGGTGCCTACGCCGCCTGGATCGCCAATACCGAATGGGGCATGGAACCGCTGTACAGCGCCGTTCCCATCTTCCTCATCATGACCGGCTTCGGCTTCGTGCTGCAGAAGCTGGTGGTCAACCGGGTCATCGACCGCTCCCACCTGGTCTCACTGTTGGTGATGTTCGCGGTGTCGATCGTGTTGCGCAATGCGGTCAAGTTGATCTTCAGTGCCGACTTCCGCCGGGTCCAGAGTGACATCCAGTCCGGGTTCTGGGGCGTGGGCGACACGGTGACCATTCCCCGAAAGGGGGCCGTGGTACTCATCGTTGCCCTCCTGGTGGTTGCCGGACTCCAGCTGTTCCTGCAGAACACGAAACTGGGAAAGGGCATTCGGGCCGCAGCCCAGAACCGGGAGGCGGCCCAGATCGTCGGCATCGATATCAA
>JAHEJM010000004.1 GCA_024638815.1 Acidimicrobiales bacterium | reverse complement strand
ATCTCTACGTCATCCTGGTCGAGCCCGACGCCGCCACCCGCATCAAACCGGCCGACGGCTGGGACACCGCCGGCCCCTACTCCAACCCCCGCATCGCCCCGTTCGGCCCACCGGAGGCCGACTCGTCCGGCGACGAGCCCCCGGCACCCCGGCCCGACGAGGAGGAGTAGAGGCCGCCACTGATCTCCATCAGGCAGCACGTATCGTCAGCCATGTGGCAGTCTTGACCTACCGGGGAAGGAGTACCTGCCATGTCGGATCAACCGCCGATCACCATAAGGTTGGACGAGTCGGGGGCGATCGACGAGACAGTCTCCTCCGGACGTGTCCGCCCCGATCTGAGCTCTCCAGACTCCTGGCCGGACACATTCAACGAGTGGCTGGCAAGAGCGGCGGTCCTTGACCTGGCCGATCTTCCGGCGTCGGCCGACAATGACCTGTCGATCTTCATGGACTGGCTCCAGCAGCAGTGCCGGGAAGGGATCAAGCTGTCGGCGCTCGACGGATCAAACTCGGTCTTCCAGTCCCCGGTTCGGCTACAGGGCAAGATCTTCACCGGTGCGGTCAGCTTCGACGGCGCCCGCTTCAACCGTGGCGTCGACTTCTCCGGCAGTCAATTCGAGGACGTAGCCCACTTCCGCAACGCAGTGTTCTCCGACGTCGCCGACTTCACCGACTGCGACTTCGGCCAGGACGCCGGTTTCGAAGGCGCCACCTTTGACATCGGGGACTTCCGTTCGGCGCAGTTTCACGGTGGCCGACGTTTCGACGATGCGACCCATACCACCGGGTTGTATCCCCGCTGGTTCGACCTCGGACCGTGGGTCCCACTGGTCATCGCCGCCACCCTTGCTCTGGCGTTACTCGGTCTGCGATTCGGGAATCTCACCGATCGGGGCCAAGTCATCTACGTGGTGTCCGCCGTGGTCGCCGCAACGGCCGGCCTCTTCTACCTTCTCGGTCAGCGGATGGGATGGCGATCGCCGGCCTGGCCCCGGTCGACTCGGATGATGTCGGCCATGACCGCCGTGCTGGCCGCATCGGCCCTGGCCGCGGCGATGGCCGGCCTGGTCGCCGACGTCTGGCTCCAACCCGGAGACGACAGCGAACCGCCGGTAGGTCTGCAGCCCTCGGACGAATCGGAGGTGGAGCCTGACACCGACAGTATGTCGGACCAGGCAGCCTCCGCGGAGTGCGTGGTTGTCGGCACGGAGGATGCCGAGTGCGTGGTACTGGATTCGAACGGCAACCCGGTCATCGGCAATCTGACCGTCGACCTCGGAGGGTTCTGGCTCACCGCCCCCCAGCCCGTGACCGGTCAACCGACCACCAACGAGGCTGGTCGGATCCTACTGGGACAGATCATCGACAATCTCGCTACCGATCAGGCGCTGTCGGCCATTGCCGACCTGACGGACTCGGCCACCGGCACCGCGACCTCGGTGTTGTCCGACAATATCGACGGCCTGGTGGACATCGTCGACCCGATCATCGAGACGGTGGTCGCGTCCGACCCGGACGACGACGCCACCCCGGTCTTTGGACCCGGTATCGACCAGCAGGTGATGCTGCAGCTTGGCGACCACGACGAGTTCCGCCAATGGCCGGCCCAGGATCGGGCGGCCCTGATGATTGCCATCAAGCAATCGCTGGCCGACAACCCGTCCGTGTCGACATCGTTCGAGGCGACGGGCACCGGCGATCAGGTGACCGTTGTGATCATCAACGAGGCCGGGCGCGGCCACTCTCGGACTATGACCGACTGACGGCCATGGAGCAATCCGGTGCCGAAGTAGAACCCAACCCGATCAGTTCCGACGATGCGCCACCAACCGGAACGGACGGCGCGTCGAGCCAATCTCCTTCATCATTATGTTGCCATAGGGGGTACACCATGGACTCCAACACCTTCGACGTCATCGGCAGCTTCGCCATTGCCGTCGGCACGTTCGCGCTGGCCGGTGTGACGGCGTACTTCAGCCATAACTATCGGACTCGACTTCGCCTGGACTTGGCCTCGGCCCGGCTTGAGGCATTCGGCCGGTTGTTCGAGATAAGCGGATTGGCGGCTCCCACTCGTCTGGCCCAGGCCGGAGAACGCGGGGTGCTCACGGTGGAGGAACGGGATCGGCTCTATGAGGACCTCACCAGCTGGTACTACCAGAAGGGCAACGGGATGTTGCTCGAGGGACCGACCCGGGATGCCTACCTCAAGGCCAAGCGCAACCTGACCTGTGATGTGGGCAAGATCGACCCGCCCTCGGCATGGCAGGCGCTGTGCACCGACTTCCAGCATGATCCTCGCGAGGATTCCGAGATGTTGCGTGCATTGCTCTCGATGCGGCAATTGTCCCTGCTGCGGTCCCAGCTCAAGGCCGAGTTGGCCATCTTCGGCAACCCCTTCACCGGATCTCTGACAAACCATGAGGTCGAGTTCCTCAAGGCATGCGGCATCGACCTCGACAAGCCGCCGTGGGCTCACGCCTCGGCCCGGCCTCGTCGAACGGAGAAGATCGAGCGGCTCACGTCGGAGGACAAGCCCCTTTCGCTACCGGAGCCCTCGTTTCGGCCCTCGAGCACGAGCTGACCACTCGTGGCTTTGGTGGTTCGAAGGCGCCGAACTCGACGACCAAGCCGTTGACCTCATCGCCGACCCGTCAAACGACGTGTTCGTCAGCGCGGTCTCCGTCTGGGGGGTCGCCATCAAACACGCAATCGGTAAGCCCCGACTCGGTGACCGATGACGACTGGTTGGACGACTATCTTCAGATCGAGCGGATCGAGCCGGGCCGGATCTGGTTCGCCGGGGTGGATGAGCCGCTTGCCGTCTCGCCCAAGACCAGCCAACTGGCCGAATCCGGTTGGATGGTCACCGTGGAGATGGTCCGACTCGACGGGCATTGGCGCCTGGTCGAAGCCGGTAACGTCTACCCCTGAGCCGGTCGAGCCCCGTCACCGGCGACCAGATGACTGTCGAGCCCCGCTGTGTACACCGTCCACGCCACCGTCAAACTGCTCAAACGGGTCAAGCAGCAACCGTCCGAACGGGTCGAGCCCACGACCGCGCTCGGCAACTGGTACGCCAACACCGTGCCGTGGCGGCCCCAGACGGCGGTGCTCGTGGCCGAAACCACGCTGCTCCCGGTCTTCATGCCGCTCGCCCGTGCGGCCACTATGCTCGAGCGGTTTCCCGATCAGCTCGCCTCCGTCCTCCAGCGGCTCGGCGCACCCGGGGCGTTCATCGACGACGAGCGGGCCGCCATGGTCGAACACCGCTGGGCCAAGACGGCGAATCGATCGGTGCTGGGGGTGATGAACGAATTCGTCTTCCTCGCCGATCACTACCGCTGGTATCACCAGACACCGCAGCCCGACTTGGTCGAACTCTCGGTCCAGTTGAGCCGCACGCCGTGCAGCCCGCTCTACGGAACCCATACCAGCCCGGATCGAGCCGTCTCCGCTCTCATCGCCGAGAAGCGAATGTGAGGACGTACGCTTCGGCGACCGCAGACGCCGATCGGCATCCACATCACCAACTCCTCCCCAATACTGTCGCCAACCACGGTTCCGAGTAAGCCTGTCGTGACCGGTTGAGGCCGGCCGTCACAGACCGGTCGCTGCGGCGTTGAACCGGGTATGAGCACTGCTTCGGCCACCATCGTCGTTCGGCCCGACGACCTGCGAACCACCAACCAACAGCTCGCCGCCACCGTCGACGACATGCGTGCCGCCCTGCGCCGCCTCGACAACCGGTTCCATGGCACTGCCCTGAACCGGGCCGATCCGGAACTCGACACCGCCGGCTTCACCATCGACACGGCCCTGGCTCGAAACCGGCTGTGGTCCACGGCCGAACACCTCGAAACCGACGCCGAGTTCCTCACCACCTGCGCCATCGACGCCGAAGCCGCCGACCGCTGCCTGCCCCGGACCAATGGTCCCATCCCCACCGCCCTCACCGTCTACTCCGGGCTCGACGCCGTCAACACCCTGTTCAAGGCCAAACCGGTCGTGGACCTGGCCGTGCTCACCGGCCGGTGGACCGGGAACTGGTCTCGAGCCGGCATGCTGGCCGGACCAACCGAGCGGGCCGTCCCCGGGGCCTACCACGCGTGGCGGGCCGAATACCTGACCGCCGGCTACCGGGGTATGAAGATCGCCGACCAGACCGCCGGCCTGAAACAGGCGATCGGCGAGGCCCCGACCGCCATCGGCCACCTCAACAACCGCTACCCCAAGATCGCTCAGCTGCGACCCGTGGCAAGGGTCGGATCCAGCCCGGCGTTGCGAACAGCGGCCAAATTCGGGGGCTACACACTCGGCGGACTCAGCATCGGGCTCGACGGTTGGACCGCCTACCGGAGCTACAAGGCAGGCGACACGGAGACCAGCGCGGTCTACGGACTGAGAACCCTCGGTGGCGCGGCGATGCTGACTCCATTTGCGCCACTGGCCGTCGCCGGCGCCGTTGTCGTGGCCGGGACCCTGGTCTATGAATACCGTGACCACATCGTCGACGGCGCACAGTACCTCCTGGACACGCACGACCGGATGATGACAGCCACCCGCACCGCCGTCGCCAACGCAGCCTCGGCGGTGGCCGACACCATCGACGAGGCCGTCACCGGGCTCCTCCGGTTCGACTGGTAGGGCACCGATCATGGTCTTCCAGCTGTCGAGGTTCATGCAACTCTACGACTACTTCATCAGGCTGTTCATCGCCTTCTGGTTTGTCCTCGCTCTCTACGCGTTCGTCGACGAGCAACACAATCCCCCCGTTCGGTCCGGTGGCTGGCTCATACTGCTTGGTCTGGGCCTCTGGATGTTCTTTCTCAGCTACGTTGTGGCCCACGTCGGGGCTGAGATTGTGGTCGACGACTCCGGCCTGACCACTCGCCATCGAGGATGGCGGCTGTTCCCCACCGACCACCGCCTCCGCATCCGGATCCCCCGCCACCTACCCGTGCACGAGATCGGTCGCGTCGAGGCCATCAACGATTACCGGGCAGACCTCGGTATCTGGTTCGGCTTCTTTCGGGGTGAGAAGATCAAGATGAGCTGCTCGTGCTGGAGTGTTCACACCAAGAAGGCCATCGCCGTGGTCCAGGAACGGCCGGGGCTGCGGCGCCGGTTGTGGCTGCTCGATGTCGACGACCCCGGCCCCATCGCCGAGGCCCTCATCGGCACCCGTGACATCCACAACCCCGGCTACCCGGTACGGGTGGCCGAGGACGAGCGACAAAAGGCCGAGAAGGCCGAACGCCGGGCCCGCATCCCCACACCGACCGGACTCAACAACTCCACCCTCATGCCCACGCCCGACGGCGACGCCACCCACCAAACCCCCAAGTCCTTCCCCGGCCACCGGGAGGTCATCTTCGACGAGCTCACCCTCGAGGCACTCGAGCCGTCACCGCCGTTCACGTCGTTCAAGTCGGCGGTGTTCGAGCTGACGGTGACCGCCATCGCCGCACCGAACCCCTTCGCCGAGCTGGTCGGACCCGGCGTCCACCTCTTCGACGGCGACAGCGAACCCGACATCACCGTGAAAGCCGACGGCAGGGTCGTGGCCGGCGACACCGAGCTGCGACGGGCCCCGCTCGGCCGACCGATCACGATGAAGCCCGGCGCCGGGACCTTCCGGCTCTACCCTTCCGAGACGGCCACCATCCACCTCTACCGGCGCCGGTAGGTTCGCCGCCGACGGACCGACTTCGTAAATTTTCCACCATCGACCAGACATTTGGTGCAGAATAGAAGGACACGCCCCATCCGACCGGTCCCACGACCGGTTGGTGACGGCACACAAATGGTCAGGAGGGAACATGACCTTTCGAACATTGGGCGAAGCCGTGCTGGCGGCCCACCGGGCCCAGGAGGAACAAGCCGACCACGACCACGACATCAAGAGTGAGAGCCGCTCGGAAGCCGAGTGCACACCGGACCAGGCGGCACCACCGCTGTCGCCGCTCTGGGCCATCCGGTACTTCATCGCCCATAGGGCCCGCTGACAGATCGCCCGCCGCCGGTTCCCGCCGACACGGTTCCGCCACCGAACGCTCGGGAGCCGGCGGCGGCATGATGCGTTGGGATCAATTCCCGCCCCCCGCATGGATGGAGGGGCGTTGGTGACCGATGGGTCGCCAACGCCACTGAGGATCGACGCTCGATGACGACGCTGAGGATGTCGGTCCGCATGAGGAGCACCACAACCATGCAGCTGAGGCCCACGCACCATCGGCCCGAACCGGTAACCACCGATGCCACCGATCTCGAGATCGTGATGGCCGACGATGACGAGAACGAGCAGCTGCTCATGGTCCTGGCCGCCGAGGAGGCCGGCATGAGGGCCGACTTCACCTTTGTCAACGAAGGCCTGGAGCTGATGGACGTCTTGAAGAAGCTCCACCGGGCCGATCGGCTGCCCAACCTGATCGTGCTCGATCTGATGATGCCGATGCTCGACGGCCACGGTGTGCTCGACGAGCTGCAGGCCCACCCCGACCTGTGGCAGATCCCGGTTGTCGTCTTCACCTCGTCCACCCGGCGCAGCGACGTGCAGCGCAGCCTCGAGGGCGGAGCCCGCTGGTACGAAACCAAGCCCAGCGTGTTCAGCCAGCTGGTCGACGTGGTTCGCACCTTCCCCGAGAGGGCGGCTCCGGCACCGGCGTTGAACCCCACCGGTAAATACCCGGTGACGAAGGCAATCGACGCCATCCAGCCCGACGAGTCGCACTGACGTTGGCGGTTCCGGCCCGAGCCGACCGGCCGTCGTTCAGCTCCGTCGATCGAGCCGTTGAGCCCCTGAACACGCCGTGACCGTCAATATCCTCAGCCCCGGGTCCCGTCTCGAACCGGTCGAGGGCGCCATCACCCTGTTGGTGGTGGAGGACAACGACCTCGACGCCGAGCGCCTGTTCCACCATCTCCGACGTGACACCAAGACCAGGTGGCGTGTCCACTGGGCTCGATCCTTGGCCGAGGGTCTCAACCTGGTTTCCGGCCGCCGGTTCGACGCCGCCCTGATCGATCTGCAACTGCCCGATGCCGCCGGGCTGGAGGTCGTCCGGGCCGTGGTGGCGGCCGACCCCTCCTGCCCGGTCGTGGTCCAGAGCGGGATCAACGACGAGGCGCTGGCATCCAACGCCTTGGCCAATGGGGCACAGGACTACCTGTACAAGCCGGTCATAACGGCCGGCGCGCTGGCCCGATCCATCAACCACGCCATCACCCGCCACAGCCTCCGGGTCACCCAGGCCGCACTGCGGGAAACCCACGACGAACTGGACGACTTCGCCCACGTGGTTGCCCACGATCTGCGGGCTCCGGTCCGCACCGCCCGCCTGCTGGCCGACCGTCTGGTGGCCGGACTGGGAGCGCTGCCTGAGCCGACCGCCGATCTCGGCTTCCGCCTCGACCAGGCCCTCGGCCGCCTCGACCGGATGGTGCTGGGCATGCTCGAATACTCGGGTCTACGGGCCCTGGATGTCCAGCTTGCATCGGTCCCGCTGCTCGAGCTGGTCAACGAGGTGGTCGACGACATCGAGGCCGACGGCACGCATGTCGATCTCGACGTTCGCGTCGACATGAATTCGACCATCGAGGTCCTCGCCAACCGGGACATGCTGGTCCGGGTGTTCATCAATCTTCTGACCAACTCGATCAAGTTCGCCAGGCCCGAGACCCCGCTGTCGGTGACGGTGTCGGCCCGGGTCGACGCCGCGGCGGTCGTGGTGACCGTGGCCGACAACGGCATCGGCCTGCCCGAGGGCACCCACGAGAAGGTTTTCGGGTTGACGGAGCGGCTCACCCACGACCGTGAGGGTCTGGGCTTCGGCCTGGCCATCGTTCGCCGCTGCATGGCCAAGATGGACGGCTCGATACGTTTCGACCCGCTGGCCGTCGACGGGGCCACCGCCATCCTGGAGCTGCGCCCGGTCCCGGGCGGCCGGTCGTCGGCCGCCGACCATCAGCCGGTGGAGCTGTCAATGGACTCGGAGCGGTCGACGAGCGCGGTGTCGGGGTTGTAGGCGGCCCAGGCAAACCAGAAGGTGTCGAGCATCGGCACCGGTACCGGATCGGCGGAACCGGAGTCGAGTTCGGAGCCGGAGTCGGCATCAGTGTCGGAGTCGGAGTCGGAGTCGGGGTCGGGGTCGACCGCCACCGCCGTGATCGAGCCGACGTCGACCCCGGCGGCCACCTCTGCGCCATCGAGCGGTGACCGCGTCCCGGGCCGATGGTCGAGCCGCACCGCCAGCCCGCCCACGTCGACCACCAGTGACCCCTCGGCTTCGATGAGCGAACGCTCCACGGCCACGGCCACGTCGTTATGGCGCAGGCCCACAACCCGGGCCCGGGGCGGCAACCGGCCATCCACGTCACCCGAGAAGTAGCCGGGAAGGGGCTCGTCCATGCCCTCGTACGACGGGTAGGGATTGGTGCCGTAGGGCCGCACCGACCCGGGCCGGTCCAGCACCAGGGCGTCGGGCCACCGGTCGAGCGCGTCGGCCCACGACACGGTCACCACCGGCTTGATCTCGAGTTCGACACCGAGAAGTTCGCCCACCACGGCCCGCCCGTCGAAGTGGGTCCACAGGCTCTCGGTCTGGCGGTCGTACATGACCAGGGCCGACTGATAGAGAGAACCCGAGTTCCCGAAGTCGAGCAACCGATTGTCGACCCGACGGTCGTAGGCAACGGCCGAGTTGCACAGCGGGCAGTAGGTGACAGTGACCGGGGTGTCGCCGATGCGATCGTTCACGATCTCGTGCCACACCATGATCTGTATGGGATAGAGGTGCGTGACGTCCTCGACGGTCAGGGCCAGAACCGCCTCCTCCGGTGCCACCCAGTCGATGGTGTCGGCCGGGACCAGGCTCGGGTCGTCGACCGGCGGGATCCCGTCGGGGGGAGGGCCGCCGGCCACGATCAGGGTCCGGTCGACCAGGGTCCGGGGAAAGCGGTCGAGGTCGAGATGGCGTGGTGGCAGGGCCGAGTTCGGCACCGGCCGGGGTCGGGCCATCCGCCGCCACAGCTCCCGCACATTGGCGTCGGGGTAGTACTCGATGACGGTGGAGGGGGTGGCCGCCGCGGGGGTGGTTTCGGCCTCAGCAGCCGGGGTGGCCGCGGCCGGGGTGGCCGTGGAGGGGAGGTCCGTGGCCGGGGTGGCCGAGGGCTCGTCGACCGTTGATCCGCAGGCGGCGGCGACCAGCGCGATGGCGACAAGGGCGGTGACGATCAGGGTCACCGGCGGGGTGCGCAAACCGCGGGCCATGGTGACGAAACCCAACGGGCAGCGCCAATGTTCCCGTGACGATGGCCGATTTTCCAAACTTCACCAACTGCGAGATGGTGGTTGAGAGCTCGGATCGGCGTGGACTGATCCCGGCGGTCATCCCGGCCGAGTGCCTGCGCCTCACTTCATGGCGGCCAGATGCTCGTCGACCTTGCGGCGCATGACATGTTCGGGTTGGGCCCCGATCACGGTCTCCACCGTCTCCCCGTCGGCGATGAACACCATCATGGGGATGCTCATGGCCCGGTAGGTCTGGGCCGTGCGCTGATTCTCGTCGACGTTGACCTTGACCACCTTCATCTTGCCGGCATAGTCGGCGGCCAACTGCTCGAGGATGGGGGCGATCATGTGACACGGACCGCACCACGGCGCCCACATGTCGACGAGGACCAGCTCCTTGGTCTCGATGGCCTTGGCGAACTCGGCATCGGTGGCGTTGACCAACCACGGAAGGTTGACATGGCACTTGCCGCATACCGGCACACCGGCGGCGGCGTTGGGGAGGCGGTTCTTGGCCCCGCACGAGGGGCAGGCGACAACTTCGCTGGCCATGGCTCCATCATAAACCACGGCGAGCCCGCCGTCAGATTGGCCGCGGTGGTGATCCGATAGCCTCGATCCATGGACAATGATCGGGGTTCGGTGTCCATCTTCTTCATCATCATCACCCTGGCCGTGGTGGCCGCCACCGGGCTGGTGGTGGACGGCGGCCGCAAGATGACAGCGCTGGCCGAGGCTCGGGATCTTGCCGACAATGCGGCTCGGGCCTGCGCCCAGAACCTGGACGCCACCCTGGCCCGGACCGGGGTGCAGGCTCTGGATGCCCCGGCCGCCATCGCCGCCGGTCAGGGCTTTCTGTCGGCGGCCGGGCGGTCGGGAACGGTCGGCATCTCCCCCGCCGACGATCAGGAGTGCGTGGTCACGGTGTCCATTGATGTCGACAATGTCTTCCTCCCCGGATCGTTCACCGTCAGCTCGACCCAGACGGCCCGAGGTCTGAGCCTACCCTGACCCGTGTTGCCGTTCGGTTCTCGCCGGCAGCCTTCCCGTCTTCAGTGAGTTCCTAACGGGTGTCAAGGGGTTTCACGCGGCTTTTGTAGCCTTGTGTAGGGGCTGGCTGGTGACCGGAGCGCTGAGCGACTTCTTGTTGTCCCGGCCCGCCCTTTTCAGTTTCTTAGATGTGGTGGCGTTGCGGCGGGCGGCTCGGTTGGCGGGGTCGATCCGGTAGCGGTCGGCACAGATCTGTCGGCCCTCTTCAGGGGTGATGAGCCGGCCGTCGATGTCGCGTAGTTCGTAGAGTTGCCCGTTGCGCCAGCACGCCGCAATCCGGGTCATCAACACAGCGGCGAGGGTGCAGATCGCCAAGTTGTGGTGTTTGCCTTTCTCGATGTAGAGCCGGTGGTAGCGGGCCGCCAGGGTGGGGTCGACCTTGCGGGCCAGGTCAGCGGCGAGGAACAGGGCATGGCGTAGCCCGGGATCGCCGTGTTTGGTTGGTCCTTTGTTGTGGGTCGTCGATACCGGACTGGTCGATGGTGGGAACCAGGCCGGTGAAGGCTCGGATACCGGCGAGACTCCGGAATCGGTTCAGGTCACCGGTGCGGCCCAGGATCCCGGCGGCGAGGGGGACCCCAATGCCTGGCGCGGAGGCAACGATGCCTGCCGGGTCGCCGTGTTCGTAGAGGGCTTCGATACGGTCATCGAGCGCGGCGATCTCGGTGTCGAGGAGTTTGATGAGGCGGATCTCGATGGCGATGTCATCGGCGAGCTCGTCGAAATCGAGACCACCCCCGGCCCACAGCTCGAGGCTTTCGGCAGCAGCGGCGAGGATCTCGTCGGCTTTGTCTTCGCGCCAGTGACCGCGGCTGGCCCGGATCAACACCTTCACCTTGGCCAGCCGGGACCGTCCGAGTCTACGTGATGCGTGAGGGTTGGCGTAGCGCTCGAGCACCGCAACTGCGGTCTTGCCATAGGACACGGTGCCAAACAGATCGAGCCATCCAGGACCCATCAATTCGAGCAACGCGTCGAGACGCATGGCGGCTGCGACCCGCCGTTTCTGGATGCTGCTGCGGTGGCGGACCGCTCGTTTCAACGGCTCGGCGGGGCCGAGGTTGTCGACAACACGGAGCCCCTCAGGGTGCAGCATCGGCATTCGGGCCAGCATCTTGGAATCGAGCCGATCGGTCTTGGTGTGTTTGTTGAAGTAGTCCCGCAGATCAGCAGACTGTTCTGGCGGAACGACCGACACACAAGCGCCTTTGGCTCCAAGCCATGCCGCCAACGGGACCCAGGCGTTCCGGGTGGGTTCCATCACCACCACGGTGACGTTGTCAGGGATCTTGGCCCACAACTTCTCCAGCTCTGCGGTGGTGGTCCAGAACTTCCAGCCTTGCCACAAGAACCGGCCGGTCTCATCGGCCAGTGATGCCTGGTGAGCGGCACTGCAGGCCACATCGATCCCGAGGCGAACCTCGCTCATCTTGACACTCCTCTCAGTCAAATGGTCACATGGGCCCAGTCGTTGTTGCCGACACAGAAGCTCGTTCCGAAAAGGGTGTGAAGAAAACGGACATCACGAAACAGAGGTCCAACACATCTGGCTGGCCATCGAGTTCCCAATAGGTATTCACGAGCGTTGTGGTGTTCGCCTGGACGACGATCACTTGAAAGGAGTCGGAACGAATCCGCTCCGGTCACACTTCCGAGTCGAACCAAACAAACCGGGCACAACGCACCCTATGAGCAAGCCCACCAAACGATCGTGGACCCTACAACCGACCTTAGATGTCACACCGCTTGTCTATGGTGATGGTGTGACATTGACCGAACAACAGTTTCAAACAGCGGAACCGGCCGATCCGTTCCCCGCCGGGTCCGATATCGATGTGTTGTTCAACCAGTTGGTGTTGTCGCTGCGCTCCCTGGGTGACCGCGAGTTGATCCGCCGGGCCGGGGACCTCGAACAACGCCTCGAACGGGAACGACTTGTCGCCGCCGCCCGGGTCGCCGGCTCCTCAGGTGATGCCTCGTCGGATCGCACACGCACCCGAGCACTGTTGGGCGATCGGGGACGGTCCAGGCGCTCCACCAACCGTGACGCCCGCCGAGCCGCCGCCGTCGCGGCCAACCCCACACTGGCAGACAAGGTGACCGACGGGTCGATCGTCCCCGACTCACTCGACGCCCTGACCAACGCCGCCAACCCCGACACCGGGCACATCCCCGACGAGTTGATCGATGACGTGACCGGACTGACACCGGGCCAAACCGACCACGCCGTCGACCGCTACCTGGAAGACACCGCCGACCGTGATGACGTGAATGACCGGTATCGCCGGCAGATGCAGGCCCGCCGGTGCCGACGAGGCACGAAGTTGGCCGGCGAGGGCAAACCCGATCTGGCCACCGTGGTCCTCGAGGGCCCCGACGCCGTCATCGACCGAATCTGGAACCAGATCACCGCCGCAGCCGACACCGCCTACCAGCGTGCCGGTGGTCGGGACCGCCCGATCGGTGAACACCTCCCGTGGGAACACCGCCTGTTCGACGCCGCCGTCGAATTCTTCGATGGCACCGCCTCCGGGGGGTCGAAACCGGCTGTGGTGGTATCGATACGGCTCGACGACCTCGGAACGAAACCGGCCACCCAACACGGCACCGGACCCATCAGCGACGAACTCTTCACCCGGTACGTAGCCGGCTCACCGATCTACGCCATGTTCACTGACGCAAACGGCCAACCCCTGTGGCTGGGCCGCACACGGCGGCACGCCACCGTGGCCCAATACCTGGCCCTGACCGCACGGGATCGGGGCTGTGTGCGCTGCGGAGCGTCACCCCAACGCTGCGAAGCCCACCACCTCGTCCCGTGGAACGCCCCGGCCAAAGGCCAAACCGACATCGACCAACTCGCCCTACTGTGCGGCCCCTGCCACCGAGAACTCCACCAGAACAACCTGACCCTGTACCGACAAACCGGACCGGGCGGCAAGACCGTCTGGCACACCCGACCGGCCACACCACAAGAGACACCACCACCCCGACCAGCCAACATCCAACGGGAATAGCGGACCAGCCTGCGTCGTCCGTACTGGCTTCTACGGCGGCAGACCGACGGTCATCAGTGGGTCGGCCGACCGACCGTCATGGAGCTGCCCACCACAGCCCAGAGCGGCCCCACCACAGCCCAGAACAGCCCACCGGAGCCTGGGGCAGGAGATGCTAGTCCACGTCGATGGGGCAGCCACCAGCGGCGGCCGAACGGTAGGCGGCGTCGCACAGGCGATGGGCCTCCAGGGCGACCGAGAAGTCGGGGTGGGCCGGTCGGCCTGCGGCGACGGCGTCGATGAAGGCCACCGACGGGTTGTCGGTCTCACCGTCGAGCTCGGCGGCGGCTGCGGTCAGGGCCTCGCCGGCCAGCGAGCCGGTGCGGCCGCCGATGTCGTAGGACACCGGTCCGTGCCAGTCCCCTTCGATGTGGAAGTAGCCTCGACGGCAGAACACCTCGACCCGGCGCTGGCTCGGTCGTTGCAGCAGATCGTGCCAGATCGAGATCAGGCTGGCCGTGGCCCCCGACGGTCCGTTCAGCTGGACGTGGGCCAGATCCTCGATCCCGTCATAGCCGTGGAAGTTGGCGGTCCGGCCCGAGACCGACTCCACCGGCCCCATGAGCCAGCGGATCAGGTCGAGATCGTGGATGGAGTGTTCCAGCAGCGTGCCAGAGCCCCCCTTGGCCACCTCGACCCGCCACGTCGAGTCGTACAGACCCTGGTTGGGGATGTACTGGTCGTCCCGAAACACGATGCTCATCACCGGTCCCACCTCGGCCCCCGACCGGGCAAGGGTGCCGGCAACCCAGCGAAACGCCGGCGAGCGCCGCAGCACCAGCCCAACCTGGTTGATCACCCCCGACCGCAGCACGTGCTCAACCATGGTGGTGGCCTCGGCCAGGTTCACCGCCAACGGTTTTTCGCAGAACACGGCCCGGCCGGCGTCGGCCACGGCTCTGACCAGCGGAGTATGAGCTGCGGTCCAGGTGCAGACGAACACCGCATCGGCGGCGTCGATGATCTCGTCGACCAGGGTGGCCACCCCACCGCCATAGGCGGCGGCGAACCCCTCGGCCCGGTCACGGTCGGGGTCGAAGCAGTCGACAAACCGAACCCGGTCACCGGCCCGGGCCAGGCTCCGAGCATGGTGATGGGCGATCAGCCCCGCACCCAGGAATCCGACTCGAACCACCATCGGTCCGAGACTACGCCGCCGACGACCGATTCTGGCCTTCCATCCGGTCCCGGGACCCCGCCGGATTGCTACTAGGGCAGCAGATCATCGAGATACTGGGGCAGCATCACCCGCCAGCTCGGCCAGTCGTGATCCCACTCCGTGCCCCACTCGTCGACCCGGTTGGGAATACCCCGGGACCCGAGCACCTCGGCCACCGTCCACGAGTTCGAGGGGTTCTCCCACCGACCGGTGCCGTGGGCCAGGATGACAAACCGGGTTCGCAGTCTGGCCAGATCGGGGTGGAGTTCGGGCAGGTTGGGCACGAAATGCAGGGGCGAGCCGTGGTACCAGTCGCCATCCACCTCACCCTCGAGGAACCGGCCCAGGTCGTAGGTGCCGGACATGCATACGGCATGGGAGAACCGGTCGGGGTGGCGGCAGATGGCGGCCAGGGCGTTGTAGGCCCCAACCGAGGCGCCGGTGGTGACCACGTCCATCCAACCACCACAGTCGTTGTAGATGGCGGGCATCACCTCGTTGATGAGGAAGCTGTCGTAGGCGGTCTGCATCCGGGTGGCATACGGCGGTCGGTTGCTCTCGTTGAGCCACACCTGGCCCGGCACCGAGTCGACCGAGTACAGCTTGATCCGACCGGCGTCCAGCAGCGGGGCCACGGCGTCGACCAGCTGGAACCGCTCGATCTCCTCGGCGTCACCCGACGCCGTGGGGAAACACAGCACCGGCAGTCCGACCTCACCCCACCGGGCAAACCGCACCTCCCGCTCCACCCGATGCGAGTACCACGAGATGGAGTACTTGCTCATCGCCGCCTCCGGCTCGGGTCCATGGCCCCATCGGTGCTCGGCCCACCATCGTCGAAGCCGGTCATCGAGCCCCCATCGTCGAAGCCGGTCATCGAGCCGCCACCGGTGAATCGTGGTCCCGCCACAGCTGGATGGCGGCGAAGAAGCGCTCGGTGAACTCGTCCACCTCGTGGGGCGGGAACAGGGCCTTCACCTTCTGCCACACTGCGTCCTTGGCCGCGCCGGAGCCGAAGTAGTCATGAGCCACCTCCTCCAACTCCCAGAAGTGCTCATGACAGAACTCGGTGAAACGCTCGGTTTCGAAATGCTCATCGGCCAGCCGGCGGTAGGCGTCCAGTTTCTCGTAGTAGTCGGCGTCGGTGTCGGCGATGTCGAAAAACGGCTGCCAGTTCAGGTTCTGGCGGAACGGCCGACCGGTGGCGGCGCAGTACACGGACCACCGGATCTTGGCCAGTACCAGCCAGGGGAAGTGGCGGTGCAGGGAGGTGACCTGGGAGTCGGGGCAGGGATTGGCGAAGTCGATGGGGTACCAGAGCCCACCCTGGCCCAGTGACTCACAGGAGTTGAAGTCCCAGCCGAAGAAGGCGTTGATGGTCAAGGTGATGGCCGCGACCTCGGCCATGTCGGCCTCCGACAGGTGGTTGTAGGTGTCGGTGTACCGCTGGTGCAACGGGGCGTCGGGGTCGTATTCGATAACCCGGATCTGGGGGCCCAGTCCCACGCAGCGAACGAAGTTGTCATGGGGCAGCACTCCCTTCTGCAGATGCATCAGGAACCGACCGCTGCTTTCGTAGGCCTCGTTCAGGGCCTCGGCGTGGTCGATCTTGGACACTCCCCGCCAGCCTCCACCGTCGTAGGGCTTCATGAACATGGGATAGCCGAGCTGATCCCCAACCTCGGTCAGGTCGAACATGTCGGCGTAGCGCTGGAGGGTGGGCTCCAGATCGGCCGACTCCTCGTACTCCTTGGCCGGGACCATCCAGGTGTCGGGAATCCGCAGACCGAGTCGCATCATGGCGCAGTAGGTTGTCTGCTTTTCCATTGACTGCACGGCCCACGGGTTGTTGAACACGTACACGCCGTCCAGCAGCACCGCCTTCTTGATCCACTCCCGGGTGTTGGCGTACCAGTGGGTGAGACGGTCGATGACCAGGTCATAGTCCGTCGGGGCGTTCAGGGCGAACGGTTCGATGCGTACCCGCTCCACCTCGAACCGCTGTGACCGCCCACCCACGTCGAGGGTGGGGTTCCAGTGGGCCATGATGTCCTCGTAGCACTTTGGCCAACAGATGTCGGCCCCCAGGGACAGCCCGATCCGCCGTGTCAGTGCCCCGTCTCCTGCTGTCTCCGCCCAGTCTTCCACCTATCCCCCTTGCGCCGCCGACGTACCCGGCCCGGCTATTCGTAGATCATCCACTGGGGTCCAGGCAACAACCAAGTCAACCCGTCGCGCAAATGGTCACGCCAGTTTTCCCAGTTGTGACCATCGAGTGCCTCGACCAGACGGACCTCGGCCCCCGTCGACTGCAGCACGGGCAGGATCGAGCGGTTGAAGTAGACCAGCGACTCGTAGACCCCGACCGACAGGAAGATTCGCCGGGCCGGATCACCGGGAGCGGCCCGAAACCGGCCCATCCATTCCACCACCGGGTCGAACAC
Source organism: Acidimicrobiales bacterium (assembly GCA_024638815.1). Classification (GTDB taxonomy): domain Bacteria; phylum Actinomycetota; class Acidimicrobiia; order Acidimicrobiales; family SZUA-35; genus JAHELU01. The sequence goes on along the minus strand of JAHEJM010000004.1, from coordinate 78,320 downwards.
CGGACCCATCTCGTTGACGCCGACATCGGAGAAGGCGAACGAGCCCGACTGCAACAGCAGTTTGTCGAACGCCCCGGGGTGGGTCCATGCCGCATGGAGGCCGGCCACCGCACCGAAACTGGCCCCCAGCAGCACTCGACGGGACGGGGGACCCACTCGATACCGGGCCTCCAGATCGGGCACCAGTTCGTCGACCAGGTAGCGGCCGTGGTCGGGATTGGCGCCGTACTCGGCCAGCCGATCCGGCGACTGGATCAGGGCGGCGATCAACGGCGGGATCTCCAACCGGTGGATCAGATTGTCCAGCACGGTGATGAGCGAGGCGTAGTCGGCATAGTCCCGACCGTCGTGCACCACCATCAGGGGGTAGGCCCGATCCTCCCGAAACCGGGCCGGCAGATACACCGAATAGGGCCGAGAGCCGCCGAAGACCTTGGACTCGAGCTCCAGATCGACCACGGTGCCCCGACGGGCGTTGCCGTGCTCGTCGGTCCACTCCGGCTTGACGTAGCGGAAGCCTCGAACCACTGAGTTGGCCCCGAACGGGTCCCGGGCGTGGTCGGGGTTCAGGGGATCTCGGATCAGCTCGGTATGGTCGCCGCGCTGCACCTCCAGCTTGTACTCGACCCGGGCCTCGGGCCGGATATCGAGGACCAGGGTCCAGACATCGGTGCCGTCAACCCGGACGAAGGTCCGGGCCGATGGCAGCCCCGAGATCCAGTGGTGGAGACGGACGTGGTCGGCGGGGCCGACGAAGACGAACAGGGCCCAGCCGTCGCCCACCACCGGGTACTGGCGGTGGTGCAACAACCGGGCGGTGGCCCGACGTCCGGCCCGGGCGGCGTCGGTGATGGCCGCCAGCTCATCGTGGACGTCGGCCGGTACGGAGTGGGGAGCCGGTCGCTCCACCGGCACATCGGGATTCATCAACCCCGAGCCCTCGCCCACCACCTCGCCACCGGGCGACAACACCCGCACCGTCGACGGCAGTCCGAGCGCTGCGCCGGTGGACCCCCCATGGCCGGACTTGGCTCCGTCATGATGGCCGTGATCGTCGGTCGTGTGCGGTTCCAGAATCACCCGATCGCCGTAGTCGAGGGCCAGGCAGGCGGCGGGGGCGAAACGGCGGGCCATCAGCGCCACCCGGCGACGGTTGTCGAGATCGAGGCGGTGCACGGCGTGAGGCATGGCCAGCACCCCCGGTACCAGGCCGAATCCGGCTCCCAGCACTTCGGCGTCTCCGGCCCCCCGAGCCGGTCGGTCATGAAACAATACGATCCGCTCGGCCAGGACCATGGCTCCCCCCGACCAGGCCACGATGGGTCGATCACCGGTCTGCTCGATCACCCGGAACAGGCCCAGAGCCGACATCAGGGTGCCGACATGGCCACCGGCGATGAGCAGGGCGTGGCACGCCTCGAGCAGCTCGGCCACCTCGGCCCGATGGCGATCGAGTACCGGATGGGGCTGTTCGATGCGGCGGTGCTCGATCTCGACGTCGAGGGCGGCCACCCGGGCCTGATGGTGGGCGTCGAGATCTCGAACCGCGGCCAGCGCATGCTCGATCTCGGGGCCGAGGACCTTGTCCTCGTCGATTCGGTTGTCGTCGATTCGGTCCAGCTCATCGGGCTCGACCAGGTTCAACAGGGCTCGGCAGGCCTGGAGTTGGGGGGCCAGGCGGAGATGGTAGAGATCCCGGAGTTCCCGTCGCCGCCGCTCCCGCTCGGCCACCAGCTCCTGCAGGCCCGGGTCGTCGGCCAGGACCTCGTCGGTGCGGGGGAACAGGGCGAGGTTGACGGTCCGACCCGACAGGTGACGGTTCAGCTCGTCGTCCTCCCGTTCCCGCTCCTCCCAACCGGCGGTCACCACCGCCAGCCGGCCGTCGATCCCCAGCTCGTCGAGGACCTCGGCCACCCGGGGGTAGTGACGTTGCGGGCCGAGCAAGGCCACCGGTTCCGACCGCGATATCGGGGTCGCCGGTGGGTCGGTCCTCACCCGGCCACCACCCTGACCTCGGACGCCAACCGGTCGGCCATGGTCAGGGTCATGCCCAGATTGGGGTGACGGACCACCATCCAGCCGTCGCCGGTCACCACCTGGCGCCAATCTCGGCGGGGTTCCCCGGGGCGGACCAGATCGACGACCGGCATGTACTCACCGTATTCCGCCAGCAGCCGGTCGAGGCCGTCGATGGCGGTGATGTGGCTGCCGTCACCGACCGCCCGTTTGAAAACCAGGGCGGCGTTGTAGCCCTTGGTGACATCCTGGCTGAGCGTGCCATGGCACACCGCCTCGGCCCAGCCGGCGAAGATGTCGATGTCGGCGCTGTAGTTCATGCCGTGGGGCAGGCGACCGCCGGGCGACCGGGCTCCGATCTCACCGAACACGGCCTCCCCCGACGGGGTGGCAAACCACTCCATGTGGGTGAACCCGGTGTCGAAGCGCAGCACCTCCAGGACCCGACGGCCCAGGGCCACGCCGGCCGCCACCGGGCCCCGTTCCAGATCCCGGAGACACACCGCGGTCTGGCTTATCCAGGGATTGAGCCTGGTCACCAGCGGTTTGGGCCGATACCAGCACACGTTTTCGAACAGGATGCGGCCTCCGGCGCAGATGGTGTCGTAGGTGAATTCCTCGCCCTCGATGTACTCCTCCACCGACACCTCGTCGACGTGGGCCACCGAGTCCAGTACCCGCTCCAACTCCTCGTCACCGCCGGCGGTATAGGTGTCGGCCGACCCGGCACCGGCGATCGGTTTGACCACCACCGGATAGCCGATGGTGGCCGCCGCCTCCCGAACCCCGTCCCTGGTGGTGGCCCGGTAGTGGTGGGGGGTGCGGACCCCGGCCGAGTCCAGCACCTGCTTCATGGAGTCCTTGTCCCGGAACACGTGGGCCTGATCGACGGTGATGCCGCCCAGCCCGAGCCGGGCTCGCAACTTGGCGGCCAGAACCACCCCGGGCTCCCACAGGCACTCGACCCGATCGACGCTCGCCCGGTGGAAGGCCAGCCAGTCGGCCACCCGATCGACGGTGTGGTCCTCGTTCCACAGGTCGTCGAGCCGGAGATAGCCGGTGAGGGCACCGGCCGCATCGGGGTGAAGTTCACCCACCGACTGGTCGCCGACCCCGATCACGGTGGCCCCGACCTCACTGAGGGCCCGGGTGAAGTACACGGTGTCGGCCGGGAACGATGGAGAGATCATCAACACCGTCGGCCCGCTGCCGTCTCTCATGGTCGGCCTCCCTGCTCCCCCACCGGAGGTCCGTTGCCGAGATGGACCCGGAGCCGGGACACGATGCGGTCCAGCGCCTCGGCCACCACCTCGGTCTCGGCGTGGCGCACGATCACGTAGCCCTCGCCCTCATAGCTCGACGACCTCGCCTGTCCGGGCTGAGGCAGGCGGGCCTCGACCACCAGCTCCCCCAGCTCCCGCTGCAACTCGTCGACTCCGTCGAGCCCGGTGACCGAACCGACACCCTGACCTCGCAGGTAGGCGGCACCGGCGGCCCACCGTCGCTCCGGCGGATCGAACCGGCGGTGAACAGCCAGCTCGGCCCAGGCCCGGTAGAAGTCGTGGTCGTGCACATACGAAAGCAGGCTGGTCATCTGGGCCCCCGGCGGTCGGGCCCCGACCTCGGACACGGCGATGGTGCCATCGGGGCGGCGGAACCACTCCAGGTGGCTCATACCGGTGACCATGCCCAGCGCGGCCAGGGCCCGAGGTCCGGCCTCGGTGATGGCGGCGAACTCGGGGCCGTCGATATGGCGGGGCATCAGCACCGTCCACTGGATCCACGGCGTTTGCATGACGTCCAGCGGTGTGGGCGAATACCGGGAGATCGAATGGAAGACGTGGACGCCGTCGACGGTGACCGAGTCGAACGAGTACTCGTCGCCGATCACGAACTCCTCCAACAGCAGGGGCCGGGCCGGCGTGGGCGGTGAGCCGGTCAACCACCGTTCCAACTGATCCCGCTCATCGACCCGGAAGGTGTCGATGGCTCCGGCCCCGGCCGGCGGCTTCACCACCAGCGGCAGGAACCGGTCGGCGAAGCCAAGGGCCTCGTCCATCGAGGTGGCCAGACAGTGGTGGGCGCAGGGAATGCCGGCCGACCGAAAGGTGTCCTTCATCCGGCTCTTGTCCCGAAACCGTCGAGCCTCGGCCAGATCCATGCCGGTGATACCCAGCCGTTCCCGCACCGCGGCCACCGTCTCCTGTAACGGCTCGAGGATGGCGGCCACGGCATCGACCCGACCGCCCAGATCCCCGGCCACCCGGCGAACCGCCGCCTCCAGCTGATCGGGGTCGAAGGCGTCACCGACCTGTACGAATCCGTTGACGGCGGAGGCCACATCGTCATGCAGCCCGGCGGCGAATTCGGCCGCCGACTGATGGGAGATCACCCCGACCGCGACCCCCGGTAACCCGACGGCGGCAGCCACGAAACGCATGGTGCTCGGCAGTCCGTAGGGGGTGACGAGGACCAGCGCTGCCATCGGCCAAGCATAGGTGAACTGGCTCCGACCGGGCGAGAACGATTACCGTCATTGGCGATGCATGTCCTCTTCGTCGAACCGGGGTTTCCCGACAATCAGCGGGAGTTCGTCCGAGCCCTCGTGGAAGTCGGTGCCACCGTGACCGGCATCGGGGAACGGGACTTCGGGGAGCTGGACGAGGATCTGCAGCGGTGGATGCGGTACTACCATCGGGTGCCGTCGGTGGTGGACGAAGGGGCCCTGCTGCTCGCCGTTCGTCACATCCAGGCCGAACGCTGGGTCGACCGACTGGAGGCCACGATCGAGGCCCACATCCTGCCGGTGGCCCGGGTTCGGGAACAGTGCACGATTCCCGGCACCTCGACCCGCACCGCCTGGCTGTGCCGGGACAAGCCGTCGATGAAACAGGAGCTCGGCCAAGCCGGTCTGCCCACCGCCCGTTCGCTGGGTTCGGAGTCACCGGACGAGATCTGGGCCTTCGCCCGGGAGGTCGGTTTCCCGCTCATCATCAAACCCAGGGACGGGGCCGGCGCATCGGGCACCATCAAGGTCGAGTACGACGCCGCGCTGGCCGAAGCCCTGGTGGGCAGTGGTGTGGGCCGGGGGACGTCGGTGGCGGTCGAGGAGTTCGTGGAGGGCCATGAGGGATTCTGGGACACCCTGACCGTCGACGGCCGGGTGGTGCACGAGTTCGTCTCGCACTACTACCCGGGGGTGCTGGAGGCCATGCGAAACCGGTGGCTCTCACCACAGATCGTGGCCACCAACCAGGTGGACGATCCCCGCTATGACGAGGTCAAGGAGATGGGCCGGGCCGCACTGCGAGCCCTCGACATCGGCACCTCGGCCACCCACATGGAGTGGTTCTTTGGACCGAAGGGCCTGATGTTCAGCGAGATCGGCTGCCGTCCGCCCGGAGTGTCGATGTGGGATCTGTACTCGGCCGGCAACGATCTCGACATGTACCGGGAGTGGGGGCAACTGGTGGTGCACGGCCACACCGAGACCCGGGCCTCCCGACGGTTTGCGACGGGTATGGTCGCCGTCCGCCCCAGCCAGGACGGCCACATCACCCATTACGACGGGGTGGAGGAGCTGCAGGCCGAATGGGGGCGCCACATCATCGACGCCCACCTGCCGCCGCCGGGGACGCCGACCCAGCCGGTAGCCGCCGGCTACAAGGCCAACGCCTGGGTCCGAGCCCGCCACGAGGACTTCGACACCCTGCGCCACATCCTCGACGACATCGGCCACCGGCTCAAGGTCTGGGCGGTCTGACACCCTCGAACCCATGCGAACTTTGAGCCGCCTACGACCCTTTTGGGGGTCGTCCCACGCTCAAAGTTCGGTTGAGGGGTGGGGGTGGTGTTATTGCATCACCAGCTCATCCCACCCCGATCCCGACTGCAGAACCTGGACAACTCGCCCCCAGCTGGCGTTCAACCGGCGTTGCAGCCGCTCGGAGCTGCCGGAGGCGCGGTCCCTGGGGTTGGAGCGGTGCACGGTCAAGGTGTCGGTGTCGTTGTAGAGGGCATGGGCCGTCAGGTCGGTGGAGAACCCGCCGTCGGCCTCCTCGCTGACCGTCACCTCCACCATCAGCTGGTCCCGCTGGGAGTCGCTGAAGGCGTTGGCCAACAGGTTGCCCAGCCCATAGACCAGCCATTCGCCGTCGATCCGTTCGATGGGCTGGACCACGTGGGCGTGGTGCCCGATGATCAGATCGATGTCGTCGGAGGCCAGGAGTTCGGGGCCCAGCTCCTGTTGCTGGCGGTTGGGTTGATTCCAGTACTGCTCGCCCCAGTGCATCGAGACCACCACATACTCGGCCCCGGCGGCCCGGACTGCGGTGGCGTCGTTCAGGATGCGGTCGCGATCGATCAGGTTGGACATCCACGGCGCGTCCGACGGGAGGCGGAAGCCGTTGAAGCTGTAGGTGTAGGAGAGGTGAGCCACCTCGACGCCGTTGATGGAGAAGAAGATCTGCTCCGCCGCCTCCGTCGGTGATCGAGCCGAGCCCGTGAACCGCAGCCCGGCGGCATCCATGACCCCCAGCGTCTCCTCCACCCCGGCCGATCCATGGTCCAGGGTGTGATTGGAGGCAGTGGTGCAGGAGTCGTAGCCGATGTCGAAGGCATCGAAGGCGATCCGACCCGGCACCCGGAACACCGGGTAGGGACGGAGCCGGGTCCCGTCGGCCGACAGAGGGGTCTCCATATGGCACACGGCCCAGTCGACCGACGAGATCGTCGGCTCGAGGGAGGCCAACAGCGGCCGGTAGTCGTAGTCCCGGCCCGGCAGATGGTCGGCGGCGTTGGCGGCGGCCACGTTGACCCTGGTGTGCAACAGGAAGTCACCGGTGAAGGCCATGGTGAACGACCGGAGCGGTCTGGTGGTCGTGGTCGGCAAGGTGGTGGTGGGCTGCGCCGATGGCGAGATCACGGCGGCGGGAACGGTGGTGGGCACCCCCACATCGGCCGCCCCGCCATCGTCGGTTGGCAAGGTCGGTGCGGTCAGGATGGGAACCACGATCGTCGAGGGAGCCGGGGCCCCGGCGGCAACGGCCTGCGGGCTTCCCCCCGGCTGGTCGGGAACGGTGACCACGGCCCAGGCCAAGGCAGCACCGATAAGCAGCCATACGGCCAACGTCAGGCGGAGTGCATTGCCCATCTACCCATATCAACATAGATGGCGCTGTCTGTGGTGGCATGATCGGTCCCACCGGGTCACCCGGCGTCGGCCGCCTCCGTTGGACGAGCCGGCCACCATCGCTCGATCTGTTCGACCAGGTCGCCGGCCGAGGCGTCGAACCACACGATCCTGGGGTCCCGACGGAACCATCGCTGCTGGCGTCGGGCGAACCGACGGGTGCGGCGCTTGGCCTCGTCCAGGGCATCGTCGAGCGTGCAGTCGCCCCGGAGGTGAGCCAGCAGCTCCTTGTAGCCCAGAGCCTGGGCCGCAGTCCGGGACATGCCGGCCTCGGCCACCGCCGCCACCTCGGCCAGCATTCCCTCGATCATCTGCCGGTCATAACGTTCGTCGATCCGCCGGTCCAGGTCGTCCCGCCCGATGTCGAGGCCGGCCATCATGAACCGGGTCGGCGGGTAGCGGTCCACGCCGGGACCGAAGCCGGAGAAGGGTCGGCCCGAACCGATGGTCACCTCCAGAGCCCGGATGATGCGGCGTCGATTGGTGGGCAGCATCTTGGTCGAGGCCGGCGGATCGAGTTGGGCCAGGCGCCGCCACAGACCGTTGGTGTCGGGGTCGGCCTCCAGCCGGCGTCGAACGTCGGGATACCGGGGCGGCACGTCGAAGTCGTCGACCACGGCCCGGATGTAGAGGCCGGTGCCGCCCACCACCACGACCGGGCGTCGGCGAGACTCGATGTCGGCGATGGCGTCGGCGGCCAGTTGCTGGAACCGGGACACGGTGAACTCCTCGCCGGCATCGACCACATCCAGTCCGTGGTGGGGAACCTCGGCCCGTTCCTCCGCCGTCGGCTTGGCCGTGCCGATGTCCATGTCCCGGTAGACGGCCATGGCGTCGGCCGACACGATCTCGGCCCCGTGGCGGCGAGCCAGCTCCAGGGCCAGCCCTGATTTGCCCGACGCCGTTGGCCCGACGATGACGAGGGGTGCGATCACCGATCTGGCGCGTCGGCCAGGTCGCTGCGGCCCAACAGCAGGGACATGAGGATGTAGTGGTCGAGCAACACCAGGTCGGGGTCCCGCCCGTAGCCATGGTAGAAGGCCATCACCGCCTCCGCCCCCAGGTGGCGATGCACGCTCTGATGGGCGATGGCCAGGTCGAGGTGGCGATCACCGAGGCCGGCGCCGGCAAGGTCGCCGGCAACCCTGGGCCCGTCCCCGTCATCGACCACCAGATGCTCGAGCCGGGGATCACCGTGGACCGGCACCGGCTCGGCCTCGGCCCGGTCCGACACCACCTTCGCCCCGTCGCCCACCAGCTTGATCAACTCGTCCACCGAGTACCGCTGGTAGGGATGGGGCAGCAACTCGGGCCGCAGCAGGCCCTCGGCGGCCCGATCGGCCACCAACGCCAGCAGCCGATCGGATCCGAGAGAAGCGGCACCGGATTCGAGGCCGGGGGCCCGGTCACGGTCACCGGCGTGAAGCCGGGCCAGGGCGTCCCCCATCGCCTCGGCCAGCTCCCCCGGGCGGCCCGGTAGGCGTTCCAACAGCCCCGTCATCGAGGCTCGAGGCCATCGAGCCGGGAAGGTCGCGTCATCCTACTACTCGTCCCGGGACGGCGTGGTCAGGGCGCCCGGTCCGGTGGCGCCGGGATTGTCGGCCATGCAGGTGACCATGGCCATCAAGGTAGCGGCCACCGGTTCGGGGTGGACCACCTGATGGAGGTGGTCACCGGTGAGGGTCAGGGTGAACCACCCCTCGGCTCGGGCCCGTTCCAACTGCTGCTGATACAGCGGGCCGAAGGCCAGGTAGCCCCGGCGCACCCCCTCTGGCAGCTCGGGAACCGAGCACCCCTGGTCGAACCAGGTGCGGGGAACGGGGTGTGCCTCGCTGAACACCACGTCCCGGGCCGCCGGGTCGACCACGAACCCCGACACCAGCGAACCCCACCACCGGGGCCAGGGTGGTAGGTAGTCGTCAGGTCGGAGCAAGCCGTCGAGCAGATCGGAGAAGTGGGGCTCACACATGCTGAAGGACTTGCCGTCGGGATACCGACCGTCGACCAGCACCATGGCCTCGATGTCCCAGCCGTCGGCCAGCAGCCGATCGACCAGCAGTGGGGTACGGGGACAGGCCGCCGAGTGGCTCACCACCACCGTGGGGGCGTCGGTCCCCGAATTGGAACCCGACTGCGGCCGCCGAGCCTGGCGATGGTGCCGATATTGGTGCCGGATCTGGTCGATCCACGGTGTGACGTGGTCGATGTCCACCGTGGTGGTCATGGTGGTGGCGGGAACAAAGGTCGGTTGACCATGACCGGACAGGACGGCACCGACCGGTTTCCAGCTTGCCGGCCCCAGCAGCGGGCTGGGGACCAGAAGCCAGTTTCGATCGGTGCCCGAACCCGTCGGTGGCTCAATCGGCCCCGAATGCGGTGAGTAGTCCGAGCACATACACGTGTTACCTGGTTGGGACTGACCACCCTGGCAAACACGGCTCCGGAAGGCAAGTCGACGGCCGGGAAACCTACCGAATCCTACGGCCGGCCGCCGGACTCGAGCGGCCGCCCGGTCCTATGCAGCCCAGGTTCGAAGGGTGGACTTGAGCACCTCGAGCTGGCTGAAGATGTCGTTGACCACCGGCCCGTCGGTGGACTGCGGGGCTTTGAAGTAGAAGCTCAGCCAGTCCTGGACATCGGCGGCACCGGCCCGGGCCGCCAGATCCATGAACAGGACCAGATCGAGCACCAGGGGCGCGGCCAGAATGGAGTCACGGCACGAGAAGTCGATCTTGATCTCCATGGGATAGCCCATCCATCCGAAGATGTCGATGGCGTCCCACCCCTCCTTGTTGTCACCCCGGGGCGGGTAGTAGTTGATGCGGACCACGTGGTCGATGTTGCCGTAGAGCTCGGGGTAGGTCTCGGGTTCGAGAATGGTGTCGAGCACGCCGAGTTTGGACGATTCCTTGGTCTTGAAGTTCTCCGGGTCATCCAGGACCTCGCCGTCCCGGTTGCCGAGGATGTTGGTGGAGTACCAACCCCGCAAACCGAGCATGCGGGTCTTGAGACCGGGGGCGATGATGGTCTTCATCAGGGTCTGACCGGTCTTGAAGTCCTTGCCGGCGATGGGCACGCCCCGCTCCCGGGCCAGCTCCCGCATACAGGGAAGGTCGACCGAGAGATTGGGAGCGCCGTTGGCGAACGGCACGTTGCACTGCAGAGCGGCATAGGCGTAGATCTGGCTTGGTGAGATGTTGTCGTCGTCGGCCTTGAGTCCGGCCTCGAACGCCTTCACCGTGGCGTGGACCTCGCTCGGCTGCTGAAAGGCCTCGGTCGAACCGCACCACACCATGACCAGCCGATCACAGTGGTTTTCGGCCCGGAACCGTTCGATGTCGTCGATCAGGGCCAGGGCTTGATCCCACTTGCCCATGGCTTGCTTGACCCGGTGTCCGTCCAGTCGTTTGACCCAGCGCCGGTCGAACACGGCGTCCATGCCGACCACGCCTTCGAGTTCGCTCGAGATCGGGTTGAGGTCGGCCTCGGTCAGCACCCCGGCGGTCCGGGCCGCCTCCAGGGCATTGGCCGAGATGGGATCCCAGCCCCCGAAGACCAGATCGTCGAGCGAGGCCAGGGGCACGGCGTCCTTGATGCGGCGGGCAGGCTGGGGGCCGTCGGGGCCCTCGAGGGGGGCCAGCTGGCTGACCGACCCGATCACCGGCTTCAGTCCGGCTCGGGCCGCCAACACACCGGCGATGAAGGTGGAGGCGACCGCACCCAGACCGGGCAGCAACACGCCGAGGGTACCGGTGGCCGGTGCGGGGCCGGCGATGCCTGCGGCCGCGGCCTCAGGGGCCGCAGGGGCAGATGAGGGAGTAGATGTTGATTCCATACCAACCAAAATAATGCTTCCTTAACAAATAAGCTATATAGTTAAGCATCACTTAATTTAGATGGAGGATAGGTCTGTGCCGTCGGCACTCCAGCTCAACACCCAGCAACTCGAGTACCTGGTGGCCATCGACGAAACCGACACCTGGGCCGAGGCCGCAGGCCGGCTCGGTGTGACACCGTCGGCCCTCAGCCAAGGACTGGCCGAGCTGGAACGGCGGGTCGGGCTTGGCTTGTTCGAGCAACGGGGTCGCGGTCGGGCGCTCACCGCCAACGGCCACCAGGTCCTTGACTATGCGAAACGGATCACGGCCACAACGGCCGATCTCGGGCTGTGGGCCGAGTCGGTTCGCCAGGGCGAACGAGGCCAGGTTCGCCTCGGCCTCATCGACGTGGCCGCCGTCCACCACTTTGCCCAGCCGCTGCGTCGTTTCCATCGCAGCAGGCCCGATGTCGAGCTGTTGTTGACGGTGGCGCCGTCAGGGGCGTTGTTGGATGACCTCCTGGCCGGCCGGCTGGATGCCGCCGTCATGGTCGAGCCGCCGCCGGACTCACGAGCCGGGCCCGACGCCGTGGCCGAACGCGTCACCACCGCCACCGTGTTGGCCGAGGATCTTGCCGTCTACGCTCCCCCGGACACGCCGAAGGCCGTCATCTCGGGCCCCCCATCGGGCTGGGGTCCGTGGGTCGGGTTTCCCGCCGCCTCCCACACCCGCCAACTGGTGGCCCGGGCCCTGCGACAACTGGGAGCCGACTACCGGGTCAGGGCCGAGTCGAACCAGCCCGACGTGCTACGCCAGCTGGTCATGTTGGGAATGGGCTGGACCGTGCTGCCGGTCATTCAGGCCGAGACCGAACCGGCACCATTGCCCCGAGCCCGGGCCCAGCCGCTGCTGAGCCGGCGCCTGGTGATGGCCCGACGGGTCGGCTCACCGCCGGATCCGGCCACCGAATCGCTGCTCGACCTGATCAGGCGTTCGGCCCACATCGGTGGCTGACGGACCAGCCACTCGAACTTTGAGCTCCGGCCGACCCCCAAACAGGTCGTCGCCGGCTCAAAGTTCCAGGTGACACTCAGCCGGCGACGGCGGTGACGGCCAGACGGGTTCGGTGGGTGGGCCGGGCCGTGACCTGCTCGAGCCGTCCCAGCAGGTACTGATGGGCGGCATCGGTCACCGTGACGGTGGCATAGGTGCCGGGCTTGATGGGCTCGGACGGGAAATGGACCAACTTGTTCTGGGCGGTGCGGCCGGTCAGCACCGTCGGGTCCTTCTTGGACGGGCCCTCGACCACCACCTCCTCGGTCCGACCGATGCGGGCCCGGTATTTGGCCAGGGCCGATCGCTCGATCACGGTTCGCAGCCGGGCGTAGCGGTCCCGGACCTCGGCCGGATCACAGAAGCGATCGACCATGTCGGCCGCCTCGGTGCCGGGTCGGGGCGAGAACACGAAGGTGTAGGCGCCGTCGAACTCGGCCTCGGCGGCCACGGCCAGGGTCTGGGCGAAGTCGTCCTCGGTCTCGCCCGGGAAGCCGACGATGATGTCGGTGGAGACGGCCAGATCGTCGATGGTGGTTCGGGCCTCGGCCAGCTTCTCCAGATAGCGACGGGCTGTGTAGCCCCGATGCATGGCGGCCAGGATGCCGTCGGAGCCCGACTGAAGGGGGAAGTGGAGGTGGGGCACCACGGTGTCGACCTCGGCCATGGCCTCGAACACGTCAGGCGTCATGTCCTTGGGGTGGGGGCTGGTGAACCGGACCCGGCGGATTCCATCCACCGAGCCGACTCGACCCAGCAGGTCACCGAACATGGGCCGGATACGAACCTGCTCGCCGGCCTGGCGGGCGGCCCGAGCCAGATCTCGGCCATAGGAGTTGACGTTCTGGCCCAGCAGCGTGATCTCGGTGACGCCGTCAGCGGCAAGGGCCCGGGCTTCGGCCACGATGTCATCCATGGTTCGACTGATCTCACGGCCCCGGACCGAGGGCACGATACAGAAGGCACACGAGTTGTCGCACCCGATCTGGATGGTGAGCCAGCCGGCGTAGTCCGTCTCACGCTTGGCCGGCAGGGCCGAGGGAAAGGCGTCGGCCTCGCCGGCCATGGCCTCCTCCCAGATCTCCACCACCGGACCGTCGGCCCGGGCCGCCTCAAGCAGGTCGAGGGCCCGGTGCACGTTGTGGGTGCCGAAGACCACGTCGACATGGCCGGCCCGCTGCTGGATGAGTTCACGGTCCTTCTGGGCCAGGCATCCCCCGACCATGATCTGCAGATCGGGCTTGTCGTCCTTGAGCTGTTTCAGGTTGCCCAGAGCCCCATACAGCTTGTTGTCGGCGTTCTCCCGAATGCAGCAGGTGTTGAGCACCACCACATCGGCATCATCGGCCGAGTCGGTGGCGGCATAGCCGTCGCGTTCGAGCAGGCCGGCGATGCGCTCCGAGTCGTGCTCGTTCATTTGGCAGCCGTAGGTGCGCAGATGGTACTTCTTCATGTCGCCGTGTTCTCGGGGCCGTCGGGGTTCATTGGTCATCCAGGGTACGGATCATCCAGGCTAGTGGTGCGGGGCTACGCTCCGTGGGCCATGACCACCCCGGCACGGAAAGCCGGACGTTTGGCAGCGTCGAACCGTCTTGCCCGTTGAACGCCTACAATCCGGGCCATGAAAATCCGGCCAACCGCCAGTGCGATCCCCCGCCACCGGTTCCCCGTCGATCCGTGGCGGCTGGTGGAGACAAGCTTCGATCACCACGACATGGGTACCACCGAGACCCTGTTCGCCAACGGCAACGGCTACATCGGCATGAGAGCGAACCCGAGCGAAGGCCGGGAAGCCTACACCCACGGCACCTACCTCAACGGTTTCCACGAGACCTGGCCCATCCACCACGCCGAGAGCGCCGTGGCCTTCGCCAAGACGGGCCAGACCATCGTCAACGTACCCGACGCCAAGCTGCTGAAGCTCTATGTCGACGACGAGCCCCTGCTGCTGCGGGAGGCCGATCTGGACTTCTACGAGCGGGCCATCAGCTTTCGCTCCGGTCGATCGTACCGGGAGCTGATCTGGCGCACCCCGGCCGGCAAACGAGTCAAGGTTCGATCAGAACGCATGATCAGCCTGGTTCACCGCCATGTCGCCGTGCTCCGATTCGAGGTGACCCTGCTCGACGACTCGGCCCCGGTTGTGGTGTCATCCCAACTTCTGAACCGCCAGGATGGCGAAGACGAGTATCACGTCAAGTCGGCGGCCCTGGGTGAGGGGATGGATCCCCGGCAGGCCCGCAAGTTCGACCGTCGGGTTCTGGTGCCCAAACTCCAACGCCATGATCCCGATCTGGGCCAGGGCGGGGAGGTGACGCTGGGCTACCAATGCGTGAACAGCAGAATGACCATCGCCTGCGCCTATCGACACCAGCTCGAGACGGCCAACGCCTGGGAAGTGGAAACCGAGGTCGACGAGGATTTGGCCAAGTCCGTGTTCACCATTCGGGCCGAGCCGGAAGCGCCGATCACCATCACCAAGTTCGTCACCTACCACACCTCCAGAGGTATTCCCGCCCCCGAGCTGGCCGATCGGTGCAACCGGACCATCGACCGGGCCTGTTCGACCGGTGTGGCGGCCCTCTATGCCGAGCAGGAGGCCTGGCTCGATGAGTACTGGGACCATAGCGACATCGTGATCGAGGGCGACGACGCCGCTCAACAGGCGGTTCGCTGGAACCTGTTCCAGCTGGCCCAGGCGTCGGCCCGAACCCATGAGCAGGGGGTGTCGGCCAAGGCCGTGACCGGCGGCGGCTACGACGGCCATTACTTCTGGGATACCGAAGCCTACGTGGTTCCCTTCCTGTCCTACGCCAACCCGGAGGCGGCCCGAAAGCTGCTCCGCTTCCGATGGAAGATGCTTGACGACGCCCGTGTCCGGGCCAGTGAGTTGAGCCAGCGGGGGGCCCTCTATCCATGGCGCACCATCAACGGCGAAGAGGCCTCGGCCTACTACGCCGCCGGCACGGCCCAATACCACATCAACGCCTCCATTGCCTACGCCATCGAAAGCTACGAGTCGGCCACCGACGACCAGGATTTCATGGCCCAGGAGGGAGCGGAGATACTGGTCGAGACGGCCCGGTTGTGGGAGGACCTCGGGTTCTACTCCAACCACGGCGACCGAACCTTTCACATCCATGGCGTCACCGGCCCCGACGAGTACACCACGGTGGTCAATGACAACCTGTACACCAACGTCATGGCCCGGTTCAATCTGCGCTACGCCACCACCGTGATCCGCCGATTGCGGCAGCAGAGCCCCGAGGCCTACCAGGCTCTGGTGCGCAACACCGGACTGGAGGAGATCGAGGTCGATCGGTGGGAACGGGCGGCCGACGCCATGTTCCTGGCCTATGACGAGGAGCTTGGTATCAACCCTCAGGACGCCGACTTCCTCGATCTCAAGCCGTGGGATTTCGCCAACACCCCGTCCGCGAAGTATCCCCTGCTGCTCCATTTCCACCCCCTGGTCATCTACCGCCATCAGGTCCTCAAACAGGCCGACGTCGTGCTGGCCATGGTCCTGAGGGGCAATGCCTTCACGCGGGACAAGCGACGTCGCAACTTCGACTACTACGATCCCCTCACCACCGGCGACTCCTCGCTGTCGGCCTGCATCCAGTCCATCGCCGCCGCCGACGCCGGCTATCCCGATCTGGCCGCCGACTATTTCAACCAGTCGTTGTACCTCGACCTGGCCGATACCCACGGCAACACCGCCGACGGCGTGCACGTGGCCAATGCCGGCGGGGTGTGGGCCGCCATCGTACGGGGCTTCGCCGGAATGAACGATCATGACGGGTGCCTGGCCTTCGAGCCTCGACTTCCGTCGTTCTGGCACTCGGTCAGGTTCCGACTGCTCCGTCACGGTCAACGGGTGGAGGTGACGGTCAGCGGCAACGAGTGCGACGTCACCGTGCTGAGCGACGGCCCGGTGCCGGTCCGGCTCGACGGCGACGTACGGACCATCGGCAGGGGCGAAACCGTACACATCCGGGCCTGAGCGACCATCGTCGATCCGCCTCGCACCTCGAAACCAGTCCGACGTGACGGAACTAACAGGTTCCCCGGCCTCCAAGGTCACGCGACAGTGTCGAGATGTGTAACAATCGGAGTATGGATGCCCCCGAGATTGTGCAGCACGAAGGACTCAAGAGCTGGGTGGCCGAAATGGCCGAGCTCTGCCAACCCGACCAGATCGTATGGTGTGACGGCAGCGACGAGGAGTACGACCGTCTCTGTCAGGAGCTGGTCGACGCCCGGACCTTCATCCGCCTGAACGACGACCTCCGACCCAACAGCTACCTGGCCCGAACCGACCCCAGCGATGTGGCCCGGGTCGAGGGGCGCACCTACATCTGCAGCCGGACCGAACAGGACGCCGGCCCCACCAACAACTGGATGGACCCGACCGAGATGAAGCAGCTGTTGAGCGAGAAGTTCGACGGCTCCATGAAGGGTCGGACCATGTACGTGATCCCATTCTCCATGGGTCCGCTGGGCTCCGAGATAGCCCAGCTCGGGGTGGAACTCACCGATTCGCCCTACGTCGTGGTCAACATGAAACTGATGACCCGCATGGGCAATCCGGTGTACGACGTACTGGGCACCGATGCGTTCTTCGTTCCCTGCATGCACTCGATCGGCGCCCCGTTGGCCGACGGCGAGGGGGATGTGGTCTGGCCCTGCAACCCCGATGAGAAGTACATCGTGCACTTCCCGGAGGAGCGGTCGATCTGGAGCTACGGTTCGGGCTACGGGGGTAACGCTCTGCTGGGCAAGAAGTGCCTGGCCCTGCGCATCGCCTCCACCATGGCCCGAGACGACGGCTGGCTGGCCGAGCACATGCTGATCATGGGCGTAACCGATCCCGGCGGTGCAAAGACCTACGTGGCCGCCGCCTTCCCCTCGGCCTGCGGCAAGACCAATTTCGCCATGATCGTGCCGCCCCAGGCCTTCGCCGACGAGGGCTGGAAGGTCACCACGATCGGCGACGACATCGCCTGGATCAAACCGGGCTCCGACGGCAAGCTGTACGCCATCAACCCCGAGGCCGGCTACTTCGGTGTCGCCCCCGGCACCTCGTACGAGACCAACCCGTCGGCCATGGACACCATCAAAGCCAACAGCATCTTCACCAACGTGGCCCTGACCGACGATGGCGACGTGTGGTGGGAGGGCATGGACGGCGATCCACCGGCTCACGCCATCGACTGGCAGGGCAACGACTGGACGCCGGAGTCCGACACCAAGGCGGCCCATCCCAACGCCCGATTCACGGCCCCTGCCATTCAAAACCCGGTGATCGACCCACTATGGGACGACCCCAAGGGGGTGCCCGTCAACGCCTTCATCTTCGGTGGTCGCCGCTCGGGTACCATGCCGCTGGTGGTCCAGGCCTTCAACTGGGCCTACGGCACCTATCTGGCCGCCACCATGGGCTCGGAGACCACGGCCGCCGCCTTCGGCCAACAGGGTGTGGTACGCCGCGACCCGTTCGCCATGTTGCCCTTCGCCGGCTACCACATGGGCTCCTACATCAACCACTGGCTCGACTTCGGCCGCCGCATCCAGAACCCGCCCCGCATCTTCGGGGTCAACTGGTTCCGGCGTGATGCCGAGGGCAACTTCGTCTGGCCCGGCTTCGGCGAGAACATGCGCATCCTGCAGTGGATCGTGGAACGCTCTCACGGTAAGGCGGTGGCCATCGAGAGCCCACTGGGTTGGATGCCTCGCCATCAGGACATCAACTGGAAGGGCCTGGAGGACTTCAGCGAGGCCGACTTCCACAAGGCCATGTCGGTCGACCGAGCGGAGTGGAATCAGGAGCTGCTGGACCACGAGGAGCTGTTCCTCAGACTCTACGACCTGCTACCGGTCGAAATGCATTCGATCCGGAATCTGACGGCGTCGGCCCTGTGGCGCTCGCCCGAGCGCTGGGAGATGAACACCGACCCGACGTGATTTGGTCAGGTGAGTGGGGCGGCGGCCCGAACCAACACCTCGAGGTCCTCGGGGGACTCCCCCGGGGAGAGTCCAATGGAGACCAGATCGACGACGTCGTGCCAGCGGGACAGGCCCTCGGCCACGTCGGTCGTTGTTCCGTACACACAACACTCGTCGAGGAGGCGATCACCGTCGGGAGGGACGATACACCTTCCGGGCTTCGGTGACGGGTTCGCCTTCTGTATTGCGTCGACCTCGAGGCCGAATCCCTGTTGTCGCGCCAGTTGCGGGTATGTCTCACCCATGGAGCACAGATACCAGGCAAGGTTCGACGCAACCCTGGCCCGTGCTCGGTCGCGATCGTCGTCGACGGCGACGAGCGCGGTCCGGTAGCGGCGATGTGGATCTCCTGGTCCGGCATCGGTGGCAGCCCGAGCCGCAACGGTCGTGCGCCGTCGGGTCCGGTCAGCTCGATTCGATCACCGGCGAGAAGGGCACGGACTTGTCGCACAGTCCGTTCCAGTTTGCGTGTCGGTGATCGAAACGGTGTGTCGTGAAGCCCTTCGGCCAGAAGTGGCGTTGATGCACCCAGGCCGAGCACGCCAAAGGGCACCCCACCGTGGGCAGAGTCCGGCGACTCATTGAACCGGGCATCGATCGTCACCATGATGTCCCCTCTGGGGCAACGCCAGCATGCGAGCCGCGAGCGCTGCCGGGATTATCAGGCTGGACGGGGCGGATCGGCGTCCGGGTTCGAAACCCGGGCTGCGGCGTCGGAATCGGCCACCACCACCGAGTGGGGCGGGTGAATCAGGCCGGCGGGTATGGACATGTCCCCATCGAGCAGCCGGGCCAGCACCGCCGACTTCGACGAGCCCCGCACCAACCACAGGACCATGCGGGCCCGGTCCAACACCGGCCGGGTCAGGCTGATGCGCTGGGTGGACTGGGTCCGGCGCTGCGGGTCCAGGGCGGCCTGCTGCTGGGCCTCGGTCGGCGGCGATCCGGCGTAGAGACCGGTCAGACCGACATAACGACGCAGCTCGTCGACCAGTGGATCGCCGGGAACCAGCGATGCGGTATGGCCATCGGCTCCGAGGCCAAGATGGACGAGATCGAGTACCGGTGGATCACCGGCCAGGGCCACCAGCTTCTCGGCGAACCGATCGAGCACCGGCCGGGCCCGCTCGGCGTCGATGACCCGGGGAGGCTCGTGGGAAACCGGAGGTCGACCGCGCAGGGCCAGCAACTCGTCGACCGGCAGCGGCAACCACGAAGCGCCCAGATGGCCAAGCACGCTTCGCTGGCTCATCAGGTTCCGAGCCGAACTGTCGAGAGGAACGATGCGCTCGTCGACCTGGAGGAAGATGATCCGTTCCCACGGTACTTCACGACGACCGGCCAGAATCTTGAACACCTCGATGGGTGACGAGCCGCCGCTGAGGGCGACCAGACAGCGTTCGCGCTGATCCACTGCGGCGACCATGGCGGTGGCCAGAACATCGGCCGCCCTCCCGGCCCACCGCTGGGGCGAGCTGACATCGAGCACGTGGCGGTCGGAGGTCACGGGTCATCACGGCCGATGGCCACCCACCAGGCAGCGGCCCCGGCCAGCGCGGCGTCGTCGCCAAGCTCGGCCACCGTCACCTCGACCGGCCCGGCAGCCGGCGGACCGTGGCGCTCCAGTTCCTGCTTCAGCACCGGGGCGACAAGATCGATGTTGCGGCCCACTCCCCCGCCCACGATCACCACCTCGGGAGCAACCAGCCAGGCCATGTTGACGATGCCGATGCCCACGGCCCGAATCGCCCGGTTCCACAGGCCGACCGCACCGGGATGACCGGAGCGGACCAGGTCGGCCAGATCGGCTCCTCGCTCCAACAACCCGGTGGCCGAGGCCATCCGTTCGATGGCCGTTCCCGAGCCCAGTTCCTCCACCGTGGCCGGAATACCCTCGTCGGCGTCGGACCAGTCGATGATGGTGTGGCCGAGCTCCCCACCGGAGAGGCGACCCCGGACCAGTTTTCCGTCGACAACGATGCCGGCTCCCACCCCGGTGGAGATGGTCACGTAGACCACGTCACGATGCTCACGGCCGGCTCCGAAGTTGGCCTCCCCCACCGCGGCCAGGTCGGCGTCGTTGGCCAGGCTGATCGGCAGACCGGTCTTGGCCGACAGCCACTCCTCGGACAGGTTCTCGATCCACCGCTGCGGAATGTTGGGAGCCGCCACCAGGCTCTCGCGAAGATGATCGATGATGCCCGGAAGGCCG
Organism: Acidimicrobiales bacterium; assembly: GCA_024638815.1. Lineage (GTDB taxonomy): Bacteria > Actinomycetota > Acidimicrobiia > Acidimicrobiales > SZUA-35 > JAHELU01. Next base: position 58,021 of record JAHEJM010000004.1, on the reverse strand, counting down.
ATCACCACGCCGATCACGTCATGGTTCTCGGGCACTTCCCCCATCTCGATCTCGATCAGCCGGACCAGGAAGTCGATCGTAGGCTCGGTTCGGGGGGTGTGCTGCCGCTGACGGTGGAGGACCCGACCGTCGTCCGAGACCACGGCACCGCGCACATGGGTGCCACCGAGGTCAAGGGCGATCGTCACCGCCCTGCAGCCGTCATCGTCGGCCATCGCCACCGTGATGGTTGAGCGAGAGGGGGAACTCGGCTCCCCGCCGGTAGACGTGGACCGGAGGCGGATCATCGAGAACCGGCTGGACGATCTGCCAGGCGGCGTCGACCTGATCGCCTCGGGCGAAGAGGCGCCGATCGCCTTCCAGGGCATCGCCCAGCAGGCGATGGTAGGGGCTGGGGCCGAACTCGAGACCCGAGTGGTCGAGGTCGAGGTTGACGGTCTCGCTCACCAGTTCCGAGCCCGGTGTCTTGGCCTGGACCTGCAACTCGATGGTGTCGATCGGCTTCATTTCGAATCGCAGCCGGTTGGGGGCGGGAGCGCACAGCCGGTGGGTGAAAAGCGGCCGGGGCGGGGTGACGAACTCGACCACGGCCTCGGTCCGCGTGGCGGCCAGGGCCTTGCCGGTGCGGACCCGCCACGGCACCCCGGCCCACCGCCACGAGTCGATCTCGAAGTCGAAGCCGACATAGGTTTCGGTGTCCGAGTCGGGTTTGACCCCATCCTCGTCCCGGTAGCCGTCGTACTGGCCCCGGACCACGTCGGCCGGATCAAGGGGCCGGATCGAGCGCAGGACCTTTACCACCTCGTCCGACATGGCGTCGGCATCGTCGGAGACCGGCGGCTCCATGGCCAGCAGGGCAATGATCTGCAACAGATGGTTCTGGGCCACGTCGCGCAGGGCCCCGACCTCGTCGTAGAACCTGCCCCGACCTTCGACGTCGAACGACTCGGCCATGTCCACCGTGACGTGCTGGATGTAGTGGCGGTTCCACAACGGTTCGAGTATGGAGTTGGCGAAGCGGAAGACGAGCAGGTTGAGAACCGGCTCCTTCCCCAGGAAATGGTCGATGCGGTAGATCCGCTCCTCCGGGTAGTGGGCCTTGACCGCCCGATCGAGCTCTCGGGACGATTCCAGATCCCTCCCGAACGGCTTCTCCAGAACCACCCGACCCCGGTTGAGGCCTGTCCCGCCCAGGCCGTCGACCACGGTGGGGAAAAGGAATGGAGGTATGGCCAGATAGCACACCGGACACTGGGCGTCGCCCACCTTGTCCGCCACCTGCTCAAAGGTGTCGGGCTCCCGGTAGTCCCCGGACACGTAGTCGAGGCGTTGGGCGAACCGGTCCCACACCGCCTCATCGATATCGACCTCCCCTGCCTCCAGGGCGTCCCTGGCCTCGTGGCGAAGCCGATCGATGGACCAGTCGGAGGAGGCCACCCCGATGACGGGGCAGGCCAGCATGTCGTCGGCCTCCAGCTTGTAGAGGGCGGCGAACAACTTCTTGCGGGCCAGGTCGCCGGTGATGCCGAACAGCACCAGGGCATCGGACCGCTCAGCCGGGACGTGGACGTGGGCCGGGGTCTCGGTCACCGGATAGGGATGGTGCTCACGGCGGCGGCCGGCCATGGAGTCGGCGCTCCCCTCGTCGCCGGTCACTTGGTCGTGCCCCCGTTCGTCGGTTCACCTTCGTCGCCGCCTCCCTCGCCGGCCTTCTCACTGTGACCGCCGAAACCGGCCCGCATCGCCGACAACAGCTGGTTGGCGAAACGATCGGTGTCCCGGGACGAGAACCGGGTGAACAGGGCATCGACGATGGTGGGGGTCGGGGTTCCCGTCTCGATGGCGGCGATGGCCGTCCATCGACCCTCGCCCGAATCCGAGACCTGGCCGTGGAACCCGTCCAGCGCGGGATCCCGGTTCAGGGCCTCAGCGGTGAGATCGAGCAACCAAGAACCGATCACGCTGCCCCGGCGCCACACCTCGGCCACGTCGTCGACCTTGATCTCGTACTGATAGTGATGGGGATCACCGAGCGGAGCGGTCTCGGCGTCGATCTCACGGTCCTCCCGCCCGATCCCGGCCCTGGTCAAGAGATTGAACCCTTCGGCATAGGCCTGCATGATGGCGTACTCGATCCCGTTGTGCACCATCTTGACGAAATGTCCGGCCCCGGCCGGTCCGCAGTGAAGGTACCCGTACTCGGCCTGCACCAGTCCGCCGGTTCGGCCCCCGGTACGAGGAGCGGCATCGACACCCGCTGCCAGGGCCCGGAAAACGGGCTCCAGGCCCTCGACCGGCTCCTGCTCACCTCCGATCATCAGGCAGTAGCCCCGGTCCAGACCGTGGACCCCACCCGAGGTGCCGACATCGATGTAGTGGAGCTTGTGCTCGGCCAGCCGCTCGGCTCGGGCGATGTCGAGCTGATAGTGGCTGTTGCCGCCGTCGATGATGGTGTCGCCCTTGTCCAGCAGGGGCACCAGATCGTCGATGACGGTGTCGACGACTCCCGCCGGGAGCATGATCCAGATGAAGCGGGGTTGCTCCACCGTGGCTACCAACTCCTCAACGCTCTCGGCGCCGACAATGACGCCCTCGTCGACCAGGTCTTTCGTCACCTCGGTACTGCGGTTGTAGCCGACACCGGTCAGGCCGGACCGATGAAGGCGGCGCATCATGTTGGCACCCATTCGGCCGAGGCCGATCATGCCGAACTGGCTCCCTATGGTCATTCGTGGTTCTCCTGGTGTCATCGATGAGTCGATCGGGCGGGCTCCGGGACGGAGTCGCAGACTTTCAGGCTAGGAGGCCGGGTACGGTCAGGTGCGGCACTAGCTTTGGTTTCGATGAGCAGTCGTGAACTGGTGGTGCTGGGGACGGCAAGCCAAGCCCCCACCCGATACCGGGCCCACAACGGATTTGCCCTGCGATGGGATGACCAGCTGATCCTGTTCGACCCCGGCGAGGGAGCACAACGACAGTGCATTCTGGCCGGGGTGGCCATCGCCCGAGTGACGGCCATCTGCGTCACCCATTTCCACGGCGACCACTGCCTCGGCCTCCCCGGCGTCATTCAGCGCCGCGCCCTGGACGCCGGCGCCAACCCCGAGGGGCTCGACCCGCTGCCGGTCTGGTATCCGGCCGACGGTGCCGACTACCTCGATCGGCTACGCCGGTCCTCCATCTTCCATGACATCTCCAATCTCGATCCTCAACCGGTGGAACGGTCGGGCCCGGTGGGCACGATCGGTGGGTTCGAACTGACGGCACACGAACTCGACCATCGGGTCACCGCCTACGGCTATCGTCTTCAGGAACCTTCCCACATCCGGCTCGATCCCGAGCGCCTGGACTATTTCGGTCTGTCGGGTCCGACGGTAGGACGGTTGCTGGCTGCCGGGGAGGTGGACACCGACCGCGGGGTGGTCCACCTCGACCAGGTCTCGTACCGACAGCGGGGCCAGTCGATGGCCTTCATCATGGACACTGCGCCGTGCCCGGCGGTGGTGGAGTTGGCCCGAGACGTCGATCTCATGGTGTGCGAGGCCACCTACCAGTCGGACGAGACCGAGCTGGCTCGAGCCTACAAGCACCTCACCGCGGCCCAGGCGGCACGGCTGGCGGTCGAGGCCGGGGCCCGTCGCCTGGTGCTGGGCCACTTCTCGGCCCGGTACATCGACAACGACGGGTTCGTGGCCGAGGCCGGTGCCATCCATCCCGATGTGGTGGCGGCCCACGATCTGGCCACCATCGAGGTACCGCCCCGGGACGACTGACGCCGGTCCGTTCAGACGGTCATGGCGAGGCGATCGAGTCGAAGCCGGACGAAGGCCACCACCAGCAGGAGTCCCGAGGCCATGACCCCGAGAGCGGACAGGACGTGAAAGCCGGCCATGGTGAACACGACGCCCGACGCCAGAGCCCCGGCACCGGAGGCGACGCTTTTGATCAAGTCGGCCGCTCCCTGGGCCGCCACCTGGTCGGTTTCCGGCACCGATTCGGTCAACAGAGCGCTGGACCCGACCTCACCGAAGCTCCAGCCCAAACCCAGAAGATACAGCCCGGGGAACATCAGATACGAGGGCGCCTCGTGGGCGAAGGCCGTCATCAGCGTGGAGACGATGAGGATCACCGCAGCCACCAGCACCGAGGGCACGCGACCGAAACGGTCGGCGAACCAGCCGGCGAGCGGGGCGAAGGCGAACATGCCGGCGGTATGGGCCGACAGCACCCAACCGATGAGACCGACCGGCTTGTCGTGGGCGTCCATGTGAAGGGGGGTCATGGTCATCACCGTGACCATGACCGCCTGGGACACCACCAAACCGGCCAGGGCCAGCCGGGACAGTGGATTGGCCATGGTGGCGGCCAGGCCGGCCGAGAAACCGGAACTCTCGCCGAACGTGGACTCGGCCACCGGGGCGGCACCGGTGTTGGAGACGGCGTCGGCAGTCACCGCACCGGCCACGGGCTCGGACGACGATGTGCGCCTCGATCCGCTGACCCGACCGGCCGCGGCCAGCGGATCGGGCCGCAGCCAGACGAAGAGCATCACACCGGCCAGCACGAAGAACCCGGCCGAGAATCCGAAGGCACCCACCAGTTCGTCGAGACCGAACCATTCCCCGACCGATGCCGCCACCCCGGAAAGGGCCGGTCCCCCGACCGCACCGATGGTGGATGCGAAGACGACATAGCCGATGGCCTTGCCCCGGGTCAGCGGATCTGCCAGATCGGCGGCGGCGTAGCGTGAGAGATTGGTGGAACCCTGCCCGACTCCGAACAACACCAACCCGAGAAGGTAGGCGACCAGGAAGGACAGTTGACCGCCGAACACCGCGATCGAGGCCCCGATGGCGGCGGCCACATAGCCGAGAACGAGACCGGGGCGACGCCCCGAACGGCTCATGTAGGTGCTGAGGGCCGAGGAACTCAAGGCCGTGCCCACCGTGATGGCGGCGCTGGCCACACCGGCCCAGGTGGTCGAACCCAGGATCCGTTCGGTCAACAGGCTGGCGACCACGAAGGCAATGGACATGGCGGCCCGACCGAACACGGCGCTGGCCGACAGCACCACGAGGGTTCGACGCTGGAGCGAGGCTCGTTCAGCCGGGTCCAGCGGCAACACGGGTGCGCTCATAACCGCCCGAGCGTACTGTCAGAGCTGTTGGGGCGACAAGGTGGCGTGGGGATGACTCTCCCACACCCCGTTGGCGGTGACCTGCACGAACCGGGCTCGCTCCCAGAACCGGGGAATCGTGTCGGCGTTGCTGTAGCTCATGCCCGACCGAAGCCCGGCCACGAGGTTCGCCACCACCTTGGCCACGGATCCCCGGTAGGGAACCGTGCCGGCCACCCCCTCCGGTGCACGCTGCTCGAAGTACTCCTCGTCGATGTCCTGGCCATCCCGCCGGGCCCGGGATACCAAGGCCTCGAACGAGGCCATACCACGGACTCGCTTGACCAGGCCCCGGGGTGACTGCTCCACCTCGCCCGGGCTCTCCTTGGTACCGGCGAACAGGCTACCGATCATGACCGAGCTGGCACCGGCACCGAGCGCCTTGGCGATGTCGGCCGAGGTGCGAATGCCACCGTCGGCGATGATGGGGATGAACTCACCGTCGGCAGTACACAGGGGCGTGGCGGCACAATCGATGATGGCCGTCCACTGGGGCACGCCGACACCGGCCACGATACGAGTGGTGCAGACCCCGCCGGGACCGACCCCGACCTTGACCGCATCGGCCCCGGCCGCCACCAGATCCTCGGCCCCGGCCCTGGTGGCGACATTGCCGGCGATCACGTCGACCGAGGGAAACCGCCGTTTCAACTCCGACAGGGTTTCGATGGCATGGTCGGCGTGTCCGTGGGCGATGTCGAGCACCAGCACGTCCACTCCGGCCTCGACCAGCCGGCGGCTGCGATCGATGGAGTCGTGGTCGGTGCCCACGGCAGCTCCGACCAGCAGGTCACCCTCCGCCTTTACCTTGTGAACCATGTCGGCCTGCAGACCGACGGGCATGAACCGGTGGAGAATACCGATTCCGCCCAGCCGTGCCAACTCGATGGCCATGTCGGATTCGCAGACCGTGTCCATGTTGGCGGCGATGATGGGAGTGCTGATGGTCAGTCGCCTGGTCAGTCGAGTCGACACCGAGATGTCACGTCGAGAACGAATAGCCGACCGTTGCGGTACGAGAAGCACGTCGTCGAAGGTCAGCCCGAGTGGGACGGCTCTACTGGACACCCGTCCATCGTACCGCACACCGGTGACCGCGTTCGCCGACACCGAGCTGGGAGCAGCGGCCCGCCCCGGCTGCCGGCCCGAGTCGGGCTATAGACCCGACCGGGCCGCAGCCCGCTCAGTCGAGCGAGATGGGTTCATCGTCCCTGGACTTCGACGACTTTGATTTCGACTTGCCTGACGTGGACGAGTCCGACTCATCATCGGTGACATCGAGCAGATCGTCGGGCTCGACCAGCCCGACCTCTTTCAACACCCGATCCTGGATCTCCATCACCAGCTCGGGGTTGGCCACCAGGAAATTCTTGACGTTCTCCCGGCCCTGGCCGATCTGTTCACCCTCGTAGGTGTACCAGGCACCCGACTTCTTCACGATGTCGTGCTCGACGGCGATATCGAGCAGCGAACCCTCACGACTGATGCCCTTGCCGTACATGATGTCGAATTCGGCCTGACGAAACGGTGGAGCCACCTTGTTCTTGACGACCTTGACCCTGGTCCGGTTACCGACCACCTCGGCCCCGTCCTTCAGTGATTCAATGCGGCGGATGTCGAGCCGAACCGAGCTGTAGAACTTGAGGGCCCGGCCACCGGGGGTGGTTTCGGGCGAGCCGAACATGACACCGATCTTCTCCCGAAGCTGGTTGATGAACACGCAAATGGTGCCGGTCTTGCTCAGATTCCCGGTGATCTTGCGCAGGGCTTGGGACATGAGCCGAGCCTGGAGGCCGACGTGGGTGTCACCCATGTCGCCCTCGATTTCGGCTCGGGGAGTCAGGGCTGCCACCGAGTCGATCACGATCACGTCGATGGAGCCGGAACGGACCAGGATGTCGGCGATCTCCAGGGCCTGCTCGCCGGTGTCGGGCTGGGAGATGAGCAGTTCGTCGACGTCGACCCCGATGTTGGCGGCGTAGACCGGATCCATGGCGTGCTCGGCGTCGATGTAGGCGCAGATACCGCCGTTGCGCTGGGCTTCGGCCACCACATGCATGGCCAGGGTGGACTTACCCGACGCCTCGGGACCGTAGATCTCGACCACACGACCCCGGGGCAGACCCCCGACGCCCAGAGCCAGATCGAGGGCGAGAGCCCCGGTGGGGATGGTGGCCACCGCCATTCCCGTCTTCTCGCCCATCTTCATCACAGCGCCTTTGCCGAACTGCTTCTCGATGTTACCGAGAGCCATTTCGAGCGCTTTGTTCTTCTCCACTGGATGCTCCTGTTCTCAGGATTGTCTGCAGGTGTTCGGGGGATTCTTCCGGGGATCCCGGACCACTGCCGTCAACAGTACGAACTGGTTGTGACAATGAAGGCTGCCGGGGTAAGAATGGTTTGCGAGCTACGCTCGAATCCTGAGCCTGAGCCCAAGCCCGGGTGGGAACTACGACGCTGTAGTTCCACACCTGCACTCTAGTGACGAACAGGTGTTCGTTCAACGGTTTCCGGAGATATTTTTGCCCGACATCACCACACCCCGAGCGCCATGACCCTGCGAACCGTCATGGCCGAGCTGTCGGCCGTGGGCCTGATCGTTGCGTCGCTGCTGGCCGGCTGCAGCGATGACACCCCTCTGGTCTCGATCGAGGATCACCTTGAGCTGATCGCAGGTCACCAGCTCACCCCGGCCGAGGTGGAACGCCAGCTCGAGGTGGCCACCACAATGTGCGGCATGGACACCACGCTCCTGGCCGAGATCTGGGCCGAGCTGTCGGAGCGGCAGCTTGCCTTCCAGGACTTCGTGTTCGGCACCTATTGTTCCGAACTCAGTGTCGACTACGCCCTGGCCACCGGCCGGGCCCTCAACCCCGAGGCCGAGTCGGCACTGCTCGAACAGCAGAACCGGCCTCCGGAATCCACGTCATCCACCGTCCGCCTGCCGTCACTGTCGTCGACCACGACGGTCACGCCTGCCACGACGGCGGGCCCGGCGAACCCCGGGGGTTCGCCGTCAACCACGACCACGACCGGACCCGACTCCACCATCACCGCGCCGCCGATCGAGCCGTGATCGACCCGGCCTGCGAACGTCGCCGGTCGGGCCACCACACCGACGGGGAACGAACCGGGCAAATCTGCGCAACCGGAGTGCTTTCCTAGTAGAACGTATGACATGAGCAACACCCAGGATCCTTTCACCGCCCCGTTCGGCACGCTGTTCGGCGACAAGATGACCGTGGCGGAATGGAAGGACGGGACCTACACCTACTCCGGTGGGGCCGGGCCGCTGGAGAACTTCTCGCTCCATCCGGCCACCCATGCTCTTCACTACGGCAGCACCTGCTTCGAGGGGCTGAAGGCCCATCGACAGCACGACGGGTCGCTGGGCATCTTCCGGCTCGACGACCACGTGGCCCGTATGATCCAGAGCATCTCCAAGCTCCGCATGCCACCTCCCGGGGCCGAGTTGCTGCGGACCATGATCATCGACGCCGTGGAGGCCAACGCCGGATTCACCCCCGATCCCCCCGGTTCGCTCTATATCCGTCCCACCTTCATCGGCACCCTTCGCAATATCGGAGCCGCCGCCTCGCCCAGCACCGAGGGCCTGCTGTATGTCATCACCTCTCCGGTCGGCGACTACTTCGCCGGTGGCATACGACCCCTGTCCATCTACGTCGAGACCACGATCCCCCGGACCACACCACAATTCGGCATGATCAAGTCGGGGGCCAACTACGCCATGGCGCTGGGCCCGACGCTGGACGCCAAGCGGGATCATGTGGCCGATCAGGTGCTGTTCGCCACCGGAGGCGACATCACCGAAACCGGGGCCTCCAACTTCTTCCTGGTCGACCACGAACGGCTGATCACCCGCAACCTCGATGAGTCCTTCCTCCACGGCGTCACCCGAGCCTCGGTGCTCACACTGGCCGCCGACATGGGTTACCGGGTGGAGGAACGAAGTGTGCCCGTCGAGGAACTGAAGGCCTGGGCCGAACACGGTGAGGCCTTCCTGTCGGGAACGGCGGCGGTCATCGCCCCGGTGGGCAAGATCATGATCGACGGCGAGGACATCCAGCTCGGTGACGGCCGGCCCGGTGAGAACACGTTGAAGCTCCGCCAAGCCCTGGTCGACATCCAGCTGGGCCGGACCGAGGACGTCCACGGCTGGCGTACCCCCGTTGCCGGCTGAAGCGGCCGACAAGCCGGGCATCGTCTGGTTCCGTCGCGACCTACGACTGGAGGCCAACCCGGCTTGGGCCGAGGCCACCGCCGCTCACCGCCACGTGGTCGCCGCCTATGTGCTCGAACCGTCGTTGCTGGCCGCCGCCGGCGACATGCGACGCAACCAGTTCCTGGCCCACCTGGCCGCCCTCGACGCCCAGCTCGGCACCCAGGGCGGCAATCTGGTGGTCCGCCCCGGAGCGGCAGCCGATGCCCTGGCCTCCCTGACAGCCCAAACCGGGGCCTCCGATCTCTACTACAACAACGATGTCACCCCGTTCTCCCGCCGTCGGGACGCAGCGGTATCCGATGCCGTCGACGTCGCCCATCATCGGTTCTGGGGCAACCTGGTCCACGAACCGGGACGAGTCCTGACGGCGAAGGGCACCCTGTCCAAGGTGTTCACCCCGTTCCACAAGGCCTGGGCTCGAACCCACGTGGAGCCGTGGCCCGAGCCGGGGCCGGGTCTACCGATGCGGGTCGAATCGGCGCCGATCCCCTCGCCCGACGGACCGGTTGCTCAGGCCCCGGGCCCTGATGCCGCCTGGGCCCGTCTGACGGCATGGCTCGATCATGTGGACGACTACCCCGAGAACCGGGATCTCCCTGCCGTCGACGGAACGTCGGAGCTGTCGGCCGACCTCAAATTCGGCACGCTGTCGGCCCGTACCGTACTCGACGTGGTAGGTACCGACTCCCCGGGCCGGGCCGCCTTCGTCCGCCAGCTGGCGTGGCGGGATTGGTACGCCCATATCCTGGCCCAGCGGCAGGACCTTGCCACCTCGGCGGTCAACGAGGTCTACAACCACATCGGCTGGCGGGACGACGACGAGGGTTTCCGGGCATGGTGTGAAGGGCGCACCGGCTACCCCATCGTCGACGCCGGCATGCGCCAGCTGGTGGCCTCGGGCTGGATGCACAATCGGGTCCGCATGATCACGGCCAGTTTCCTGGTCAAGGATCTTCTGGTCGACTGGCGGCGAGGCGAGCGCTTCTTCCGCCATCATCTGGTCGATGCCGACCTGGCTCAGAACGCCGGAAACTGGCAGTGGGTGGCCGGCACCGGGCCCGACGCCGCGCCCTACTTTCGCATCTTCAACCCCACCTCCCAAAGCCGGAAGTTCGACCCCGACGGTGACTACATCCGCCGCTGGGTGCCCGAGCTGGCCGATCTACCCAGGGGCATCATCCACGAGCCGGCGGCTGCGGGACCGCTGGAGCCGGCGGCCGCCGGCGTGACCCTGGGCGAAACCTATCCCTTTCCAATCGTCGACCACAAGGCGGCCCGGGAACGCACCCTGGCCGCCTACAAGGCGGTTCGCAGCTAACCCACCCGCCGAACTTTGAACGCCGGACGACCCGTTGCTGGGTCGTAGACAGCTCAAAGTTCCACGCAAGGGGGTCGTGGGCGGCTCAAAGTTCCGGGTAGAGGGGGCGCAGCGGGGTTGGGCCGCCGACCTAGCGCAGGCGTTTGCGGAGCAGATCGAGCAGGGAGATGGTGGCGAACTGGCGGATGCGTTCCCGGTCGCCGGGGAGCTGCATGGTGACGGCCACATCCCGGGAGATCCCGGCGGCATCGAGACCGGCGATGGCGGCGCACACCGTGCCCACCGGTCGCCCCTCGGCCTCGTCCGGCCCGGCGACTCCGGTGGTGGCGATACCGATGTCGGCCCCCAGTATGGTCCGGGCCCCTTGGGCCATGGCCGTGGCCGCCGCCTCGGTCACCACCGGCCCCTCCTGCACCCCCAACAGGTCCCGCTTGATGTCACGATGGTAAGCCACCACCCCACCCCGGAACACCTCGCTGGCTCCGGCCACGGCGCACAGCCGACCGGCCACATAGCCGCCGGTGACCGACTCGGCCACGGCGATGGTGAGGCCCCGGCGTGCCAGGGAGGCCACCACCACGGTCTCCATGTTGTCGCCGTCGGTGGCGAACACGATGTCACCCATGAGGCTGCGGAGCAGGTGTTCCTCGGTGTCGAGCACGGCCCGGGCCGCCGTCTCGTCGTGGGCGCGGGCCGTGATCCGGACCTTCAGCCCTTCGACCCCGCTGGCCAGGAAGGCCAGCGTGGGGTTGCCGATTTCGTCCAGCTCCTCGATTCGAGGCCCCAGCATCTCGGACAGGCCGGACTCCGACATTCCCCAGGTCCGCAGCAACCGGGACCGGATGACGGCCGGTCGACCGGAGCGGGCCACCAGATCGGGGATGATGGTTCCGGTCACCATCTCCTTCATCTCGTAGGGCACACCGGGCACGGCGTAGATCACCTTGGAGCCGGCCTCGGTCCCAAGTGGGCAGATCAACCCCGGGGCCGTGCCCGGTTGCTGAGCGATCACCGACGCCCCGACCGGCACCATGGCCTGGCGCAGGTTGTTGTCGGGCATGGTCCGACCCCTGCTGGCGAACATGTGACGGATGCGGCCGGCCACCGCCTCGTCCAGTTCCAGCTCGACCCCCATGACCTCGGCCATGACCTCCCGGGTCACGTCGTCCTGGGTCGGGCCGAGACCACCACAGCAGATCACGGCGTCGCTGCGATCGAGGGCCAGCTCCAGCACCGAACGGATGCGGGTGGGATTGTCGCCGACCTTGGTCTGGAAGTGGGAGTTGAGCCCGGCGGCGGCCAGTTGCTCGCCGATCCACGACGAATTGGTGTCGACGATCTGACCCAACAACAACTCGGTGCCGATGGCAACCACCTCCACCGACGGAGTGTGGCCCTCCGGCTCGTCGGACCCGATGGCGGCCGGTTCGCCCACTACCGTCTCGTCGGTCACGGGCCCTCCACCTCGATGGCCTGAACGGCGGGCTTCATCACCTGCTCGATGAGCTCCCGGGCTTCGTCGGCGGGAGCGATGAGGATGACGTACAGCTTGACTCCATCCCGTTCGGTTTCCAGCCACTCCACCACCAGATCGAGGGTGTTGGCCGAGCGGCGGCTCCAGTCGCCGGGTAGATCGGCCGCTCGAATCGATCCGATCGAGTCGCTGCCGACGAACGGTTCGGTGGCCGAGAGCGATAGATCGTTGGCTTCGTTGACATAGACCGACAGGGCGAATCCCATGGCCTGATCGCCGGCGATCTGCAAAAGCTGGGTGGGATCGAGGAACGATCCCTGCCGATACTGGTCACCGCCGAGTGACCCCACCAGCCACGATTCGGGGCGGACCGTCGTCACCTCCACCCCGGCCTGGGGCTGGGAGTAGGTCGCCTCCTCCATCTCGACCTCGACCGGAGCCTGGGCCACGAACTCGATGGACTCGTCGGCCAGGCAGTCGGTGGCGGGCCGGGTCGACGGATCGTCGAGGAAGTCGGCCACGATGCCGGTGACGCATGCACTGCCGGTCACCCCGTGCGAGGCCGACGGCGACACCACGAGGAAGCTGTTGGCCAGATCCTCGGCCGCCTCCTCGGCCCAGGACACCGGAGTGACGGGATCGAACTCGCCGGCCAGCAGCAGGGTCGGGATGTCGCTGACCACCGGCTCGTTGGCCACTGGGGCGGCTCGACCATTGGCGAAGGCCTCGCAGGTGGGGAAGGCGTTGCTACCGGCGTTGGAGGCCAGGTCGAACTTGTCGCGCAGGCCGAACGGATCGGGAGGGTCGATCACCTCATTCGGATCGGAGTAGCTGATCTCCTCGTGGCAGGTGATGGCATAGAACATGCCGTCGCTGAAGAACTGCTCGGTGCTTCGCTGCTGGCTCAGGTACTGTTCCACCACTGCTGTCCGGCCGTTCTCCAGATCGGTGGCCAGCTCGGGCAGGTCGCCGAACCAGACCGGCGAGTACAGCGACTGGGTGATGACCCCGATCAGGGCGTCACCGGTGAGATAGACCTCGTCGTCGGTCCCGTTGACGAAGTCCTGCACCGTGACCTGGACCGGTTCCACCTGGAACCTGGACACAAGCTCCTCGAACCGCTGAGCCAGTTCACCCTCGGCTGCGCATTCGGGCTCGGCGGCGCAGGCCGCCACCACCCGCCGGTAGGAGTCGATGAAGGTCTGGGGGTTCTCGGCCGCCGAATCGACCTGGGGCGGATACACCGAGTCGAGCACTACGCTACGTACACCCTCGGGGTGCTGACGCATGACCTCCAACCCCAACCGGGTTCCATAGGAGATCCCGAGCAGGTTCCACTGCTCGTAGCCGAGGGCCCGACGAATGGCATCGACGTCATGGGCGTTGTTGAACGAGTTGTAGTCACGGAGATCGATTCCCTCGCCCTCGAGCCGGTCCCGGCAGGCGGCCAGGGCATCGAGGTAGCGCGTCTTGGCCTCGGCATCCTCGATGATGGGAATGTCCTCCAGTTCCCGAACCACCCCGGTCACCTCGTCGCATGCCAGCTCGGGATCGGACAGACCGGCCCCCCGCTGGTCGAACACGACGACGTCTCCCCGCTCCAGCAGCGGATCGTAGAGTTCGGTGGCGCCGAACATCAGCGTTTCCAGGGCGTGGCCCCCCGGTCCTCCCTCGAGATAGACCACGGGGTCGGCGGCGGGCTCGTCGGCCGTGGAGGCGAACACGGCGACCGACAGCACCACGGTTCCATCACCGGTCTGCCAGTCCTCGGGTACGACCACGGTCCCGCAGTCCACCTCGTACCCGGTGGGGACCGGGTGTCGGCACCCGCCGGCGATGAACTCGGGTTCGTAGTCGATGATCCGGGACGGGTCGGGAACCTCGACATCCGCGCTCCCCCCGCTGGAGCGGGACCCACCGGCCTCGTCGCCGTCGGCGGCGGAATCGGCGTTGGTGCCGGTCTCACCCCCGCCGTCGGCCTGATCGGAATCGGCACCGTTCCGGTCGGATCTCGAGGTCAACGAGCCGTCGTTACCCGTACAGGCGACCAGGAACAGGGCCAGGGCGGCGATGACGCCGGCAACCCGACGGACCGCTCGCGGCATCACCGGATCGGCCGAACGGTCCCCGCCGGTTCGCCCATCGTTCGGTTGGTGGCTCACTGGCGTGCTCCCGGTCGACTCTTCCACGCGTCGCCGCTGGTGCTGATCACCGCTGCCCGCCCTTCCGCAGCACACCGTGACCGTCCAAGGCGTACTGGAGACCACTGACCAGGGTGAAGGCAACGGCAAACCACAATAGAACATCGGCGACCCACAATTGACCATCAAAGGCCGGGCACATGGCGGCGGCCAGGGCGAGGCCCTGGAACAACGTCTTGTACTTGGCCGATCGGCGGGCCGGAACCGCCAAGCCACGTCGACCCCAGTAGCTGCGATAGACGGTGATGGCCAGCTCTCGCAGGGCGATGAGGGTGATGGGCAGCCAGTGGAAGCGGCCGATGGCGACCATCACATAGCCCACCAGGAGCACCACCGCCTTGTCGGCCAGTGGATCGAGAAAGGCGCCGACCCGGGTCGGGTCCGACCGCCGGGCCAGGTGGCCATCGAGGATATCGGTGACTCCCAGGAACCATCCGAACCAGAAGCTGACCCACCACGGATTTCGATAGGCGACCATGGCCGCCAGCACCGGGGCGAGAACGGTGCGGATGATGGTGATGGCGTTTGCGGCCAGGGCCCAGCGGGACGTGCCGATGAAGCTCATCGACGGACTTGACGACCCGACCTCGGTCACGACACCTCCTCGGAACGGGTCGAAGCTCGATCGGCGTGGTCGACCACCGGCCACTCCCCAACCAGGTCGGGGCCTTCGGCCTCGATGATGCGAACGGTGGGGAACGAGCCGACATCGAGGCTCTCGTCCACGGTGATGACCCCGTCGATCTCCGGCGCCTCACCGGCCGAACGGGCCCGGCCCGGCTCCTCGACCAGCACCGTCATGTCCCGTCCGATCAGGGCCGCCCGCTTCTCGGCGGTGATCCGATCCTGGAGCTCCCGCAACTCGGCCAACCGCTCCGAGATCAGGCCGGGAGCCACGGTGCCGTCGAGGGTGGCGCCGAAGGTCCCGGCTTCCTCGGAGTAGGCGAAGAACCCGCACCAGTCGAGGCGGGCCTCCTCGACGAAACGTAGCAGGGCATCGTGGTCGTCCTCGCGTTCGCCCGGGTAGCCGACGATGAAGTTCGAGCGGAAGGTGGCATCGGCGTCCCGGGCTCGGATGTCGGCTATTCGGCGCAGAAAGCGGTCGCCATCGCCCCACCGACGCATCCGCCGCATCAGCGGCGGCGACACGTGCTGGAGGGAGAGATCGAAATAGTCGACGCCGGTGGCGAGAATGGTGTCGACCAGGTCGTCGGTCAGGTCCGAAGGGTAGAGGTACAACAGCCTCACCCATGCCACTCGATCCGCCACCTCCCGTATCAGAGGGACGATCCGGCGCTCGCCCCGCCCCTGGTCCCGCCCGTAGGAGGCCAGATCCTGGGCCACCAGCACCACCTCGGACACCTCCAGGGCCTCGACCTCGGCCAGGATCGACTCCGGCGACCTCGACCGTTGCTTGCCCCGGAAACTGGGAATGGCACAGAAGCCGCAGTTTCGATCACAGCCTTCGGCGATCTTGACATAGGCCCAGGGCGACGAGGCCCGGGGCCGGGGCAGTTCCAGCAGATCGAACCGGGAACTGGGTTGGCCTTCGCCGGTGGGGCCGAGGGTGACCGGCACGCCGAAGGGGGCCACCCGATCGACTTCAGGTAACGAGGCGGCGAGTTCGTCGCCGTATCGCTCGGCCAGGCAACCTGTGACCACCAGCTCCGCCCCCGGACGCCGAGCCTGCTCGGCCTCCAGAATGGCCTCGATCGACTCCTGACGGGCCTCCTCGATGAACGCGCAGGTGTTGATGACCACGACGTCGGCATCCTCCACTTGCCGGGCCGGCTGCAGGCCGTCGGCCGCCATGACGCCGACAAGCTTGTCGGAGTCGACCTGGTTCTTGGGACAGCCCAGGGTCTGAATCCAGTAGGTGCTCACGGCCGCATCAGAGATTGAAGGCCAAGGGAAGACCGGGGAACTCCCATGGACACGAGACGAGTCGACCGGAGCCGGACAGGGTGATGTAGGCGGTGCCCAGGTCCGGTCCGCCGAAGCAGATGTTGGTGGTGATGGGGTCGTCCAGGGCCAGGAACCGGTGGGATCCATCGGGGGTCACCACCGTGATGCCACCTCGACGTATGGTGGCCACGCAGATATTGCCAAGCGAGTCGACGGCGAGCGAATCGAACATGGGGCCGCCCTCGGGATCGGCCAGGATCTCGCCCCGGTGCTCGGATCCGAAATAGCCGGCGATCTCACCCGGGCCCGACAACGGCCATCGATAGAGCCTGCCCTGATTGGTCTCGGCCACATAGAGCATGTCCTCATCGGGGGACAGCCCGACCCCGTTGGGAGCATCGAGGGGGAACACGACCTCGCTGATACCGGAACCGTCGGACTTGGCGTAGTACAGGCCGCCCCGGTCCCGCTGCCGGGGCCGGGACTTGCCATGGTCGGTGAACCAGAACCCACCGGAGGAATCGAAGACGAGATCGTTGGGACCCCGCAACATGATGCCGTTGATCTCGTCGTAGAGAGTCTCGACCTCACCGGTCAACAGATCGACCCGCTGGACCCTGCCCCCGGTGTAGGTGTCGGGCTGGTCGCCGGGCACCATCAGCCCGTTGACCTCGCTCCAGACAAAGCCACCGTTGTTGCAGACGTAGATCTTGCCGTCGGGGCCGACGGCGGCGCCGTTCGGTCCCCCTTTGAGTTCGGCCACGACATCGACGTCACCGTCGGAGGACACCCTGGTCAGGGTGCCCCTGGCGATCTCGACCAGCACGATCGACCCGTCGGAAAGCCAGATCGGACCCTCGGGGAACAGCAGATTCGAGGCTACGAGGGTCGTCTCCAGGGGCGATGCCGGAAATCGAATGGTCAAGAGGTGCTACTCCGGTGACTGGGCAACCGTGGCCGACATGGCCGCTACCAGGACCCGGAACACCTCCGGGCGTCGACCTGGCCTGCGCCTCTACGGTAACAAGGCAAGGGCATTTTGGGGGGCGTCGTCGGCCATGAGGGCCACCGAAACCAACCACGCCCCGAGAAGGACCACGGCCTCCAAACGATGAACCCGCCTTCGAGTGACCAGGAAGACCCAGGCGGTGAAGGCCACCACCACCATGGTGATCACCCCGACGGTGGCCAGCGCCTCGTCGTCGATCAGACCGGGGCCGACGAGTGAGATGACGCCGCCGACGGCCAGGCTGTTGAAGATGTTGCTGCCGAGCAGATTGCCCAGAATCAGCTGGGTCTCGCCCTTGCGGGCGGCCGCCACCGCAGTCACCAGCTCGGGCAGTGACGTGCCCACCGCGACCAGGGTGAAACCCACGAAGCCTCCCGACACCCCGAATCTGTCGGCAATGGCCGAGGCCCCCCACACCAGCAACTGGGCCCCGCCCACGGTACCGACGAGGCCGACGAAGGTACGGGTGAACTGGCGGCCCAACGAGCCGTTGTCCATGTCATCGTCCAGGGAATGATCCTGGGCCACGTCGACCCGACCGGCCGAGATCACCCAGGTCAGCACGACGACCAGGGCCACCAACAGGATGATGCCCTCCCATCGAGCCAGCCCACCGGTGGTGAAGTAGGCGAAGAGCAGCACGGCCATCAGCGACAGTGGCGCCTCCCGGGCCAGGATTCCGGGAGTGACACCGAGGGCCACGATCAGGGCGGCGGCGCCGAGAACCAACGTCAGGTTGGCGACGTTCGAGCCGACCACGTTGCCGACACCGAGGGCCAGGTCGTCGTTGAAGGCGGCCAGCCCGGACACCAGTAGCTCCGGGGCGCTGGTTCCGAATCCGACGATCACGGCACCGATGACCACCGGCGAGATACGGAGGTGGCTGGCCACGTTGGCCGCTCCCTCAACGAACTCGTCGGCGGCTCGAGTCAACAACCAGAGGCCGATACCGACCTCGATCAAGGCCACCACAAGCGACGGATGGATCAGAGAGTCCACCTATGGAGGCTACAGGTCGCTACGGTTCACGCCGATCTGCCCGCGGGTAGCCGGGCGGCGGAGCCAGGGCCGAGTCGAAGTCGCCGTCGAACTCGTCGTCGAGGTCATCGTCGGCATCAAACTCGTCGGACCAGTCATCGGCGGCCACCAAGGTTCGGCCATCGTCGTCGAACTCGTCGTCGGGGTCGAACACCTCGCCTGCATGGTGCTCATCGACATTGCGCTCGACGCGGTCCTCGACGTTTGCGTCGGCGTCATGGTGGTCGTCGGTCTCGGCCTCGAAGTGGCCCTCGATGTCGGCCTCGGCGTCGAAGTCGAACGGTTCGGGCTCCGGCTCGTAGAGTTCGGGATCGGGATCCTGGACCACCCGGAGGTGAGGCTTGCCCGGAGACTCGGGTTCATTCGGCTCCTCAAGCACCGGCGTGTCGGCTCGGGCCACGGCCGAGGCGGTGCCGGCGTTGACCCTGGCGGTCGGCGTCTTGTCGATCCCCAGGTGGGGGTCGGGCCCCAGATAAGGGTCGAGGCCCGGTCGGGGTGCCGATTCGGCTCGTTGTCCCCCGGTGGTGGGATGGGCGGCCCGACTCTCGGGGATCCGGACCGGCTCGGGGTTGGGGATGTCGGCCAGGGTGAATCGCCGCCTCCGGGGCGCGTCGACCACGGGTTGATCACGATACGAGGCCGACGGACCGTCGGCCCGTCGTCCCGGGTCGGGACCGTCGTCGGGCCATGGGCCCTCGTCGGTCGAGACGCCGCCATCGGTGATGTCGGCGGGCCCGGCGCCCCTATCCCGATCGGGCTTGTCGGAACCGGCAGCGTTGGGGAACCCGGCATCGTCGGCCGCGGTATCGTCGAAACCGGCGTCATCGACCACAGCGTCATCGACCACTGCGTCATCGACCACGGTGTCGTCGGCCATGGCGCCGGAACGGCCTCGCGATGGTCCGTCGGCGACGCCCTCAGGTCGATCGTCGGTGGTGTCGACCCTGTCATCGAGCCGGCCGGGCCGGGGCCGATCCTGTCGGGTGGGCAAGGCCGGCGAGCTGAACACCGGTTTGGCCGGCGGCTGGCTGTCGACCGCCGGGGGGGCAACCCCAACGGGCCACCGACCGGCGTCGAGGTCCTCAGGGGTCATCAGCACCTCGCGCGCCTTGGAGCCCACGGATGGACCGACCACCCCCCTCTCCTCCAGCAAGTCCATGAGCCTGCCGGCTCGGGCGAAGCCGACCCGGAGCTTGCGTTGCAGCATGGACGTCGAGCCGAGCTGGGATCGCACAACCAGTTCCATGGCCTGCAACAGCAGATCGTCGTCTCCCTCGTCGCCGGTCGAGCCACCGGGAATGAAGGCAGCGGCCTCACCGCCGGCCTCCACCCCCACCACCCGACTGTCAAAGGTGACCTCGGGAGCCTGGTTGGTCCAGTGGTCGACGATGGCCGCCACTTCCGCTTCGGTGACCCAGGCCCCCTGGAACCGGACCGGAGTGCTGGTGGTGCCGTCGTTGAGCAGGCCATCACCCCGGCCGACGAGGCGTTCGGCTCCGGGCTGGTCGAGAATGACCCGACTGTCGGTCAGGCTGGAGACGGCGAAGGCCAGTCGGGCCGGTACGTTGGCCTTGATCAGGCCGGTGATGACATTGGTCGACGGACGCTGGGTGGCGATCACCAGGTGGATGCCGACGGCCCGGGCCTTCTGGGCGATCCGGCAGATCGATTCCTCGACATCGCGGGCCGCCACCATCATCAGGTCGGCCAACTCGTCGAGCACAACCAGGATGTAGCTGAGCCGCTGGTACTCCATCGGTTCCCCGTCGGGCCCGGGAACGGGATCGAACCGGCCCTCGTCGACCGAACGGTTGTAGCCGTCCAGATCACGAACCCCGACCTCGCTCAGCAGGTCGTAGCGTCGTTCCATCTCCCTGACCGCCCAGGCCAGGGCGTTGGCCGCCTTCTTGGGGTCGGTCACCACCTCGGTCAACAGATGGGGCAGTCGTTCGTACTGGGTGAGTTCGACCCGTTTGGGGTCGACCAGGATGAGACGGATCTGATCCGGCGTGGACCGCATGAGGATGGAGGTGAGCATCGAGTTGATGCAGCTCGACTTGCCGGAGCCGGTCTGGCCCGCAACCAGCAGATGGGGCATGCCGGCCAGGTTGGCCACGATGGTTCGGCCGGTGATGTCCCGACCGAGGGTGACCTCGAGCGGATGGGTGGCGTTGGCCGCCTCTTCGGAAATCAGTAGGTCGCCGACGGTGATGATCTGACGTCGGACGTTGGGCACCTCGACCCCGATGGCCTGCTTGCCCGGGATGGGGGCCAGGATGCGAACGTCGGGGGTGGCCATGGCGTAGGCGATGTCCTTGTGAAGCGAGGTCACCCTGGACACCTTGACCCCGGGGCCGAGCTCCAACTCGAATCGGCTGACGGTGGGGCCGACGACCACGCCGATGAGCCTGGTCTCGACACCGTGTTCGGCCAGGGCGTGCTCGAGCTGCCGACCGGTCTTCTCCACCGAGGCCCGGTCCACGTCCTGGGCCTCGGTCCGGTCCAGAATGTCGAGGGTGGGAAGCCGCCAATACCCGTCTGGGGGTTGGGGGGCGGCCATGGCGAGGCCCTCGACCACCGGCGGCGACGGCACTTCGATGACCGGACTGGGACCGGCGTCCTGCCACCGTCGGCCCACATCGGCCTGAACCGGGCCGGACTCGGGGTCCCGACCCACCACCACGATGTCGTCGTCGGCGTCCGCAGCGTCGTCGGAGCCACGTCGAGGCTTCGAACCGTCGTCCGGCGATTCTCCGCCGGGGTGATCGTGGCGCAGATCGATGTAGATTTGGGCCTCGTGCTCGTCGCCCGACCTGCTCGGTGTGTGCCCGGCGCCGTCGATGGGGTCGTCCTCGAACATGGCGGCCAGGCCACGGGGCCGGTCCCGGCGAAGATCGCCGACCGGATCGGACTCCTCCCTTTTGAGCCAATCACGATCGGAGAACCGCTCTCGAAGCCGAGCCATGATCAAGCCGAACCGCTCGGCCATGGTGTCGGCCGCCGGGCCCAACGAGATGGACGTGAGCAACACGGCGGCGATCATGACCAGGGTGATGGTGACCACCACCTCGCCCCAGTAACCCAGATAGCGCTCGAGGGTGCCGCCGATGGCGACACCGACCCAACCACCGGCCCGGCTCAGGTCCTCAACCGGGGACGTCCAGTAGGGACGCCCACCGAGCATGTCGAGTAGGCAGAATCCGGCGGCCACCAGAGATCCCCACGCCAACCACTGGCCGTAGTCCGGTTTGCGGCGACGGCGGCGGGAACTGGTCCGCAGCATCTGAAACCCGGCGGCCAGCAGGAGCGGGGGGCCGAGGAAGCGAGCGAGGCCGAAAAGGACCCCGGTGGCCTGAGCCAGCCATTGGCCGAGCACGCCGGTCGCGCCGGTGTAGAGGCCGAGACCCAGCAAGACACCAAAGGCTATGAGCAGCAGCCCCTGGAGATCCCTGCGGTCTTCTTGGGCGCGACGCTTTGCGTTCTTCCTGCGTGCCGGTTTGCGTCCGCCCGTAGCCCCTCGACCGGAACGTGATGAGTTCCGAGTTGATGTTGCCACAGTGGTTGTAACAGTAGCCGCACCAGTGGGTTAATGGAGGGAACCCCCCGGTTTTCTCTACGCCCGATCCACCAGCCTCCTAGTCTCGCTTGGTGGCTTGGATGTTCACGATTGAGTCACGTTTCGGCGACGTTTGGCCGGAGGCCAAACTCAAGCCGTCTTCGGCCGGCGGCAGGAGCACCGTGCCGGCGGGCCAACCCCGGCGAAGGGGGTCGCCGGCCCGCCGAAGCGCAGTGGGGGGAGGTTAGCCGTCCTCGTCCTCGCCCTCGTGGGCCCCGAGGACAACAGGAACAACCATGGGTCGCAGTCGAGTCCGCTTGTTGATGAAGCGACCGAGGGCTCGCCGGGTCACCCGCTCGAAGTCCTGACGGGTTCGCTTGCCGTCCTTGATGGCATCCTCCACCGCCTGGCGTACGGCCAGGGTGGCCTCCTTGCGCAGCATGTCGCCCTCGTCGCCGTGGACCCAGCCTCGACTCAAGACCTCGGGTTCCCGGAGCAACTCGGCCCGGGCCCCCACGATGGACAGGGCCACAACGGCCGACACGAACCCTTCCCGACCCAGTATCTGGCGCTCGGAAAGCACACTGTGGTCGAGAGCACCAACCGTTCCCGCCATGTAGACGTAGTCGGAGGGCACTCCCTCGGTCCGCTCCAGTCCCTTGTCGGTCAGTAGCACCGAGTCACCGTCGGAACAAACCATCACCCGGTCGGCGCGATGGCCCATGCCCACGGCGATGCGGGCGTGCTCGGCCATATGGCGATACTCGCCGTGGACCGGGATGAACCACTCCGGCTGCACGATGGAGTGCATGACCCGCAGTTCCTCTGCCTTGGCGTGGCCCGTGGCGTGGACCCGGGCCGCACCGGAATGCACCACCTCGGCCCCTCGCCGAATCAGGCCGTCGATGACCTGGGAGACGCTGGACTCGTTGCCGGGAATGGGGTGGGACGACAGGATCACGCAGTCACCCTCCCGGATGGTGAGCCAGCGATTGTCGCCGGTGGCCATCCGGGCCAGAGCCGACAGGGGCTCACCCTGGGAACCGGTGGAGATCACACACAGCTGCTCGTCGGGGATGCCGTCGACGTCCTCGATGTCGCGGAGCTTGGAATCGGGAATGTGGAGCAGGCCCATCCGGCGGGCCAGAGCCACGTTGGAGTTCATGGATCGACCCAAGGTGGCCACGGTCCGGCCGGTGGCGATGGCGGCATCGGCAATCTGCTGAACCCGGTGAATGTGACTGGCAAAGCAGGCGATGATGATCCGGCGCCCCTCACGGGCCCGGAACAAGTCCTGGATGGACTGGCCGATCGAGGTCTCCGACTCGGAGAAGCCGGGCTCCTCGGCGTTGGTGGAATCGGCCAGGAACAGGCGAACGCCGTCGTCCTTGGCCAGGTGACCGAGACCGGCCAAATCGGTCAACCGCTTGTCCACCGGCATCATGTCGAGCTTGAAATCGCCGCTGTGGAGCACCACGCCCTGCGGGGTGTGGAAGGCGGTGGCGAAACCGTGGGGAACCGAGTGGGTCACGGGAAAGAACTCGAGATCGAAGGGACCGACGTTGATTCGGTCGTTGTCGCTGACCTCGATGAAGGTGGCCCGATCGACCACACCCCGCTCGCTGATACGACTCTTGGCCATGCCGACCGTCAACGGCGAGCCGATGATCTTGAGCGGCATCTCCTCCAACAGGAATCCGAGCGCTCCGATATGGTCCTCATGGCCGTGGGTGGCGACCACACCCTCGACCCGATCGGCGTTCTCCCGGAGAAAAGTGAAGTCGGGCAGAACCAGATCGACCCCGGCGGCGTCGGCATCGGGGAACATCAGACCGCAATCGATGAGCATGATGCGGTTCTCGACCTCGACGGCGGCGCAGTTGCGGCCGATCTCGCCCAGTCCGCCGAGAAAGCTGATCTTGACCGGCGACGCCATCAGGAGATCGACCGCCCCAGGCCCGACAGCACGGCTCGGGCCCGGTCCTCGAGATCATCGGGAATGGGACCCATGGGCGGACGACACCGGCCGACGGACACCGCGAGAAGGTTCATCATCACCTTCGACGGTACCGGGTTGGGGGCGTCGTCGTAGGCCTCGTAGTCATAAGACGGGATGAGGCGGGCATTGATGGCCCGGGCTTCGTCGACCCGACCGTCGGCATAGGCGGCGAACATGTCGGACATCTCCCGACCGACCCAGTGAGTGGCAACGCCGATGACTCCGACCGCACCGACCGAGATCAACGGCAGGGTCAGCTTGTCCTCGCCCGAGTAGACCTCGAGACCATCGCCGACCTCGGCCAGCAGGGCGGCGGTGGAAGCCACGTCACCGGCTGCGTCCTTGACGGCGACGATGTTGTCGACCTCGGCCAGCCGAACAAGGGTTGCCATCTCGATCTTGCGGCCGGTGCGAACCGGGATGTCATACAGAATCACAGGACGATCGGTCTCGGCCGCCGAAGCCCGGAAGTGGGCCTCGATTCCGGCCTGGGACGGCCGGTTGTAATACGGAGTCACGGCCAGAATGCCGTCGGCCCCGGCCTCGGTTGCCGCCCTGGTGTTCTTGACGGCGTTGGCCGTGTCGTTACTCCCGGCACCGGCCACCAACACATGATCGGGCAGGGCCTCCCGCACTGCTCCGATCAGGTCCCGCTGTTCCTCATAGCTGATGGTTGCCGACTCCCCGGTGGTACCGGCCACGACCACACCGTCGTTTCCGTTGTCGACGAGATATCGGGCCAGCTTCTGGGCGGCGACAAGATCGAGCTTGTCGTTGCCGTCGAACGGGGTCACCATTGCGGTTAGGACGGTACCGAAGCGGGCCATGGGACTCTTCCTTCATCAGTTTCGCTTGTTCGATTGGATGTTCACGAATGGGTCAGATCTCGGCGACGTTTGGCCGACAGCCAAACTCAAGCCCGTCCTCGGCCGGCGGCAGGAGCGCCGTCCCGCCGCATCCGGGCCTTCGTTGGATCTTTCTCCGGTCTTCGAGGCTGGTTTCGCTTGTTGGCTTGGATGTTCACGATTAGGTCAAGTTTCGGCGAGGTTTGGCCGGAGGCCAAACTCGAAGCAACTCGGAGAGTTGCCGTGAGGCGCTCCGTCGGCGAACACTAGTGCTCGGAAGTCCGGTCACGTCCCAGGGTAACGAGCAAGTCCTCGTGAAGTTCGAACCAGACCGTGTGGTAGGAATCGATCGTGGGTTTGGTGAACCACTCGGTTTCGCCGGCCACAACCCGTTCCAGCGCATGGCTCAATCGAGGCCGATAGCCGGAGAACCGGGATAGGGCAGCGGTCAGCCGGTCACAGACGGGCTCTGCCCGGCCGTGGAGCAGCCGCAGATCGTCCACGACCTGACGGTCGTACTCGGGATCGGAGTGATCGTTGAGCACGACAGGCTCCGCCTGTTTCACCTGCCAACCGGTGCAGACGGCCAACAACGGTTGATTCAGCTCAAGGAACCGCTCGTAGCCGTCCTCCACCTGGTTCCGATTCCCGGAGGCGGCGAGTTCATCGGCCAGGCGCTGCTCGAGGCCGGATCGGCCGACGGCGGTCAAGGTCCAGCCCGAACGGGAGCCCGAACGGGCATCGGCCCAGCCGTCGTTCTCCGCCGACCTCAGCACCTCTTCCACCACGCCGATCGACTGTCCGCTGGCCTCGGCCAGGACGTCGGTGTCGGCGAAGCCTTTCAGTCGGAGGCAGAGCAGAACGGCGGATACGTTCCGGGATTGCTCCATGACGGTGGATCATAGTGAGCATCCACTGGCAGATGGAGGGATGTCCGCCGATTTGTCCAAGGGGGTCAGCCCACGACTGCCGGCGAGTGGGGATCCTGTGTGGGGTCGCCGCCGATCCTGGTTCGTCGAGAGAACCGTCGTAGCAGAGCGGCGTAGAACCCAACACCGAGGGTGGCGAAGATGAACCACTGGACGGCATAGGCGAGGTGGGGACCGTCATCCAACGAGGGAAGTGGGACGGGATCGGGAAAGCTGGCTGCGGCCCGAGTGGAATCGGGCCCAGGCTGAAGGTAGTAGGCAGGAAGCGGCTCGCCCCAACGCTCGGCCACCGCCTCGGTGTTGAACCGGGGCAGGATCCGCCCCTCACCCGTGTCGTCGACGGCAAACCATCCGTCGGCCTCCACCGATTCACGGAGCCAGCCGGTGAGGATCGTCGATTCGGACGGCACCGAATCGAGATCCACATCGGCATTGACCGGTACGAATCCGCGGTTGACCGCCATTGCGGTACCATCGGCCAACTCGACCATGGCCACGACGTATTCCCCTGCCACTCCCCCCTGGGACCGGTTGGCCACCCGGGCCAGATCGGGTTCCACGAAACGAACCTCGGCCCGGACCGACCGGTAGTCGAGGTCATCGCCGGTGGGGGCGCCGGTCAGGTCGAGGGCCGGTGCCTCGCTACGGTCGGCGATCAGGGAGTTGGTGGCCCTGCGCTCGTCGAGACGGGACAACTGCCAGAATCCAAGGAAGATGAACAGCACGACAACGCCGGCGGCGAACAGATGGGAGAAGATCCAGAACGGTTTGCGGGCAAAAGACCAGTCGGCGGCCATTGACCTGAACCCTAGTGGACCGACAGGGCAAAACGATCGGTCGACTCCGAGCCGGTGACCACCGCCACAAACGATGCGAACCGGGCCGGATCGACCCCGGTTTTGAGGTCCCCATCGTGCCGGTGGTGCGGGTTTTGCCCCGGTTGATGCCAGACTGCGAAGGGTGCAGCTGAGACGGGGTCATCCGCCACGAAAGGCGATCGTACGCATCGTCATCGGCCTGGTGCTGTTGTCCCAGGGGGCGGCGCTGTTCGGTGATCTCGCACTGGCCGAAATCGTCGATCGTCAGCCGGCATTGCTGATCGCCCTCAATCCTCGGAACCGCAACCTGACCCTGGCCACCAACCAGCTCGACGCCTCCACCTACTACCTGGTCGGCTTCCTGCGACTGATCGCCTCCGATCCCCTCTACTACCTGCTGGGATACTGGTACGGGGATCGGGCCATCGCCTGGACCGAACGGCGCAGCCGGACCTACGGTCCTCTGATCCGGGAGGGCAAGGAAGTGTTCCGGCGACTTGCCTACCCACTGATCTTTCTCGCCCCCAACAACGTCATCTGCGCTCTGTCGGCGGCAACCGGTGTCAGCCTGGGTGCATTCGTGGCCCTGAACCTGACCGGAACGGTGGCTCGTCTGGTCCTCATCCGCCAGCTGGGCGCGGTGTTCGAATCGCCGCTGGAAGGGATCGTCGATTTCATCGCCGCCTACCGCATACCTATTTTGATCCTGTCGGCCATCGCCGTGGCCTGGACCGTCTACAACGAGTTCTTCGCCGAGAACAGCGAGATGCACACCCTCGTCGAACTGGGTCAGGACGACGAGGATGAGGGTGACGGATCCAACGACGGTGCCACCGAACCCGAGGCACAGGCTGACGACGAGACCGGCTCACCGCCGGATGGCGACCCCGGGTCGAGGCCGGACTACGACCCACCGACTCCCCGACCCGGCAAGGAGTCCGACGACCGCGCCTCGTGACGGCTATAGGTCGAGAATGCGGTCGAGGCCGACGGTCAGACCGGGCACCTCGGCAATCCTTTGCACCGCCAGTATCACTCCGGGCATGAACGACGAGCGATCGTAGGAGTCGTGACGCAGGGTGAGGGTCTGTCCGGTCGTTCCCAGCAGGACCTCCTGGTGGGCGACGATCCCCCGGAGTCGGACCGAGTGGATGGGGATGCCGGCCGGACCGACGGCCCCCCGGGCACCGGCGATGATCTCACGTTCCGTTGGATCGGGAGCCCACCGATCGCTGGCTGCGGCCATGCGCTCGGCGGTGGATACCGCCGTCCCGCTCGGGGCGTCGACCTTTGCGTTGTGATGGAGTTCGACGATCTCGGCCGTGTCGAAGTAGGGGGCGGCCAGTTCGGCAAACCGCATCATGAGGACGGCGCCGATGGCGAAGTTGGGGGCGATGAGACAGTTGGATCGAGTGAAGGCGATACCTATCTCGGCGTGATCGTCCTCGGTGAAGCCCGACGTACCGACCACGGCGTGAATGCCGTGGACGGCACAGAACTCGAGGTTGCCACGAGCAGCATCCAGGTGAGTGAAGTCGACGGTGACGTCAACCGTGGGGCGGCCGTCCGGATCGAGTAAGGACGTGGGTTCGGACCCCACCGGGAAGTTGCCGTCGGGTACCCCGGTCACTTCGCGGACATGGATACCTTCATACGACGGATCGACGGCGGCGACAAGACTGAGGCCGTCGGCCCCGTGAATGGCGTGGGCTACGGCCGAACCCATTCGCCCCCCGGCGCCAAAGACCCCAACTCGAATCGTCATGTCCTTGCTCCTCCCGGTCAACCGGCGTCGGCTGAGACGTCCCTTCCTCCAATTGATCTTAGGAGAGTGGCGTGGTGTTCACCGCACGGAACTCGAGTCGAGACGTCACCAACCTGACGCGACGATGCCGAAGCCGACCCGTGGCCTGCTCCGGCATCGTTTGGGTGTTACTCGTCCGTTGTTCGGTGAGCGTCGGTCATGGGACCGAAACCGATCGACTCGATCGGTTCGGACCGGTGGGCGTCAGCGCCGGCCCCGACCGCGGCCTCGACCCTGGCCACGGCCTCGGCCCCGGCCCCGGTCGTCGTCGGGCACGGTGACCGAACCCTCGGGACCGAGATCGCCGAATCCTTCGGGCTCGAAATCGGATTCGAACGACATCGACACCGCATCGGAGTCGGAGTCGGAGTCGGAGTCGTCGCTCCGACCGTTACCGCCCCGGTTGCGACCCCGGCCCGAGCCGTTGCGGTCGGAGCGGCCGGAGCGACCGCCCGAATCCTTGCTGTACGTGCGGTCGTCGCCGGCCATCTTCAGTGAGACCTTGCCGTTGGGGTCGATGTCTTCGACCACGACCTCGACCTCCTGGCCCAGCTCCAGCACGTCCTCCACCCTGTCGATGCGCTTGCCGCCACCGATCTTGGAGATGTGGAGCAGCCCGTCGCGACCGGGAAGGATGTTGATGAAGGCGCCGAACTTGGTGATGTTGACCACCCGCCCGTTGTAGGTCTCACCCACATCGGCGGTCGGGGGATCGAGAATCAACCGGATCTGGCGCTCGGCTTCCCCCACCACCTCGCGGTCGGTGGCGGCGATGGACACGATGCCGATCTGACCATCGTCGTCGACCGAGATGTCGGCCCCGGTCTCGGTCTGGATGGCGTTGATGACCTTGCCCTTGGGACCGATGACCTCGCCGATCTTGTCGACCGGGATCTCGAAGCTGATGATCTTGGGCGCACCCTCACGGACATCGTCCCGGGGGGCGGGAATAGCCTCGGTCATGACCCGAAGGATCTCGAGCCGGGCCTCCTTGGCCTGATTCAGAGCCTGGGCCAGGACATCGGCCGGAATACCGTCGATCTTGGTGTCGAGCTGCAGCGCGGTCACGAAGTCCTCGGTTCCGGCCACCTTGAAGTCCATGTCGCCAAAGGCGTCCTCGGCCCCCAGGATGTCGGTCAGGGTGGTGTACTTGCCCTCGGCGAAGACCAGACCCATGGCGATACCGGCCACCGGCGCCTTGATCGGTACACCGGCGTCCATCAGCGACAGGCTGGATCCGCACACCGACGCCATCGACGTCGAACCGTTGGAGGTCAGCACCTCCGAGACCAGGCGCAGCGTATACGGCCACTCCTCCTCGGTGGGAACAACGGGAACGAGCGCCCGCTCGGCCAGCAGGCCGTGGCCGATCTCGCGGCGCTTGGGACCACGCATGAAGCCGGTCTCACCGGTGGAGTAGGGCGGGAAGTTGTAGTGATGCATGTAGCGCTTGCGCTCGGTGGGATCGATTCCGTCGATCAACTGATCCATGCGCTTCATGCCCAAGGTCGTGATGTTCAGCACCTGGGTCTCGCCCCGCTGGAACAGGCCGGAGCCGTGAACCCGGGGAACTACACCGACCTCGGCCGACAGCGAACGAATATCGCCGGGACCGCGACCGTCGATGCGCATTCCGTCCTCGACGATGCGGCGCCGGACCACGGACTTGGACAGCGAGCGGAAAGCGGCCTTGAGCTGCTTGGTCATTGCGGCCACGGAGTCGTCGTCGCCGGCGGGGGCGAACTGGGGCACCAGTGAGGTCAACACCTCGTCCTTGAGGTTGTCCTCGGCCTCGCCCCGCTCCGCCTTGTCGGCGATGCTCATGACCTCGACCATCTTGGACTCGGCCGCAGTCGACACTGCGGCGTACTGCTCATCGGTGTAGTCGACCTGGGGTTCGAACGCCATGAACGGCTTGCGACCACCGGAGGCCTCAACCAGCTCTTCCTGCAGAGCTATGGCCTCCTTGATGTAGGCCTTGGACTCCTCGAGACCCTGAGCCAGAGCGGCTTCGTCCACCTTGGGGGCGCCGTTCTGATAGTTGTTCCAGGCGCTGGTGGTACCACCGGCCTCGACCATCATCACGGCCACATCGCCATTGTCGAGCTGACGACCGGCGACGACGATTTCGAACGACGACTCGTCGCCCTCGTCGAAGGTGGGATGGGGCAGCCACTCACCGTCGTCGGTGTAGGCCAGGCGGATGGCGCCGATGGGTCCGTCGAAGGGCACGTCCGACACCATGAGGGCGG
This sequence comes from Acidimicrobiales bacterium, assembly GCA_024638815.1. Lineage (GTDB taxonomy): Bacteria > Actinomycetota > Acidimicrobiia > Acidimicrobiales > SZUA-35 > JAHELU01. Next base: position 27,454 of record JAHEJM010000004.1, on the reverse strand, counting down.
CCGACGCGGCGTTGATGGCCACGACATCGTGGGGGTGGACCAGGTCGGCCGACAGCACCGTGACCACCACGTGGATCTCGTTGCGGAAGCCGCCGGGAAACGACGGTCGCAGCGGCCGATCGATCAAGCGGGCGGTCAGGGTAGCGGTGTCGGGGGCACGACCTTCACGGCGGAAGAACGAACCCGGAATCTTGCCGGCGGCATACGACCGCTCCTCGACATCGACGGTCAGGGGAAAGAAATCGATGCCTTCCCGGACTCGATTGGCCGCGGTTGCGGTGACCAGCACGCTGGTGTCGCCCATGCGGGCCACCACCGAGCCGGAGGCCAGACCGGCCAACTTGCCGGTCTCCAGGTACAGGTCTGGACCGTCACCTGAGGTAACGGTTCCGGAAACGGAAACAGGTTCCGTCATAGGGATACTCCTCTGTCATTTTCTTGCCGAGCCGGCCCCATGGCCGCACCCGGTGCAAACGACCTTCGTTTGCATTTCGACAGGCCAGATCCCAGATTTCGACCACCCATGGACTGGGAGGGCAACAGGGTGGGGGTGGTGTACTGCCGTGCTCAGGCATGAGGAGCCGGAAACTGGTAGCTGACCGTGACGAACTTGTCTTAACGATCCCACCATAGGGCGGGACCGGAAGCCGACTGTGTCGGCGTCGTTGTTTATGCTATCGGCAACTTGAGCCGGAGTTGTGAATGGGCGGGAATCCCCGGTGCGAGGCAACGCCCTCGCCCCAACCAGCGCCGAGCCGCGGCACCCGGGCCTGACCAACTACTCCGGCAACGGCCGACCGGCGGGCAGTGCCAGATAGTTGAAGCCCCTGTACGGATAGAGGCCGGCCCGGTCGAACTCGTCTCGTCCCATCGGCGGACGGTGGTAGAGAGCATCGGCCACCGAGTACAGCTGGTAGCCGGCGTCGGTCAGGAAGTCGAAAAGATCCAACCGGCTGTAGCCGAACGGCTCCGGCTTGCCATCGGGACCGCATTCGAACAGCACCGCCGGTTGGTGGCGTCGGAGGATACCCTCGCTCCCACGCAGCGCCAGCAGTTCGGCTCCCTCGGTGTCGATCTTGAGCAGATCGACCTTGGTGTCAGGGCCGATGACCGAATCCAGCCGGACAAGATCCACCGGATAGGTGCGGGCCATGCCGGTATCATCGGAACGGGCCAAGCCGCTGTAGCCGGACTGGGTGGCCTGGTGGAAGGTGGCCGATCCGTCGCTGTCGTAGGCGGCGGCCTCGACGACCGTGACCCGGGGGAACCGTTTCCGCAACCATGCCGCCTTCTCCGGCGTCGGTTCAACGGCGATGTGGTAGCCGTCAGGTGCCAGCTCGATCAGGCGATGCAGCACCGATCCGATGTGGGCACCGACATCGATGCAGTTCCAGTCCGGTTGCACCAACCGGTCGAACAGTTGACCGGTTCGTTCGTCCTCGAGGTACATATCCCACAATTCGGGATGTCGCACCCGTTGAGGGAAGGCGGCCCACCACGTCATGCGGCGCAGTGCGGAACCCGCCCTGGTTCCGACCAGGCGTTGCTTGGCCAGACGTAGGTAGTCATCCATTGGAGTGCGCCGGGTCCTTTCGACCAGGTCCCACCCGCCGACGCCGGTCCCGTCGCCCCCACCCCGAGCGAGCATTAGTCGTCTCTCGTCCCATCGGCGGGACGAGAAACCGCAGAAAGTCGGAAGGCTGGAAGGCCTGGGTTGAACGAGCGAGGGGACGATCCAGGCGGCAGGAAGATCGGCTAGCGGCGCAGGCCGAGTTCGGCGATGAGAGAACGGTAACGCTCAACATCGATGGAAGCCAGGTAGTCGAGCATCCGGCGCCGACGACCGACCAGAGCCAGCAGGCCCCGCTGGGTGTGATAGTCCTTCTTGTGGACCTTGAGGTGCTCGGTCAGGTGGTTGATGCGATCGCTGGCCAGGGCGATCTGAACCTCGGGAGAACCGGTGTCCCCCTCGAACCGCTGGTGTTTGGCAATGGTGTCGGCCTTGTTCGGCAGGTTGGCGGCAGTCTTGACCATGATGATCGATTCTCCTCGAAGAACGTGTTCGTAGATGAGTTCGGGACCCGGGGCCCGGCCGCACGGCTACCGGCCTTCCTTGGCAGGGTGGCGGTAGTAGCAGCAGCTGATCAGCCTACCGGACCTCAGTCCGATTGCAGCAGCGACCGGGCGACGGCGATGTCGGTCTGTAGCTGTGTGGCCAGGGCCTCGATCCCGTCGAAGCGTTGTTCACCCCGCAGCCGTGCCTCGAAACCCACCGCGGCGTGAACCCCGTAGAGATCACCTTCGAAGTCGATGAGGTGGGCTTCGATGACGGAGTGTTCGGCGTCGTCGTGGAACGTGGGGCGTTTCCCGATGTTGATGGCGGCCGGCCAGGACCGGCCGGCCGGATGCTCGTCGTCGGGGGGCAGATGAAACCAGCCGGCGTACACACCGTCGGCGGGGATGGCCCGATTGGGTTCGACGGCGACATTGGCGGTGGGAAAACCGATGGTGCGGCCTCGTCGGTCACCGGTCACGACGGTGCCCGTGACCTCGTGCGATCGACCCAGCAGATGGCGGGCCGAGACGACATCGCCCTCCGCCAGTGCGGCTCGGATGGCCGTCGACGACACTGGGCGGCCCTGGGTTCCTGCGGTTGGTGGGTTCGGCATCAGCGACAGGGGACGAACCTCGAACCCGTACTCGCCACCGAGTTCGGTCAGGAGGTGGACATCGCCCTTGCGGTCCTTGCCGAACTGGAAATCGTGACCGACAATGACGGCTCGGGCCCGTAGGCATTCCACCAGTACGGCGGCCACGAAGTCCTCGGCCCGCTCCCCCGCCCGCTCGTGATCGAAACGGACCACCACCACAGAATCGACGCCGGCCGCCTCCAGCAACTCGAGCTTCTGATCCAGGTCGGTGAGCAGCCTGGGAGCCAGATCGGGCCGCAGCACGGCGGCCGGATGGGGATCGAAGGTGACGACAGCGGTGGCGGCACCCAGCTGTGCCGCGGCCTGGGCCGTCGAGTCGATCACCCACCGATGCCCGAGATGCACACCGTCGAACACACCGATGGTGACGGCATGGGGACGGTCGTCGAAAACCGAGGGACCCATCGATCGGCGGGCTTCGGGATCGTAGACGACGCGCACTGCACTCGAACCGTAGCCTGTCACCGTCCGGCCAGCACCTTGACCGGAACCAGGTTGCCACCCGACGCCTCGTACACGGCGAGCAGCCGATCATCGGGACCGACAACAGCCAGGCGACCCTGACCGGTGGTGGGTCCGAGGCTCTGGCCGTGCTGCACACGACGGGCGACCTCGGCGTCAACCGAGAGCACCGGCGTGTCAGCCAGCAAATCGATGACCGGCCTCAGGACGAAGTCGTCCAGGTCCTCGGCCTGATCGATGGTGATGGTGCCCACAGCCGTCCGTCGCAGGTTGCGAAGGTGGGCTCCCCCGCCGAGGGCCGAACCCAGATCTGCGGCCAGAGTGCGGACATAGGTTCCCGAACTGCACTCGACCTCGGCCCGATAGACAAGTGGGTCATCGGTCGGTTCGGTACTGAAGTGGTGCACGGTCACCGGCCTCGGCTGCCGCTCCACCTCCACCCCGGCCCGAGCCAGTTCGTGAAGCCGCTTACCATCGACCTTGACGGCCGAGACCATCGGCGGGATCTGCTCGATGTCGCCGGTCAAGGCATCGGCCGCGGCCTGGACCCGGGCCGGCGTCAACGTCATGTCGTGGCGAGCCGTGACCTCGCCTGACGAGTCGAGGGTCGAGGTTTCGGTGCCGAACACGATCTCGCACCGGTAGCGCTTGTCGGCGCCGGTCACGAACTGCAACAGCTTGGTTCCGGCGCCCACTCCCAGCACGAGGACGCCGGTGGCATCGGGATCGAGGGTGCCGGCATGACCAACCTTGCGGGTCGACAGCCGACGCCGGACGGCGTCGACCACATCGTGGCTGGTGCACCCGGCCGGCTTGTCGATGATCACAGTTCCCGACAAGCCGGAGTCCCGGCGCCGAGACCGACTCACGGCTTCGACGCCTCATCGTTGTCGTCGTTGTTGTCGTCAGCTGTCGTCATCGTCGTCCCGTCGTCGTCCGAGCCACCAACTTCGACGGTTGCGCCGTCCTCGGGCGTCGGACCGCCATTCGGGGGGCCGATGTCCTGGGATCCGGTGTCCTCGCCGTGACGGAGGCCGGACAGGATCTCCTCGATACGGGCCCCGGCCCTGACCCCGGGGTCGATGGCGAAGACAACCTCGGGGGTCTTCCGGATCCGGCTCTCACGCCCGATCTTGGCCTGGACCGGCTTGCGATGGTCGGCCAGGGCATCGAGCAACACCGCGTCGGACTCCTCGTCCTCCGGTGGTCGCACATAGCCCAGATCGCTGACGAACACCTGGGCCCGGTTGAGATCGTTGTCGACCTCGACGCCGGTGATGGTCAGCATCTCGAATCGTTCATCCTCGACCCGCTCGAAGTAGTCGGCCACGATCTCCTGGAGCAGGGTGTTGAGCCGAGCGGTGCGGGGGAAGTGTCGGTTGGTCGGTGGCCGACTGGCCCGACCGGGACCGCTGCGGCGTTGTCGATTGGATCGGGGTTTGCGGGCCATGTACTCGTCCTTCTCCCGTGATCGTCTGTGTGCTCCGGGGCCGCTAACCGCCGTCCCACCAGCTCCGGTCGACATCGAGAACCTCGATGTCCGGTCGCGACCAGATGTAGCGTTCCACGCCGTCCATGACTCGGCTGGTACGACTCACGGTATCGGCCACCACGGCTACACCGATCCGGGCCCGCTGCCAGAGGTCGAGGTGGTCGACCTCCGATGCCGCCACTCCGTGCTGGCGATCCAGGTGGCGAACGATAGAGGTGACAGTAGACCTCTTGGCCTTCAGTGATCGAGCCGCTGGGATGTGAATCTCGACGGCGGTAACCAGAACATGCATGGTGTGACCGGCGATCGCCACCGGTGGGGCGTGCTATTCCCGGGGAATCTCACGTTCGTCGTAGGTCTCGATGACGTCGCCTTCCTTGAGATCCTGGAAGTCGGACAGACCGACGCCGCATTCATAGCCGGCGGCGACCTCCTGGGCGTCCTCCTTGAACCGCTTGAGCGACTGGATGGCACCTTTCCAGATGATGGTGCCCTCTCGGAGGAAGCGAACCTTGGAACCCCGCCGGATGACACCGTCGGTGACCATACACCCGGCCACGGATCCAACTCGGGGTATGCGGAAGATCTCGCGTACCTCGGCCTCACCGGTGACGACTTCCTCGTATTCGGGCTCGAGCATGCCGAGCATGGCATTCTCGACGTCCTCCAGGAGCTTGTAGATGATCTCGTAGGTGCGGATCTCCACTTGCTCCTGATCAGCCAGCTCGCGGGCCTTGCGGTCGGGCCGGACATTGAACCCGAGGATGGTTGCGTTGGAGGCCGCCGCCAATTGCACGTCGTTCTCGGTGATACCGCCCACCCCTCGCAGCACGAACGAAAGCTTGACGTCCTCCCTCTCCCGCTTCTTGAGGCTGTCGCACACCGCTTCCAACGAGCCGTTCACGTCGGCCTTGACGACCAGGTTCAGATTGGCGGCCTCACCGGCCTGGATCTGCTTGAAGACATCTTCGAGCCTTGCTCCACCGCCGGTGGAGATTGAGGCGTCGCGACCGAGGCTGGCCAGACGCTGCCAGTGCTCCCGGGTATCGGCTACCTTGCTGGCGACCTTCTCGCTGGGGGCGATGGTGAAGCCGTCACCGGCCTCGGCCACCTCGTTCAGGCCAAGAACCTGAACCGGTGTGGACGGCGCAGCGAAGTCGACCCGCTCGCCGCGATCATTGACCAGGGCCCGGACCCGTCCCCAGGCGGCACCCGTCACCAACGGATCGCCCACATTCAGAGTGCCCTGCTCGACAAGCACCGTAGCGACAGGACCACGGCCGATGTCGAGGTGGGATTCAAGAACCGAGCCGGTGGCTCGACCCTCGGAGCTGGACCGAAGGTCCTCGACCTCGGCCACCAGCAGCAGGCTCTCCAACAGATCCTCGATGCCGTCCCCGGTCATGGCCGAGAGCGGAACCATGATGGTGTCACCACCCCAGTCCTCGGGGACCAGTCCCCGCTCCGACAGCTGGGTCATGACCCGGTTGGCGTCGGCACCCTCACGGTCCATTTTGTTGATGGCCACGATGATCGGCACGTCGGCCGCCCTGGCATGATCTAGTGCCTCCAGCGTCTGCGGCATGACGCCGTCGTCGGCGGCGACCACCAGGACCACGATGTCGGTGGCGTCGGCGCCACGGGCCCGCATGGCGGTAAACGCCTCATGGCCCGGGGTGTCGAGGAATGTCAGCAACTTGCCGCCGTGCTCTACCTGGTAGGCACCGATGTGTTGGGTGATGCCACCGGCCTCGCCTTCGATCACGTTGGCCGACCGGATCCTGTCCAGTAGCAACGTCTTGCCGTGGTCGACGTGGCCCATGACGGTGATGACGGGGGGCCGAACCGGCCAGTCCTCACGGTCTTCGTCGTCCTCCTCCTCGTCCTCGATCTCGAGCAGCTTCTGGAGTTCGACCTCCTGCTCCTCGCCGGGGTCGACCAGGCGGATCTCGGCACCGACATCGGCCGCGAACAGCTCGATCATCTCATCGCTCAGCGATTGGGTGGCGGTGACCATCTCACCGTTGGTGAGCAGGAAACGGACAACATCGGCCGCAGTTCGGTTCAGCTTGGGACCGAGATCCTGGGCGGTCGAGGCCCGCTCCACCACCACGATGCCCTTCGGTACCGGTGCGTCTTCGGACGTGTAGGTGGGCACGTCCATCGGCGTGAGTTCCTCGCGGGAACGACGACGGCGACTCTTGCGTCGCTGGCGACCGCGATTGGGCGGACCGCCACGACCGGGGCCACCACGGCCTCGTCCGGGAGGAGGTCCACCACGACTGGGGGCCGCCGGGGCATTGCGGAACCCGCCGGGGCGGGGTCCACCACCCGACCGGGGAGGTGTGGAACGGGGCTTGCCGCCACCGGGCGGAGGAGGAATGGGCTTGCCGGCCCGACTGCGAGGAGGACCGGGAGGAGGGGGAATCGGCTTGCCGCTTCGGCTCCGGGCCTGCTCGGTCCCGGCCGGTTGGGCAGGCGCGGTCGACGCCGCGGCCTTGGCCTCGTCGGCTCCGGAATCTCCCGACGCGGCCGTGGCTGGCGAATCTGCGGCGTCAGGGGTGGGCGACGGGGCTGCGGCCGGGGAAACCTGGGCCGGTTCCTGGGCTGCGGTAGTGGCAGCGGCAGCCTCCGACGGCTGCTGGGCCGGCTCGGCGTTGGCGACCGCCGGCTCGGCGTTGGCGACCGCCGGCTCGGCGTTGGCGACCGCCGGCTCGGCGACCGGTGGCGGCGTGGGAGCGGGTGCCGCCGTCACCGGTTCGGCCGGTGTCATGTCGGCCGGCTTGATGGCCGGCGGCGGAGGCGGAATGGACTTGGACGGCTTCGCAGGGGCCTCGGCAGTCTTGCCACTGGAGGAGACCACCCGCTTGGGCTTGGTGGACACCGGTGCCGGGGCCGGTTCCTCATCCGGAGCTGATGGGGCCTCGGCCGCCGGGGGCGAAGCGGCCTGCTCCGAGGCCGTCACCTTCTTCTCCTTCTTGGGCGGCCGCTTCTTGGTGGAGATCACGTCGCCCGACGGCGCCTCCCCGTCGTTGTCCTTGGCGTCGCCGTCGTCATTGGACGGGGGTTTGATGAGACCTTCCCGATCGGCTTTGCGGCGAACCCGATCGGCCTGGGCTTCCACGATGCTCGAGGAATGGCTCTTCACCCCGATGCCGAGGGCACCGCAGAGGTCGATCACTTCCTTGTTGCTCAGATTCAGCTCTCGAGCGAGCTCGTAGACGCGGACTTTTGACGGCACGTGTTGAATTCACCTCTGTAAAAGAAGACGCCACGGAAACTTCGGTGGCGGCATATCATCGTATCGCCGACTGAGCCGTACTCATCACGGATTCGGTGCGAACTGACGGTTCGGTGTCTCCGAGCCGGCAGTTCGACGTCGGGCCCGTCACACAGGTCGGGATTCGGAGGCCATACCGTCGCCCTGAGTGCCGCCGGCCGCCGACCGTTCAACACGGTTGCTCGACTCCGACGATCGATCGGCGAAAGGCCCGGGCGAACGCCTTCGAGGCGACGGCCCGCTCCACGCAGGCCGCGCATGTGCCGGCGCAGATCCAGGCACCGCGCCCCCGGCTGACCGGTGACGGCCTCACCACGCCGTTCTCATCGCAACAGAATCGGATCAGTTCATCTCGATCCCTGGTGATGCGACAACCGACGCACGTACGCCGAGGACCATCAGCAACCACCGGTGACGCCTCGTTCCCGCCCAGCCGGCTAGTCCTCCTCGTCGGCCTGGTTGTCGGAATCGTCGGTCTCATCGGCAACCTCCGCCGCCTCCTCGGCAACACCGACATCGACGGCGACCTCATCGGAGCCGGCCTCAGCAACGCCGACCTCATCGGAGCCGGCCTCAGCAACGCCGACCTCATCGGAGCCGGCCTCAGCAACGGCGACCTCATCGGAGCCGGCCTCAGCAACGCCGACCTCATCGGAGCCGGCCTCAGCAACGCCGACCTCATCGGAGCCGGCCTCATCGACCGAGGGATCATCCCCCGACTCGGCATCTTCAGCACCGGCTTCTGCAGCATCGGTATCGGCGACCGCCTCGCCCTCCTGGGAGGCCGTCCACTCATCGGCGGAGATCACCGGTCCACCCTCGGCCGGTTGCCATACCTGCTCACCGGTTTTCTCATCGACAATCCACTCGCCCTCGGCCCATTCCTCGCCGGCGTAGGCCGCTTCCTCCTCGAGCTGGGTCTCGCTCTTGATATCGATGCGCCAGCCGGTCAGGCGATGGGCCAACCGGGCGTTCTGGCCCTCCTTGCCGATGGCAAGCGAGAGCTGGAAGTCGGGGACGATGACTTCTGCCGTGGCGGTGTCGAAATCGATGCGGACATCCTTGACCTTGGCCGGCGACAGGGCTTTGGCCACGAAGTCGTAGGGATCCTCGCTGAAGGGGATGATGTCGACCTTCTCCCCGTTGAGTTCGTTGACCACCATGCGGACTCGGGATCCCCGGGCACCGACGCAGGCACCGACGGGATCGACATTTTGATCGTTCGACCACACGGCGATCTTGGTCCGGTGTCCGGGTTCGCGGGCGCAGGCCCTGATCTCCACGATGCCGTCGGCAATCTCCGGCACCTCGAGCTCGAACAGTCGCTTGATCAACCCGGGGTGGGTTCGGGACACCACAATCTGAGGACCCTTGGCCGTGCGTCGGACCTCGACGATGTAGGCCTTGACCCGGTTGCCCCCTTCGCTGCGGCCCATCGACACCTGCTCGGCCTGGGGTAGCAGGGCCTCGACCCGGCCCAGATCGAGCAGGGTGTAGCGGGAATCGGTCTGTTGCACAATGCCAGTGACGATGTCACCCTCCCGGCCGGCATACTCCTCGTACTTCATCTCCCGTTCGACCTCACGAATGCCCTGGGTGAGGATCTGCTTCGTGGTCTGGGCCGCGATTCGTCCGAATGATTCGGGGGTCACGTCGAGCTCGGGGCCGTACGGCTCACCGTCTTCGTCGAGATCCTGGGCGTAGACGCGGATGTCGAAGGAGGCAGGATCGATGGTGACCCAGGCGTATTCAAAGGAATCGGGCATGCGCTTATAGGCCGACTCCAGCGCGTTGGCCATGATGCCGAACAACTTGTCGATCGAGATCCCCCGATCCTCGGCCAACGCCTGAAGGGCTTCGGTCATTTCGTTACTCACTGCTCATCCATCCTGTGCTCATCGGTCCCGTCGTCACGGTCCTGTGTTGGTCGGTGCGTCCGGGTGACCCGTTCGGCAACGGCGTCATCCAATGCCCCTTCATCAACGGCCGGCGTGGTGGAGGTCGCCGTCGCCGTCGCCGTCTTGTTCTTCCGGTTCTTGTTCTTCTTCTTGTTCTTCTTCGGCTTCTTCGGCATCGAATCCCAGTCGAATACCGTTCGAGCCTTGGCCACATCGGCCAGCTCGATGTAGTGGGTCTCGACCATGGGCCGGGCCACACCGTCGATCTCGATGGCCTCGACCGTCAACCGCTGATCGTCGACCGCGGTCAGGCGACCCTTTATCCGTCGGGGCTCGACCGCCGGCACAAGTTTGACTGTCACATCCTCGCCGATAGCCCGAACGAAGTGGGCCTGGGTTCGCAGGGGACGCTCCACACCGGGACTCGACACCTCGAGTAGGTAGCGACCGGGAACCGGATCATGCTGATCGAGCAGGGGGGAGATCAGACGGTTCACCTCGGCCAGCCGGCCGGTGGTGATACCGCCCGATTGATCGACCACCACCCTCAGGGTTCCGCCCGTCCATTCGATGTCGACCAGTTCGACACCGAGGGTTGCCACGACCGGATCGACGAGGTCATGGACCCGGTCGGCGACCGGCGAACCGGACGACGGCGATGGGGCTGACGATGGATCCATGGTTCACCTCCTCGGGGGCGGTTTCAGCCGTCGTACCGATCAGTGCGAAGCAGTGATCACGGCGTGGTCTGAAGCTGTTCGGTTGTAGCTTCTCGGTTGTAGCTGTTCGGTTGATGGCTAGTGGGGTTCGGCCTCCGGGCACCGACTGGCGGCCGGCTTCGCACCGGCTCGGCCAGACCGAGGTCCGGCTCCCGGCGACCGACAGGAACACGGCTACCCCCGCCCCGGCTCCATGTTCGAGGCATGAAGGCCGGAGACGGCTACCGGCCGGGCGACGGTGCCGTCAACCGTGCGGCGCACGGAAAGTCGGGCCGATCGACCGGACACTGTCGGCCAGAAGCTCACGATCGGATGATCGCGATCAGATGGACGACGAGGAGCAAGCCACGTTCCGGTAAGTCAAAAGCGTGGGCAGCTAGCCCACGCACCTCCAATAGTCTAGCGCAGGAATTCGGACTTCGGCAGCCGCGCACTAGGCTTGGCCGTATGGAGTTCTGGCAGTCCGTCAAGCGGTGGCTGGGTGGTGAAGCCAAGGAGGCGAAGAACCTGGTGGACGACGTCGGGACGGCCTGGACCTCCGACCTGGAACGCAAAGAAGCAGAGCTGGACGCTCAGCCCGACGAGCGCATGCGGAGCCTCCAGGACCGCATCGCCGAGAACTCTTCGGCCTTTGAGGATCTCAAGGCCAAGATCACGCAAACCGGACCGGTGACCGACGACGAGGGCAACCCTCTCGCCTGAGCCCGACCGGGTTTGGCACCGGATCTGATTCGGTTGCCGTTGGCCGGACCCGGCCCGTGAGACGGCGAAACCGACCTCAACGGTTCTTTCGCATGAGCTCGACCACCTGCTCGGAGGCGTTGGCGTCCTCACCCAGTTCCCGCAGATTGCGGCGACGGTCCTCGTCGGCCGCCTTGCGGGCGGCATCGCGGGTGGATTTCGCCCGCTCCAGGGCGGCGTCGGTTCCGTGCTCGGTGATGAACTCGGCCCACTCGACCAGGGTCGACACCATCTCGTCCTCGGGTACGACGGCCACGTTGGTGCCCTTGATGAAAAGGTGTCCCCGCTTGTTGCCGGCGGCGATGCCGAGATCAGCGTCGCGGGCCTCACCCGGTCCGTTGACCACGCAGCCCATGACCGCAACCTGGAGCGGCAGCTCACGATCGGCAAAGGCATCTTGGGCTTCCTGGGCCACGGCGTACACATCGATCTCGGCCCGGCCACACGAGGGGCAGGCAATGAGATCGACGTTCTTCCGTTCCCGCAGCCCGAACGATTCCAGCAGTACCCGCCCCATGCGGGCCTCGTCCACCGGATCGGAGGTCAACGAGTAGCGAATGGTGTCGCCGATACCCTCGGCCAGCAGGGTGGCGATTCCGGCTGTGGCCTTGACGATGCCGGCCGGCGGAGGCCCGGCCTCGGTCACCCCAAGATGCAGCGGGTAGTCGGTGACCTCGCTGAGCTGACGGTAGGCCTCGATCATGAGCGGCACGTTGGACGCCTTGACTGAGATCTTGATCAGGTCGAAATCGACCTCGTGGAAGTAGGCGATCTCCTGAAGCGCAGATTCCACCATGGCCTCCGGTGTGACCCTGCCCCCATACTTGCGATACAGCTCGGGATCGAGGCTGCCGCCGTTGACCCCGATGCGGATGGGTACGCCTCGGTTCTTGGCCTCCTGCGCCACCGCCTTGATGTGTTCCGGCTTGCGGATGTTGCCCGGGTTGAGCCGCAGGCAGTGCACACCGGCCTCCAGAGCCTCCAAAGCACGCAAATACTGATGGTGGATGTCGGCAACAATCGGGACCGGACTGCGGGGCACGATGCGAGCCAGGCCTTCGGCCGCCTCCGGTTCGTTGCAGGTACAGCGGACGATGTCGGCCCCCGCCCCGGCCAGGGAGTAGATCTGCTGCAAGGTGCCGTCGACGTCGGCCGTCTTGGTGATCGTCATGGATTGCACACTGATCGGTGCACCGCCGCCGATCGGGACGTCGCCGACCATGATCTGTTTGGTCTGTTTGCGGGGGAACATTACCGCGCCTGCTTCCATGGCGTGTGAGGCCTCCTGAGTGCGTCGTGGCTCCTGAATTCGAACCTGGCCGATGTCCGGTCCCGGTGACCGCCACCGGCCGCTGTCGTCAGCCGATGGGGCGGACGATGTCCAGAATCACCGTCGACACCATGATGAACCCGAGCAGTCCCACCACGGCGTAGGCCACGGGCAGCAGCTTGGCCACATCGACGTGATGACGGTAGCCCTTGCGGGACCGGATCCGCTCGTAGGTGGCGATGGCGGCGTGGCCACCGTCGAGGGGCAGCAACGGCAACATGTTGAGGATGCCGATGAAGACGTTGAACACCCCTAGCAGCGTGAGCGGAACGGTGACATCGAAATCGGGCTGGCCGGCAAGACGTACCGCGCCCACCACGGAAACCGGCCGCTGGGCCTCCTCGCTGTCGAGGCTGACGTCCTCGGACCCGCTGAACAGCAGGGTCGCCAACTGTCCCAGTGTGGACGGCGACAAGAACTGGGGAATGGAGGTCAGTGCCACCCAGGTCGTCTCCCCCAACAGCTTGACGCCCTCGACCGGACTCTGCCGGGTGCGTTCGAAATCGGGCCCGACCCCAAGAAAGCCCGATGTGCCGTCGCCGTCGACGGCGTCCACTTCGGCCAGGGTCACGGTCTCGGTGAGGGTCTCGGCACCGCGAACGACGGTGAGGGTGACCTCCTGGCCCGGACGGTCCTGGATGTACTCCACCGTCTCATCCCACTGGGTGGTGTCGACCCCATCGATGGCGATGATGTCGTCGCCCGGCATCAGCCCGGCTTCCACCGCCGGGGTGGCCTGATCGGTCAGGGCCGACACCCGACCCACCGACCACTTGGCCGGATCGTTCACCCCGATGAGCGATGTCACGATCACGAAAAGAATCAGGGCCTGGATGAAGTGCATGATCGAGCCGGCGCTGATCACCAATAACCGGCGGGGATAACTCTTGTTTCGGTAGGCCCGGGGTTCGTCCTCGGGATCGCAGGGATCGAGGTTGTTCATGCCCACGATGCGCACGAAGGCCCCGACCGGGAACAGGCGAACGCCGTACTCGGTCTCGCCACGCCGGAATGACCATATTCGTGGACCCATGAACAGGAAGAACTGGGTGACCTTCATGCCCGTCCACTTGGCCGTCAGGTAGTGGCCCAGCTCGTGGAGGAAGATCATTACCACCAGGCCGAGCACGACCAGGAAATACCGAGGTCCGGCGCCGAACCACAGCAGAGCGAAGAGGGCGGCGATGCCGACCAGGCCTATGGGATTGGTCTGCCCTTCGAAGTCGTCGGCCCGTTCCTCGGGCTCGGCCAGCACCCAGGGCAGCTTCTCGGCCGTCGGTGGGGTGGCCTCGGGCGCGGGCGGCGTGGCGGAGTGAGAGTTCACGGCGTTGTGAGGCGAAGCCATTCAGTGGGTTCTTTCATCGCACGGGGGAGACGAAACATGTTTTGGGCCGACAGACCCACCGACCCGGGAGCCGCTCTGACAGCCGGCACACCGATCATCAGCATTGATCGTCAAGTACCCTTTCAGCATACTTGCGAGCCTTGGCATCGGCATGCAGCACGGCGTCCAGGCTGTCGGCCGGTTGCCCATCGTGGTGGGACATGGTGGTCTCGATCACCGTGGCGATATCGGCCCAGCGGATGCGTTTGTGAAGGAAAGCGCCGACCGCGACTTCATTGGCCCCGCTCAACCACGCCGGGCCGGTACCCCCGATTCGAGCTGCGGCGTACGCCAGGTCCAGGCAGGGGAAGGCATGGCGGTCCGGAGGCTCGAAGTCCAGCCGCTGTCGCCGGCTCCAGTCGAGCCGGCCGAAGGGTTGGGAAAAACGTTCGGGGTGGGCCAGGGCATAGGCGATGGGAAGCCGCATATCGGGATTCGACAACTGGGCAATGGTGGAACCATCGGTGAACGTGACCATGGAATGCACGATGGACTGGGGGTGCACGACAACGTCGATGTCGTCCAATCCGATGCCGAATCCGGCGTCACCGGCCGGCCGGCCGAACAGCTCGTTGGCCTCGATGACCTCGAGCCCCTTGTTCATCAAGGTCGAGGAATCGACCGTGATCTTCGGTCCCATGGACCACGTCGGGTGGTTCAGGGCCTGGTCCACCGTGACCGACGCCAACTCCTCACGACTGCGACGCCGAAACGGACCGCCGGAGGCCGTGAGCTGAAGCCGACTCACTCCGCGCCTCGTCGCCCCGATCAGGCATTGGTGGATGGCGGCATGCTCGCTGTCGACGGGTATGAGTTCGGCCCCCGGGGTCCGCCTGGCCTGCTGGACCACCGGGCCGGCCGCGATCAGGGACTCCTTGTTGGCCAAGGCCAGGCGTTTGCCGGCCTCGAGGCAGGCCAGGGTGGTAGTCAGGCCGGCGAAGCCGACCACACCGTTGACGGTGATGTCGGCGTCGGCAGCCGCATCGGCCAGCGCACGGTCCCCGGCCATGGCCGCCACCTCGCCGGCACCGGCCTCGGCCAATCGGTGCCGCAGCTCCTCGAGTCTCGATTCGTCGGCCACCACCGCCACGCCGGGTCGAAGCTCAGCGGCCTGGGCGGCCAGGGTCGCCGCGTCGGACCCGGCGACCAGGGCGGTTACCCGGTACCGGTCGGGCTCCCGGGTGATGACATCGATGGTCTGGGTGCCGATCGAGCCCGTCGACCCGACGATGGTAACCGTCGTCACGGGTTCCTTCCTTTGGTCGAGCTCGGCCGCCATCGGGGACAACGCGTGGGCGGGGCGCTCACTCGGGGACCACTCGGGGTTGCTACAGCAGCCCGGTGGTCAGAGCCAGGTAGTAGGCCCCGGGCAGGGTGAAAAGCAGGGCGTCGATGCGATCGAGCACGCCGCCGTGGCCGGGCAGGATGGTACCCATGTCCTTCACCCCGAGATCGCGCTTGACCATCGACTCGGCCAGGTCACCGATGGGGGCCAGCAAACCGACGACGGCACCCAGAAGGAGAGCCTCGGTGAAGGCGGTGTCCCACATGGTGTCGAATGGCACAACCCCGAGGGCAAAGCCGGTGAAGACGGCACCGACGAAACCGGTCATCGTCCCCTCCCATGTTTTGGATGGGCTGCACCTATGGAAGGGGCGAGAGCCGTAGGCCCGGCCCCCGACGTAGGCGAGAATGTCGGACACGACGGTGATGAGAATGGTCGACAGCAGTAGCTGGATACCGACGTCGGATCGCAGAATCAGGGCGGCGAACGAACCAAGGCCACCAATCCAGAGCACGCCGAACAAGGTCAGGCTGAGGTTGAGCACCGGACGTTCGGTGTCGGCCCCAACCAGATACCACAACACGCCGAACACCACACCCAGTGCGACGATCACGGTGTAGGCGGCGTCGCCTCGGTAGTAGGCGGCGACCGGTGCGGCGACCGTGCCCAGTATGCCAAGTAGGGCGGCAGGCCGAAGGCCGGCCAGACGCATGGAGTTGAACAGCTCGACCACGGCCAGGAGGGCGGCGGCCACGACCACGACCATGGTGAAGGCGGGACCCAACCACATTGCCCCGAGGGCCACCCCGGCCAGAGCGGCACCGACGGCGATGGCCTGGGGGACATTGCGGCCGCCGGCCGGCGCCTCTTGGGCCACGGGGGAAGCGGGACCGTCATAGTCGGGTCTGTAGGGCGCATCTTCGAACCCGTAGATCCCCGGGGCGGTGGTCGCCTCATCATCGACGGGTTGGCGCTCGAACGCGCCGGCCCCGGCTGATGGCGAGGGCTGACCGGCGAGCCCGGCCAACGACGAGGTCGAACCGTCGGAGGCAAGACCAAGGGAGCCGGCATCCGGCTCGTGGATGCCCTCGAATCGTATGCGCCCGGGGTCGGTTGGCTGCCGTTCGAGCCCGACGCCGGGCTCTTCGGCTCGGGGTCGAACACCGGGAACAGAGCGGGAACCGTCACCGGGAACGGGGCTTTCGTCTCCGAAACGGCTCGACGGCCGATCGAGGGGCGACGATGACGGAGGCGGGTGGGGCGCCCGATCGAATTGGGGGGGCGGAGCGGGTCGGGACGGTGCCGAACCGCGATCGAAATTCGATCGCCCCGGCCCAACGCCGGGTGTCGAGGTCGTGTCGCCGGGGGTCGCCTGGTCAGCCACGGCACGACGTGGTGCTGCCGGCGATCGCGAGGGCTGTGAGGGTTCGGAGGACGCGCCGAGGTCCCACTCCCGGGATGGGGCCGAAGAGTCGAATCGGGAGTGAGGTCTGGTCTGCTCCGTTGGCGATTCTGGGGATCGCGAGCGACTCAGGGAGTCGTGGGTGACGTCAGCGCCTGGGCCGGGGCCCTCCGAGCCCGGCCGGCGTTCGCCGGCGGGAGCCGGATCGGCGTCGAATCCGCCCCACTCCTCCGAGGCCCGCCTCGGCGCCGCGGCTGCGGTCTGCTCCGGTTCGACCGTCGGGGACGGGGTTTGCGGAATCTCACGGCCTTCCTGGGGATCGAAGTCGTCGGGGCGCGATCGTCCGACCGTGCTCGACGGGGTACGGGAATCGGTGGGAAGGTCACCGCCCGGCTCATGATCGGCAAAGACGTCGGAAAGGTCGGGGCCGGTCCAGGTGTTCTCGTCACCCTGCCAGCTCGGCCCACGGCCCGATGTCCAGCCGCCGCGGTCGTCATCGGATCCGAAAACGGCTGGAACCTGACCGGTGGCCGGTTCGGTCCAGTGCTGCAGGCCGGCGGCCTCGGCTTCGGCCGCCGCCTTGCGCTCGGCGGCGGTGGTGCCGTTCTTGCGGTCGAAGTCGTCGTCTTCGCCGCGAACCACCGGCACCTTGCCGAAGGTGCTCGGATCGGGCTCCGGTGGGGGTTCGAAGAGATCGAAGATGCTCTGCGGACCGCTGTCGTCGCGCTCCTCGTCTCGTGAGTTGTCAGCCATGGTGACATCCTTCCGAGTACCCAACCTCCGCTGCCTCGAACACCGTTCGATCAATCCGGGTCGGGGCTCGACTCGGTGGTGCGACGAGCCTGGCCTCAGGACTCCGTGATTCCGGGTGATGGTACTCTTTCTGCGTGTCGACTTCTACTGTCGTGGTTCTCGGTATCTGGCGTCGACCGGACGGGCCGGGCGAGATCACACCTCGAGCAACTCCTCTTCCTTGTTCTCCAGTACTTGATCGACGACGGCTTCGTGGGCCTGGGTGAGCTTGTCCAGCTCCCTTTCCGCCCGCTCCTGCTCGTCCTCGCTCACTTGGCCGTCCCTCTGGGCGCCCTCGAGGTCTTTGCGGGCCTCGCGGCGAATATTGCGGATGGAGATGCGGCCCTCCTCGGCCATCTTCCTGACCACCCGGACCATCTCCTTGCGCCGTTCCTCGGTGAGCGGAGGAAAGTTGAGGCGTATCGATCGGCCGTCGTTGCTGGGGGCGATACCGAGATCGGAGATCCGGATCGACTTTTCGATGGCTTCGAGATTCGCCGGGTCATGGGGTGTGACCAGGAGCTGACGGGCTTCCGGCACCGACACCGATGCCACCTCCACCAGTCGCATCTCGACCCCATAGGCCTCGACCGGTAGCCGCTCGATCAACTGGGGCGAGGCCCGTCCGCTGCGGACCGAGGCGAACTCGCCGCGGGCATGTGCGACCGCCTTCTCCATGCGGTCCTCGGCATCGGACAAGACCAGTTCGGTGAATTCGCTCATCGCACAATCGTACCTATCGACTTGCCGCAAAGCAGTGCTCGTAGGTTGCCCTCAGCCAGCAGGTCGAAGACGACAATGGGGAGGCCGTTCTCCTTGGCATGGGTGATTGCGGTGGGGTCCATGACCCTCAAATCCCGATTCAGCACGTCCAAGTAGCCTAGTTCATCGATCTTGGTGGCGTCAGGGTTGGTCCTGGGATCGTCGGTGTACACCCCGTCGACACCGTTCTTGGCCGACAGCAGTACATCGGCGTCGATCTCGACCGCCCGCAGCGAGGCAGTGGTGTCGGTGGTGAAGAAGGGGTTGCCGGTACCGGCGGCAAAGATGACCACGCGGTGCTTTTCCAGATGGCGAATGGCCCGGCGCCGGATGTACTCCTCGGCCACCTGGGGCATGCGAATGGCCGACTGGAGACGGGTGGGCACATTCTTCTGTTCCAACACATCCTGGAGGGCCAGAGCGTTCATGACCGTAGCCAGCATGCCCATGTAATCGGCTTGAGCTCGATCGAGGCCGCCTTCGGCCCCGGTCATTCCTCGCCAGAAGTTGCCCCCACCGACCACGATGGCGACCTCGGCCCGAAGGTTCTTCCACACGTCGATGATGTCGTCGGTGATGCGATCCATCACCTTGTTGTCGATGCCGAAACCCTTGTCGCCGGCAAAAGCCTCGCCGGAGAGCTTGAGCAGGATGCGATTCCAGCGAGGCTCCGAGCAGTTGTTCACGAGTCCGACCTCCTCCGGTCCGGGTGCGGGCGCCGAAGTAGGGGCGCTCGGCGGCCAACCCTACCAGATCGCTGCCCGGCGACAGGCTCGGTCTCCCGCCGCCGGTTCGGCGTTCGAACCGCAGGCGAACGGTCTCGGTGCCGGTTCAGCCGACCGTGGCCAGCACGAAGCGGGTGATGGTGCCGCCACCGATCTTGGAGCCGACGGTCTCCCTCTCACCGAACAGTCCTTGTTCCAGCAGCACCCGCTCACCGAACCAGGCGTTGAGGCGACCATCGACGATCTTGTCCCACGCCGCTTCGGGCTTGCCCTCGTTCTTGGTTATCTCGAGCAGGGCGGCCCGCTCGCGCTCGACATCGCCGGCCGGCACCTCGTCCCGGGAAAGGTACGTGGGCTTGGCGAAGGCGATATGCATGGCGATCTCGTGCAACAAGTCGGGAGCGATGCCCTCACCCTGAACCAACACGCCGGCCTTTCCCCCGGCGTGGAGGTAGGCATCGATGGCCCCGCCCTCAGCGTTTTCGAAACGGACGATCGGTCCGAAGTCGATGTTCTCCTTCACCACGAGCTTCAGGTCCTCGATGGCGGCGGCCTTCTCCTCCACCGCCTCCGGGCCCTCGGCCAGCACCAGCTCGGCCAGTTCGTCGGCCAGCTTGATGAAGTCATCGGACTTGGCGGCGAAGTCGGTCTCGGACTTGAGCTGGATCAGGGCGGCCCCCGAGTCATCCTGGGCCACTGCTACCAGGCCTTCGCTGTTGTCCCGATCGGTCCGGGAGGCGGCCTTGGCCAGGCCCTTCTCCCGAAGGATCTGGACTGCGGCGTCGAAGTCGCCGCCGGCCTCGGTCAAGGCCTTCTTGGCGTCCATCATGCCGGCGCCGGTGGACTTACGCAGTTCTTGAACATCTTTGGCGGTGATGGCCATCGTGAATCCTCGTTCGATCGTGGTTGAAGCGTGCGGTTGTGGACTGCAGGGGACCGAGCGAACCGCAGCAAAGGTCCGCCGCTCGG
Source organism: Acidimicrobiales bacterium (assembly GCA_024638815.1). Classification (GTDB taxonomy): domain Bacteria; phylum Actinomycetota; class Acidimicrobiia; order Acidimicrobiales; family SZUA-35; genus JAHELU01. The sequence continues at coordinate 7,502 of JAHEJM010000004.1, read as the reverse complement.
CGAAGCAGAGCCGGCCGTGTTGCCACGGGGTGGGTTCGGTCGCCTACGACTCGGTGGCTTGGGCGTTTGCTGCCGGCTCGGCCACCGGTTCGTCGGTGGCGAGCATCTCGTCGGCGGTAGGGGCCGGCTCGGCGGCCGCGGCCTCGGCCGACGCCGCTGCGTTCTCGGCCGCCTCACCCGCCGGCTCGGTCGGAGCGGTGTCGGACTGGTCGTCCGCCGTGGCTGCCGGTTCGGCGACGGAAGCGGCCGGGGGTGCACTTTCAGCCTGAGCCTTCTGCTCGACCACGGCCGCCGCTACCCGGGCTTCGCGCTCGGCGGCCGCCCTGGCCGCTGCCTCCCGGGCAACCTCCTGCTCGGTGGCGTAGGCCGCTTCCTGTTCGGGAGTACGGGATTGGGGGGAGTCGGGCACGCCGGTGCGACGAGCGGCGATGATCTTGCCTTCGGCCACAGCCTCGGCAATGACCCGGGTCATCAGCTCGGCCGAGCGAATGGCATCGTCGTTGCCGGGGATCGGATAGTCGACCAGGTCGGGGTCGCAGTTGGTGTCGACCACGGCCACAAGTGGGATGTTCAGCTTCCTGGCCTCGGTGACGGCGATGTGCTCGATGATGGTGTCGACCACGAAGACCACGCTGGGCACCTTGCCCATGGTCTTGATACCGCCGATGTTGCGGTTGAGTTTGTCCAGCTCCCGGGTGTAGCGGAGCGCCTCCTTCTTCGGCATCTCCTCGAAGTCACCGGCCACCTGCATGCGCTCGTACTCGAGCAGCTTGCCCACCCGCTTGGAGATGGTTTGATAGTTGGTGAGCATTCCACCCAGCCAGCGCTGATCGACGAACGGCATTCCAACCGACTGGGCATGACGCCGGATGGGTTCCTGCGCCTGCTTCTTGGTGCCCACGAACAACACCGTGCCGCCGTTGGCCACCTCGTCACGAACGAAGGCGTAGGCGGTCTCGATACGTCGAAGTGTCTCCTCGAGATCGATGATGTAGACCCCGTTGCGGTCGCCGTGGATGAACCGCTTCATCTTGGGGTTCCAGCGCCGGGTCTGATGTCCGAAGTGGACGCCGGCTTCCAGCATTTGCTTCATGGTGACGACAGCGGTCACAGGATTTCCTCCGGTTGAGTGACGCCCGGCGCACTCCCGGTCGGCAGGCCGTGAGGCCACCGACATGGAAGACCGTGGATTCGGCCGGGCGGAAACATCGTTGACGGTTAATTCTCTTCGGGCCACAGGGACCCCGACCGGCCGCCAAGGGGCGATTCGGCCGTTGTGTACTATAGCGCCCGCCGAGGCGGGATTCCGCCCTCCGCCACGCGGCGGGGGGCCGATGTCGGACGGGTCCCCGGTGCCACCAGTCGCACTCGATAGTGCCAGCCGAACAGTGGCAACGGGTCGATGTAGCGCCCACGGTACCGAGCAGTGAGGTGAAACCCGGGGGCGGCGGCGGCGAGCCGTTGCCCCGCGGTTACCCTCTCGCCCTCGGACACGGCGATGGAGTGGAGATAGGCGTAGGTCGAACGCAGGTCGGGGCTGTGGCTGACCACCACGAACAACCGGCCACCGACCTGGCCGGCGAAGACGACCACACCGGCCGCCACCGCCCCCACCGGCTGCCCTTGCCTGGTCCCATACTCCAGACCCCGATTGCCGGGGCCGTAGCGGTGGGTCGGGGCTCGGAAATAGTCGACGATGGGGCCATCGACCGGTGGCTGCCATAGCCCGTCGATGGCGACCGATGGAGGTTCCGGTTGCGAGGCCACCGATGACGCACGGGCCACGGCACCAGTCGTGACCGGCGGGGGCGACATCGGCGGCGTGACCGCGATGATGAACGACAAGAGGACGGCCGGCAACAGCCGGGGCGGAACGACGAACATGGCAGGCACCAATCCTGCGCTCGATTGCGCAGCACGACAGTGTTGGTGCCGACGGCACGATCGGCTCCGAGTCTAGTGCCGGCGGCGCACACTCGAACCCAAGGAAGGAACCGAGTCGAAGGGTCGTGTTCCGCCCGACCGTCGTGGCGGACGGGCGGCCCTCACCCGGTGGTCAGACAGTCTCCCGTTCGGCCGACTCCATGCGGGATCGTAGACCCAGTACGGCCTTGGTGTGGATCTGGCAGACCCGACTTTCGGTTACGCCGAGCACCCGGCCGATTTCGGCCAATGTCATGTTCTCGTAGTAGTAGAGGGTGAGAACCACCTTCTCCCGCTCGGACATGGTGTTGATGGCCTGGGCCAACAACCGGCGGACCTCGGCCCGCTCGTAGGTCAAACCCGGTCCGTCCCGGCGGTCGGCCAGGGTGTCGCCGAAGGTCAACGATTCACTCCCGTTGACCGAGAGCATCTCGTCCAGGGCCACCAGCCCCAGGGAGCCGATCTGTTTATAGATACTGGTCAACTGCTTGGCCGACAGGTCGAGCTCGTCGGCGATCTCCTCGTCGGTTGGTGGCCGGTGATTCCGCGCTTCCAGCTTGGTGATGGCCCGTTCCACCGCCTTGGCCTTGGATCGCACCGAACGGGGAACCCAGTCGATCGAGCGAAGCTCGTCGAGTACGGCCCCTTTGACGCGGGACACGGCGTAGGTCTCGAACTTGAAGCCGCGCTCGGGATCGAACTTGGTAATGGCGTCGATGAGACCGAACATGCCGTAGCTGATCAGGTCCGACTGATCCACCGTCTGGGGGAGGCCGGCGGCGATACGCCCGGCCACGTATTTGACCAGTGGCGCGTAGTAGACGATCAATTCGTCTCGGTCTTCCTGGGATTCGGTCTCCTTGAACCGTCCCCAGACCGCCTCAAGCTCGTTGTCTGTTTCAATTGCCACGTTGCCCGCCAAGGTGTACGGATTCGAATGCGAGGTCGGAGCACGACCGGGCTCAACGCCCCGTGCCCCTCGTTCCCACTCTCCGTCGGCGTTCCGCCACACAACGTGAGCAATATAGGAGGATCGCTCAGTTTGAGCTGATTCGATCAGTCCGGCCGCATCATTGACATCCGTGTTGACCCTGGGGCCTGGGTCCGCCGACCCGGTCACCGGCCCACCCGACCCGACCTCCGAGCCCGACACCGGCCGAGTGATCCTCCTCGAGGGCGCTGTGGATTCATCCGACATCGAAGTGCGGGATCCGTCGAGCAGCGGGTCGGAAGAGCCCCCGTTCGAGGTCAGATCAAGATCGGTGTCGGAGCCATCTTCACCTGTTGGCCGGAAGCCGAGCAGTTGGAGGTAGCGGACTCGAGCGGCGGCGGTGGTCACGACCAAGGAGGGTAGCGGGCCGAACGCCGAGAGTGACCATGGTTGACGCTCCGTGATGGTTCGGGCCTCATGTCCACAGAGCAACACGATGGCGAGGAGGCCGTAGGGCGGCCGGGTTTCTATGGTGTCGGCGCCGGGATCGGCGCCACGGTGCCCCCGTCGAAGATGGCATCACCACTGGCGACCAGTAGGTAGGTTGCGGCCAGCAATTCGGTCAGCGACGACTTCAAGGACAGGACGAGATGATCGATGGGACACGGGCCGCCGGCAATCTCGGCCTGTATCCGGCGGCACAGATCCCCGTTGTCCCGGGGATCTTCGACCGCAGCGCGATGGCGGAGGGCATCACCGTCGAGGGGATCGGGACGGCCGAGGATCTCGGGCCGAAACAACGGCTCTGTACCACCAACCGCCGCAGGGCCGATGGCGTCGAGTAGGTCCGAGGCCGATCGAACGGGGATGGCACCATCGATGATCAGCCCATTTGTACCGTCGGCAGCGGGATTGGACACCGATCCGGGAACTGCGAACACCGGTTTACCACGGTCGGCGGCCTCATCGGCCGTGATCAGCGAACCACCGCGCCGATGTGACTCGACGATGACCACACCCGACGACAGTGCGGCGATGAGCCTGTTTCGAGCAGGAAAACGCCAGCGTTCCGGACGCGTCCCGGCCAGTGCCTCACTGATCAGCACGCCGTGGCCGGCCACGTCCTCCCACAGTGTGCGATTGGAACTGGGATACACCACATCGAGGCCGGAGCCGACCACGCCGATGACCGGGCCGGCACCGTCGAGGGCACCCTGATGGGCCGCGGCGTCCACTCCGAGGGCCAGGCCGCTGATGACCCCGACCCCGGCTCGGGCCAGGTCGAAGCCGATTTGATGAGCCACCGTTCGCCCTACCGTGGTACAGCGCCGGGTGCCGACAACACCGACCGATGGGACGGAAAGAAGCTCTGGATCGCCCCGATAGAACACGAGCGCCGGCGGCTCGGGATCGAGATGGAACGGCCATTGATCATCGTGTGGGGCGAGGATGCCGTGGCCATTGTTCAGCTCGGCTTCGAGCAAGGTGGGCCCGTCGATGGACCTGATGGTGTCGAACCAGTTCTCGACGACATCGGGATTGACGCCGGGCGGAGGTGGTCCGCACACGGCGGGAAGACGGCGTTCCCGCAGATACTCGACAACCCGAGCCGGATCGGTGGACTCGGTCAACCATCGCAGTCGGGATGGGCCGATGCCATCGAGGGCGAGGAGGCTGAGGCGGGCCTCCACATCGGCGACGTCCGGACGTGGGGCAGTCATCGCAACCACCCCCGATCACGCACAACAACCTCGAACGAGAGACATCGGGCAGTCATACCGCCACCCCCAGCATGTCGTGAGGCCGACTGCGCAGAGCCAGGGCGGCCTGCACCGTCTCGGCCGACATCACCGGCTGGAAGCCCTGCCCCTCGGCCATCTGCAGATCGGCGATGGTGCGCGCCACCGTCCGCACCCGGCGCAACCCCCGACCGGTAAGATCGCCGGCTTCGAGCCGGCGCCGGAGCACGACCGTGGCCTCATCGGACAACGGGGCCAGCTCGTCGAGTCGGTAGGCCGGGATCTCGGCATTGCACCGCACCCCCCGTTCCACCGCCCGTTCCCGAGCGCAGGCCACCCGAGCCGCCACCGTGGCCGTCGACTCCGAGTCGTGGCCGCCCAGCAGCACCTGCGGTGCCGGCGGGCGCACATGCACCCGAAGGTCGAACCGATCCAGCAAGGGGCCTGACAATCGGCGGGAGTATCGGGCCCGGGCGGCATCGCTACATCGGCACAGACCGGCGGCTCCGCCCTCGCCGCAGGGGCAGGGGTTCATGGCCGCCACCAGCAGGAACCGGGCCGGCAGGGTCACCGCCCGGACTGCGCGGGAGACCCGAATGACTCCCTCCTCCAATGGCTGACGCAGGGCATCCAGGATGGGGACCGAGAATTCGCCCAGCTCGTCCAGAAACAGCACACCGTTGTGGGCGCAGCTGATCTCGCCGGGACGCATGGCGGCCGATCCCCCACCGATCATGGCCACCGATGACGCTCCCTGGTGGGGTGCCCGAAAGGGCGGTCGGCGAACCAGCCCACCGGGGGGAATGGTCAATCCGGCGGCCGAATGGACCCGGGTGGCCAGCAGTGCCTCATCCGGCGCAAGGTCGGGCAACAGCCCGACCAGACGGGAGGCCAACATGGTCTTGCCCGCTCCTGGCGGCCCGATCATCAACATGTGGTGACCGCCGGCAGCGGCAATCTCCAGTGCCCACCGGGCCATGGGCTGACCCCGGACATCGGACAGATCGTCGATGGCCCGTGGTTCGGCGCACGGTTCGGACGGGGCGACGAGATCGGGCAATGGGCCCTCGCCGGCCAGGGCCGGGACGACCTCGGCCAGGCACTTCACGGCCCGAACCTCCCCCGGCCGAACGACGGCGGCCTGTTCGGCGCCGTCCATCGGAACCAGGACCTCGTCGGCGTCGATGGCGTCGGCCAGCGACACCAGGCCGGGTACGGGTCGAATCGAACCGTCCAATCCGAGTTCCCCCACGGCCCCGTACCGACGAAGGCCGGAGGCATCGAGCTGATCGGAGGCGGCCAGAATGCCCAGTGCAATTGGAAGATCGAGCGCCGCCCCCTGTTTGCGCAGCCCGGTGGGGGCCAGATTGATGGTGATGCGCTGCATGGGCCAGCGATAGCCGCTGGACTGCAGCGCGGCCCGTACGCGGTCACGGGACTCCCGGCAGGACGCGTCAGGCAGACCGACGAGGGTGTAGGTGGGCAGGCCGTTGCTGACATGAACCTCGACGGTGACAGAATGACCGTCGACGCCCTGGACCACAGCGGTGGCCACGGTGGCGAGCATGATGTGCTCCTCCCCCGACCGTACCGAACCAATACCGTGCCCAGCCCGCTTCGGGTCGTCGGAGCCGACGACAGGAGGTGGGAACAGTCCGGGCCGGCCGAGGCCGGATCGGAAATCAGTTGCCGGGGGAAGTCATCCCGTGACCGCCGCTCGGCAGCGGTGCGGGGACTCTGATAGCACCGTAGTCGGGGGTTGTGACAGTGGCGGCGTGGACCAGCGTCCGTCCGGGCGCCGGGACCACATTCGGTCGCTAGAGAACCTCGCGGTTGTAGCGGACGACGGCCTCGATTTCCTCGTCGGTGAGCTTGCCCCCATATGCCGGCATCTGATTCCTGCCGTTGACAATGACATCGATGTGATCCTGTACATCGGGATACCGTTCGATGACCACCCCGTCGGACAGCTTCGGTCCGGTCCCGCCCTGACCGGCAGTGCCGTGGCATGCCACGCAGTTGCGGACGTAGACCTCCCGGCCGGTCACCAGTTCAGTGTCCTCGGCCGAGACCTCGGGCACGTCGTCGCCGACGCATCCGGTAAGCAGCACCGACGCGACCCCGGCGACCACCACCGGCCACAACGACCACCGTTGTGCCCGATCCCCCGATCGATCGAACACGTCTTCGTCCGTCGACCGGTGTGTCGTGGGGCCCGGTTGTCCAGCCATACTGCTCCTATGGGATTCGATCCGCATCGAAAGCATAGGGCGTCGTCGTTCGACTACCTGTTCGTGGCCAGCGCCTTCGTGGTGGTCATCGGTCTCATCGTCTGGGCCGCGCTCGGTTGAGACTCTGAGCAGACCTTCGTCATGCCGTCACGCAAGCGATCTCGGGAAGCAAAGCGAGCCGCTCGGGCGGCCGGGCGCCGCAAGCGGCGCTCGACCAGGAAGAAGTCGAAGCGGGGCAGGAAGCCGGGCGGAACAAGCAAGGTCGCCGGGTCGACCGGCCGCCGACCCGACCCGTCCGACGTACCTGGAGCCGAGGTCCGGTTCATTCAGCCCGCCGATGCCGTCAAGTCCTACAGGTGCCCGGGCTGCAACGGCATGATCCCCCCGGGTTTGGGCCATGTGGTGGTGGTTCCACCCGACGACTCCGATCTGCGTCGCCACTGGCACCGGGGCTGCTGGACCAACCGCCATAGCCGGTACTGACACCCGGTCGACGGCGGGACCGGAAGACGAACGTCTCTAGTACCGCGTCAGGCAACCTTTGCGACGTTCCGGCGGCCAGGACCGCCGCTGGACGGCGTCCTCGTCGCCCCTCTCACGCTCACGAGTGAGCGGGGCTCCTGCGTCCTTGCCAGCGACACTCCTGACTCGCCGTCGACACCCCGAACGTTGCCTGAC
>JAHEJM010000226.1 GCA_024638815.1 Acidimicrobiales bacterium | reverse complement strand
GACTGTGCCGTGGCCTACATCAGCGACACCACCTTGATCGACCACGTCTACCTTCCTCACGGTCGACGCTGGCATGATCGGGCGAATCTCGGGGCCAGCCTGGATCACGCCATGTGGTTCCACCGGCCGGCGGTGGCCGACCAGTGGTTGCTGTTCGACCAGGTGGTCGAATCCACCGGATGGGGGCGGGGGTTGACCACGGGACGGCTGTATCAGGCCGACGGGTCACTTGTCGCCACCTGCGCCCAGGAGGGTCTGATGCGGTGGAGCGGGGACGCCGGAGCCTAGACCGCCGGATCCTCACCTGATCTCGTGGCGCTGGCGACCTCGTGGCGAACGCCTCTGCGAGGCCGTCGGATGGGTGGTTCGGACCCTCAACCGGGTGAGGCGGGGATCGTGCCGGGCCACCCCTAGCTCGTGGCCCGACACGATCTCCTTCACCGATACCCGGTGGCCTTCGGTAAAAAAGTTGACGCCTCCGGAGATGTCGGCCGAAGCCGACGAACCGGAGGCGCCATCAAGTTCGAGGTGGATCCACCACTATCGACCTGTTCAGGTGTACTGTCAGTACCGATAGTGTTTATCACTGCCCGTCGTGCGTGAAGCCCGGCGGGCAGTTCGCATATGTGAACGCTGTTTCACCAACGCCGCCTTGTGGGCGTCGCTACAGTTCGTGATCCCCCGGTGGAGTCACCGGTTTACCAATTTGCCGTAGCAGTGCGCTGGGCCGAAGCATCGCTCCCTGTCGCCGTCCCAGCGATCCGAAGACCTGCGGGGGCGCCGTGACGACCGCCGATCACGATCTCGAGCCGAAGCTTGACATCGGATCCCGGGCCGAAGCCCGTGACCGGGTTCCGGACCGGAGTCCGAAACCTCGACCGTTGGCCGTCGAGGGGAAACCACCTCTGTCAGATGAGCCTTTTCCGACTTCCGGAGCCCGTTGACCTCGTCTCGGTTTGACCCGATTCGCTGTCGCCGTACCCCCTCGATCGGCTGGTGTTCATCTGAGTGATAGGCATCGTGACACGCCGCCAAGAGGGCGTCAAGGGCTTTTTTGATATCCCCAGGGTTGTCCGCAGACTTTCTTGGATGTCCCCAGATTTTGTGGAGAAACCCACTGGTTGTCCACTCGAAACTCACAGGCTTGACGGAGCGCCGGCACTGATCGAAGGCCGATGATTCGACGCCGCCGGAACCCGGGGTCGGGGTCGTCCGCTCCATACGGACATGGGCCGAACGGCCCCGACGTGAGTGTCGGTGGAAGGTCTTCTACCCAAGGGCCATCGGTCATTGAGTCAAACAGTGGGCCCGACCCGGGTGACTACTCAATGGGCACCGGCCATGTGCCGATGATCGAGGGAGAGCAGTTCTGAGGCAATCGTGCACGCATCCCCTTCCGATCAACCGACCACCGGTCGTTCGGGCCATGTGGCCCCGGCCGGCGATCACCGCCAGGTCGACCCCGACGAACCGGTCGATGTGACCCTTCTGACGCGCCTGGTGGTGGCCGCAGTGCTCACCGCCGGTCTGGGCTATCTGGTCTGGCGCACCACCACCATTGGACGGGGTTGGATCCTGGCCCTGTCGTTGCCGGTGCTGTGGGCCGAGATCTGGTCGTGGGTTCAGCTTCTGCTGCTGCGATTCCAGGTCGTCCCCAAACGCCGACCGGTCAACGCCGGTTCCCCAATCGACCGGGACGAGATCGACGTCGTGATCGTGGTGGGTCCCGAGTCGACGGCGACCGATCTGGAGCGCACCATGGTCGGTCTCGCCGTCACCGGCTGGCGGCGGACGACGACCGTGCTGACCGGCCGGGTCGACCCAGATCTCCAGACCGTCGTCAATCGTTTCGATTCGATGACCGCACTTCGGCTCGAAGTACGGATCGATGACTCGACTGCGGTCAGCCCGCTGCCTTCGATGGTCGACATCGGCGACGGGGCGTGGCTGCTGTGGTTGCAGGCGGGGCAGGTTCCCATGCCCCGGCTGTTCGAGGCCATCGTCGGGTCGCCGGTCGAGGACGGTGCCGCCGTCCGGCAGCTGGCTGTGGGTCTGCTCAATCCCAGCTCACTGTTCCATCTCACGCGGGGTGGTGACGAGGAGGCGCTGGAACGGGAGGTGATCGGGCCGGCCCTGGCCAGTCGGGGGGTGGCCCCGTGGCGGGGCCCAGCCTCGTTGGTTCGACGCACTGCGGTGCGAGAATTGTTGAATAGGGCACCCTCGTACCGGATGGTGCCGGAGTGGGCCGTCGCCCTCCATCGGGATGGCTGGTCCACCGACTACGACTCGCGGCCGCTGATTCGAGATCTGGCCCCCGACATGCTCCAGCCCTACCTGGTGGCCCGTCGCGACCGCAGCGCCGCCGCGCTGATCAGCCTGGGCGCCGCCTTCACCCAGCGTGGCGTCACCCGCACCGCCCGGTGGGCGGCCATGGCCGCCGGGGTGTCGCTGACCTATGGCATACGCCAGCTGGCCGTCACCTTGGTGCTGGCCGCCGCTCTGCTGTTGGGCCGGCTGCCGTTCGTGGGTGAGTTGAGCACGGTTGCGGCCGCCATGGTCGGTTTCGCCGCTGCCAACATGACGGCCCGGCACATGCTGTCGGGCGGGATGATGTCGCTCGGGGACTGGACTCGCCATGGCTGGCGAACCTTGGGGGCCGACCTGGCCGCCCTCG
>JAHEJM010000140.1 GCA_024638815.1 Acidimicrobiales bacterium | reverse complement strand
TCGAGCGGGAATGTTCGTCGAACCAGTGCACGTCATCGGCCACCAGGCAGGTCGGCCCGGGGGCGATGGCCGATTCGATGGCCTGGAGTGCCACGGCCCAGCACCGGGTCGCCACCTCCGGCTCGTTCAGTCGGGTGAGGTAGGGCTCGATGATCGGTTGCAGAAAGCGCAGCGACTGGAGGAACGGTTGGAGGGGTCCGGAGCGGTGGTCGTCGGCCACGACGTAGATGGTGCTGCAGCCGTCGGTTTGCAGTCGAAGCGCCGTCTCCACCGCCAATCGGGTCTTGCCCACGCCACCCGGCCCGTACAGCGACACGCCGCCGATTCTGCCCGTGGAGGCGGGGTTGGTTGGTCTGACCTGGTTCACCAGTTGATCGACGAGATGGTCTCGGCCCACGATCTCGTTGACGGCCAGCCGGTTGAGGGCCGAGGATCGGAGCGGTTTCGACGTTCGCAGTCCGGTCGACCCTTGGCCACCAACTTGGTGTCGATAGGAGGAAACCAATATGGGGTCATGGCCCTCCACTTGCCGTTTGAGTGTGGCCAGCGGCGCAGGCAGCGGTCGCCGGGTGAGGGCCAGCTCGCGTTCCACCCCGGCGATGACCGCTCTCGCTCCCTGCCGATCGTCGACCAGCAGATGTAGACGGACGGCCACCACGGCCAAGCGTTCGTCGAGCGGGTCGTCGGCACAGAGCTGTCGGATCACGGCGAGGGTCTGAGCCGGAAGCGGGACCTTGTCGGCGTCCCAGCTCGTGATGATGTCATAGCGGGCGGCTTCGATCTGATCCGTGACGCTCTGGAGGAGGTCGGGGACCTCGCAGCCGGAGAACGGAGTGCCCAACAGCAGATCGGGATCGTGATACTCCTGATCACCGTCGGCCCAGGCCAGGAGCCGCCAGGCGTCCACCTGCTCCCGCTCCAACTGGAGCCGACGAACCGTGGTGCGCTCCGAAACGAGAGCCACCGGGTCGCCGCTTCGGCCGCCCTGATCGTTGCCGGTCCTGGCGCCGAGTCGCTCCCGAACCTTGATGTTCAGCCGGGAAATGGTGTTGCGCAGCGAGGCCCGCCAACTGTGAGGGAGCTGATCCTGCCAGAGGCCGTCGGCCAGCTGATCGGTGTTGGCCCCAACCGGTCCGGCGGCAACGAGCAGGGCCAACAGGTTACGTTCGACCGGTGTGAGGTTCACACTCTCGCCGTGCACAAGGATCGTGGTGATGCCGAGCACACGGACGTTGACACCCTTCAGCGATCCACTTTTTTTGTCCAGCACGGTGGTTGCGATCCCTCCTCTGTACCAGGTTGGCGAAATCGAACCCGGTCCGCAAGCTCGGTCAGTTCCGAGTCCAGGGTCGGGCGGTGACACCGGTTACGTTTCCGTTGCGCCCCGGCCATTACCGTGTTAGCCAAGCGGATCGGCCGTGCCCCCTCGGAGGGAACGCCAACCATCCGGAATCGATTCGTCAGCACCGAGGTTCCGTTGACGAGACGATTCGGTGGCTTCGATGGCCGCGGCCGGTCCGCTTTCTTCCGCCGTGACATCTCGTCTGACCGGTGGAGCGGCTGCACCGAAACGCTCGCCTGCGGCGAACCGTCGCTGGCCGCCGCGGTCCGCCGGAGATCCATCGGGGTCGCCTTAGGCATTGCCCGGTGTATAGATCAGTGACGCCGGTCGGTAGGGTCGGTGACCATGCGAGTTGGTGGTGTCGATGGATGTCGGGCCGGCTGGGTGATGGTGCTGGTCGACAATCCAGGATCGGGCGAGGCTCGAATCGAGGTGGACGTGTGTTCGGACTTCGGGGTGGTTCGTTCCAGATGTGACGAGTTCGGAGCCGACTTCGTGGGTGTCGACATGCCGATCGGGCTGGCCGTCGACGGTCAACGGGCGGCGGAGCGGGAGGCCCGTCGCCGTCTCGGTGTTCGTCGCTCCAGCCTCTTTCCGTCACCGGCCCACGCCGTGCTCGGCACTGTCGACTGGGCCGATGCCCTGGCCGTCAACCGGGCTGTGGCCGGCAAGGGAATGTCGAAGCAGATGTACAACCTGCTGCCCAAGATTCGTGAGGTGCGGTCGGCGGTCGGTGCCGATGACCAACCCCGGTTCAGTGAGGTCCATCCCGAGTCGTCGTTCCTGGCCATGGCCGGTCGACTGCCGGCGGTCAAGAAGTCGGTGTTGGGTCAATTGCAGCGGCTCGCCCTGGTTGAGCAGTCGCTCGGCTCGCTGCTGGGCTGGGCTGCCGGTTCGGAATTGACGATGGTGGAGTTGGACGATTCCGAATTCCCGACCCTGGCCGGCGCTGCTCTCGACGACATGCTCGACGCCTGCGCCGCAGCCTGGACCGCCCGTCGGCTGGCTGCCGGAACCGCCGACGTGCTCGGGGCCGATGACGGAGTCGACCCCGACGGCTATCGACTGACCATTTCGGTGTAGGAGTCTTGCCCTAAGGTTGGATCATGGATATGCCGTCCGGTTCCGGCCCCGCCGGCGGGAGCCCGTCAAGGCGCCGCCTGGTGACGATGATCGTTGCCGGTCTTGCGTTGTTCGGGTTGTTCCTGACCGTCGTACTCCTGGTGTTGTTGTTCGCCGCCGGCCAGGGTTTTGGTGCCGACTCGGGACCCGACGCCGACTTCGTCCAGCCGGTGGAGATGGAGGACGAAGACGGCACGATCCGGGAGTTGCTCTTGCTGGCCGACGTGAGGGACCGATGCATCGGCGTGGCCGGCGACGGATTCGAAACCACGGTTTGCGGCCAAGGAGGGTTGGTCGAAGGTGAACTGGTGGTGTTCGGCCGCCCCGTGGTGGCCAGGCTGGCCGTAGCCGGCAGCGACGCCTCGGTGACCGAGATCGGCCGGTGTGACCGGGAGTGGACCGAAGTGCTGAACGGCTTCATCGCCGTCTGGTGCCTGGACCCGGATTGACGCCGACGGGCACTGGCGCCTCGGCTCCGGCTTCGAGCCGGGTCGGGCAGCCTCGACACCGACCGTGGAGGGCAGGTGCCCGCGACACCCCGTGGGCGATCAGCACCATCGAGAGGCCGATGAACAGGCCGGCCAGGTTGTCGGTCGGCCAGTGGTCACCGGTGCGGAAGGCGTCGGCCAGCAACACCAGTAGCGTCGGCCAGCACACGGCCCCGACGACCACGCCGACCCACCGTCGTCGGGTCAACACGAACAGGATGAGCGGCAGCAGCCCCAGCATGATGGTCAGCTCGTTCACGTGGCCGCCGGGGAAGGAATCGGTGAAGCCGGGCTTGGGGCCGTCCGGCGGCCGCTCACGCGAGATGAAATGGGCCAGACCCAGGTGGAGGGCCCCTCCGCCGGCGATGACCAGTGGATAGGTGAGCAAAAGGGCCCGACACCGGTAGGTGGCCGCCGTGAGCATCACCGCCAGCGGCACCATGACCTCACGGCGCAGGATCTGATCGAGGACCGTGGGACTCCAGCGGTCGTCCGTTCCTGCGCCGATGGCGTTGAACAGCCATTCGTCGACGATCAGGAGCGGGCGATCGGCCTCGTCGACGAGCCAGCCCAGTCCGAGCACGGTCAGCAGCAGGGCGCCGATGAACGTTGCGTGCACCGGCCCGACGAGTTGATTGGGGGTGAGCCGCTGGTGTACCCGAGGCGCAGTGGCCAGTCGGGCGACCCAGGGTACTCGGGGCCATCCTTTGGCTGCGACAAGGTTGACAGCGGCGAACGCGGCGACGGTCGACGCGCTGGTCAGCGCCGCCGCCAGCTGCCAGACCGATCCGGCTTGGCTCGGTTCCTCGACGTAGTCGTCGCCGGCCCACAGCAGGAGCACGGAAAGGCCGGCACCGACAACGGCCGTCCAGGCGTAGTAGCCGCGGGGTCGGATCCCGGCGCAGCCGACGGCCCGGGGCTCGAACCCGTGTACGACGGCCGCGGCCAGCGCCTCGGCCCGGGGACGCACCTGCAAGCTGACACGACGCTGGGTTCGGGCACTTCCGATGGCCTGGGCAAGCCCGATGACGACCGACATCAACGCCCCGGTGCCGATCAGGCCGGTGATGAACACCTGGAGCCGGTTGGGGTCGCCGGTGCCCACGATCGGCTCCGGCCTGGCCGGGACGATGCCGTCGGTCGGTTCGACCTCGTGGTCCTCCCGGTCGCCGGATTCGACGCCGATCACCGGCTCGTGCCGTTCAAGTTGGTGAATGCCGACCTCGCCGGTCGAGCCGTCGACGACCAGGAGCGCTCCCGGGACGTGTGCCACCTCGTTCACTATCCCCGGGAGATTGACAACGGCCGGCATACCAAGCTCGCGGGCAAGGACCGCAGCGTGGGAGAGCGGTCCGCCCTCCTCGACCACCACCGCTCCGGCGATCTGGAACAGGGGCAGCCACGAGGAGTCGGTGGTGTGGGCCACCAGTACCTCACCTCGCCGCAGGCCGGAGCGCTCCGGCCGTCTGACAACGCATGCCCGCCCTTCGTAACGACCGGGACTCCCACTCCAGCCTTTCACTCGGCTGCCGCCGACCGGTGGGGGAGTTGGCGCCGCCGGTCGACCGTAAAAGAGTCGGGGAAGCGGTGCCTCGAGTTCGGCCGCGGTTCGGCAACGGCGGCGGAAGGCCAACAGCTCCGGCGCCGGCGGGCGATCGTCAACCAGTCGCGCCGACTCGTCACCGGTCAGCAGATCGATGTCGTCGATCTCTTCGAGCCACCCCGCGGCGGTCAGGCGCCGACCGAGTTCCCGGTCGACCCGCCACAGGATCCCGCCCAGCATCAGAAGGGAGGCCTTGGTCTGCTCCCGCCTGTCAAGGAAGACCGCAGCGTCGGTCGCCTCCCGTCGAAGGAACGGGCGACGGACGTCGACCAGCTGCCCGGTGAGGGCTCGGGTCGACCGCCACCGGCGGTCGTCTGCGATTTGTTGTTCGACATCGGTCAGCATGTCGGCCCGCAGTCGGCTTCGACTCGCCGAGCGGGGCCGTTCACGTACCAGCATCGGCCACACCAGTCCGGGCACGGTGTCCCAGGTGCTCCCTCCGAAGATCGAGGCCGAGCCCGCCCGCCGCAGTGCTCGCTCGAAGTCGGCCAGGAACTCCAGTCCGGCCTTCGTTGCCTCCAGCCGGGCCCGGGCCTCGGGCCAGGAATCGGCGGCCCGGGCCTCGGCGAGATCATCATCGTCCCGAAGACGATCGGCGAGTCCGTTCAGCGACAGCGCTCTCAGGCCGCGGTGGTTGACCCGGTCAGGACTGGTGAGGCGCTGCAAAGCGGTTGTGGCGTCGGCCTGGTCGAGGTGCTGTCGGAGGAAGATCTCCAGACCCCGGTAGCTCGCTGCTGCAGTGGCGGCGATGCTCAGCTCGGCCTCCATGGCTCGGGCGGCGAGATGGAGCAATCGGCGGCGGAAGGCCAGCAGCGCGAAGTCGTTGAGGTCGGAAAGGGGCGGCTCGGCATCGAGGACGTTGGCCACGGCCTGGATGGTGAGTTCCGACTCCCGGAAGGCCCGGGCTCGGCCCCGAAGAACGCGGCCGGTTTGGACCAACCGCGTGCTGCCGGCCGGCGGTCGGGTGGGGGCGGCGCTCGGTTCGAGGGCGTCACCGAAGTACTGGTGCTCCAGTTCGGCCGAGGACCCTCCGGGCACGGATTCGACGATCTGCTCCATCAGGTCGAGGTTGAGCGCGGCCCGACCCCGGAACCGGCCGAGCACGGCGTGGGCTCCCTCCAGCCCGCCGAGATCGGCGGCGAGGTTGTCGAAGAGCCCGCGGAAGGCCTCCTCCAGCAACCAGCTGTTCGCCGTCCAAACTCGGGGGGTCAGCGCGCCGGGCAGCATCTCGGCAATGCCGGCGGTCGTCGACCGGACCTCATGGCCCGACACCACGTCGAAGCCGTCGTCGAGCGCGGCCGGCCCGGGCGTGGTGGTGATGGGTCGGGCCTGGAGGAGGATGACGGTGCCGTCCTCGATCGCCCACTCGATGTCGAGCGGTACCCCGATCTCCTCCTCCAGCCGCAGCGAGGTCTCGGCCAGCTCCCGCAGACCTGGCGGATCGGGGTCGAACGTATCCAGGGCCCGACGTTCGACAACAACCGCATCCGGGGTCCGTGCCCCGGACACGAGCGCCTCGCCGAGCCCCTCGACAAGCTCGATTCGAATGGCCTCGGATCGTCCGGGGTCCTCGGTGAACAACACGCCGGCCTGGCTGGGGGCCAGCATCGGCATGATCAAGACCGCCATGGCCAGGTCGGTCTCGTCGATTCGACGAAAGCGCCGGTAGCCCCGAGGAGTCGGATGCCAGAGTGAGGCCCAGCACAGCCGCACTGCCCGGCAGACGTCACCCGGTTCCACGGAGAGCAGCGTGCGGTACTGGCCGGCGAAGGAGGCTCGTTGCAGATCCTCCGCCGTTGCCGACGAACGAACGGCGACCGGACCACCGTGCCCCACCTGTCGGGCGAGCCCAACGATGGCATCGGCAAGGTCGGTCGGCATCGGAGCGGCCAGGAAGGCCTCATCGATCGTGCGCCGGGCCTGTTCCCGATCGGGAAGCGCCGGCAACGGGCCGGTGATCAGTTCGTCGAGCAGGGCTCGGAGGGCAGGACTCCCGCCCACAACCCGCCGGTAGGCGGTCGTTGTCACCGCCCCGCTCGACGGCACCGGGGCGCCGAGGGCAATGAGTCGGTCGAGCATGGCGGCCTTGCCGCCCACCAGCTCGGCAGAGGTAGCGCGCCCGTTGAGTACCACGGTCTGGACGTCGAGGTCCTCAGTCCCGGCGGTCATCGCTCAGCGCGGCACGGTAGCTGCTCAGCGCCCGGTTGGCCAGAGCGGACGCGGTCTCGCCCGTGATGGCCGACGTGGTGTCGAGCCAGGCTGCGAGATCTCCTCGGACCACAACCGGAGCACGGGAGCGGAGCGAGACAAGAGTGCCGATGGCGAGCAGCTCGATAACGGCGACCAGACCGAAGAGCCCCGCCGCCCCGATCCTCCAGGCTTCGAGCATGCCGACCGCAGCAACAACCCCAATGGCCCACAGAAGGATGGAGAATCGCGCTCGTGCACTCACGCCTCGATTATCCGTGACGGGTCGCGCCGATCGCCAGGTACCAAGGTCCATAAATGATCGTCCGCCTCTGGCGGACCGGCGCGGGGAGGGTGGGATTTGAACCCACGGTCCACTTGCGCAGACACCTCCTTAGCAGGCGGGGAAGGACGGGTCGGTGGGGGTCGTAAGCAGCTAGATTCAGCGGGTTCGCGTCTGCCGGGAGTCGCCGAAGGTCGGCTGGTAGCGCCACCTATGGCTCACAGCATGGCTCCCAGAGCCTGGCAGAGGCGATCAAGTGGGGTAGACCCTGCTAACAGCCACCAGGGCGCCAACATCGCCATTCTCCAGGAGATGAAGTGGTTCCTGGCCGTGATGTTCTTCAAGGGCGCCCTGCTCGCAAGATCCGGCCGACCTGCTCCACGACCAGGGGCCGAACTCCCGCTCGGCTCGCCGTTTCCAGTTCACCTCGGTTGCCGAGATCACCGGCCTGGCCGACACCATCAGGGACTACATCATCGAGGCCATCGACGTCGAGGAGGCCCGGCTCGAGATCGAGCCGGCACCGGCCCCGGCATTCGTCGAGGAACTCCAGGACCGTCTCGACGGCGACCCGGCGTTCATAGCGGCCTTCGAGGCCCTCACCCCCGGGCGGCAACGGGAGTACAACCTGAACATCGCCGGGGCCAAACAATCCCAGACCAGGCTGACCCGGATCGAGAAACACGCGCCGAAGATCGTGGCCGGCAAGCGCCTGCGGGACCGCTGACCGGCCCGAGGGTCGAGCAACAACCCGGGGAAGCAGCGGGTCGACAAGGCGCTGACAAGCCGGTGACCATCACACCTGGGCGACGACATTCCCGTGGTGATCTCGCGTGATCGAGGCGAAGGGCAAGGCATCCTTCGCCTGGAGTCTGGCCACCTTGATCGGGTCGAAGTCGAACATGTCACGACGGGCCCCGTCGTCGGCGTGGCGTTTCCCCCACCAGATCAAGCGGGCCAACCGGGGGGGAATGAGATCCATTCCGAACCCCCACGGTCGTTCGAAGTCGAGCAGGTTGTGGGGCAGGTAGTCGGCGTCGGCCAACCGGGCGCTGATACGTTCCCGGGCCTGGGTGGCGTTGATCTTCCCCTCATCCACGTCATCGAGGTCCCGTTCGGCCTCATCGATCTGCCACTGAAGGTGATCGGAGAAGCTGTAGCCGGTGCCCGGTCGACGATCGGCTCTGGCCCGCTCGAAGAACGACGTCCCGCCTTCGGTCACCGAACGGAACATGGCGGCCAGGAGGGGAAGGGTGGTTAGAAACTCGTCGGCGAACCAGATTCGGAGCCAGGCGGTCCAGGTGTTGTAGTCGGCCATCGATCGGTAGGCGTTGTGGACGAGCTGGTCGTTGTCGTCGAGCATGTTGGCCTGCATCCGGTCGACCCCGGCAAAACGATCGGCCGACAGGTCGCCGTCTTCGAGGGCAGCCAGGAGTTCGTCGGCGATGACGTCCACCGCCTCCTGGGACCGCCAGATCCCCCGCGAGAAAAGCGGGTCGATGAAGCCGTAGGCGTGTTGGAGCAGGAGATATCGGTCGCCGACCGACGATGACGACGAGTACTGAATGCGGTCGGTGCCGACAAAGGGTCGGGCGGCCTGACCCGGGCCGAGATGCTGTTCCACCACGGGCAGGCGTTCGACGAATTCGTCGAACTCCTTCTCCGGGTCCACGCCCTCGGGTTTCGGGAACCGGCGTGGATCGACGGTCACACCGACACTGATCAGATCGCTTTTCGACAGGTGATAGTTGTTGAACGGAATGACCCAGAACCAGCCACCGTCGAACACATGATGGAGGGTTCCCTTCGACCAGCTGTCCGATACCCGGCGGCCTTCGCTACCGGGGGCGATCTCCTCGAACGGGGCAACGCCGGTCATGTGGGTGAAGATGGTGCGGGAGTGATGACGTAGCCTCGTCGGCTCCTCCCGAAGACCGAACTCGTTGGCCAGGATGGAGTGGCGTCCGGTGGCGTCGACAACGTACCGGCCACTGAGGGTCGTGCCGTCGTCGAGGTGCACGGTCGCCGCCTCGTCGGTGATGTCAAGCCCGGTGACGTTGGTGTTATCCCGGTACTGGACTCCGTACTTCTGGGCGCTTCGGACCAGGTAGTGATCGATGTCTTGGCGGTAGAGCTGGCTTTCCCGGAAAATCGGTTGTTTGGGACCGATGAACAGGCTCGACTCCTCGGGTATGACCCTGGTCTGGCCGGGACGGTGGTACACGAAACTGAAGCCCCGTTTCACGCCCGACGACGGCGCGACGTTTCGTGACACCGAGTCGAGATGGGCCAACGTCCTGACCTCGGGCAGGTCGTGTTTCTCGCCCAGCATCCAGAACAGCAGCGCCGAGGCCGGCACCAGCGATTCCCCGATGGCCAGGCGTGGGTGTTGCCCCCGTTCGATCATGGCCACGGACCGGTCGTGACGGGCCAGGATGGTGGCCAGAAGCGACCCGGCCAGGCCGGATCCGAGGACGACGACGTCAACGTCGTGTCGTCTCATGTGACTCCCTCCGATGGTTGCAGGCGCCCACGCCCTCTCCTCCAGTATGCACGACGATAGTCGGGAGGCGCGACTGGAGATCATGGTTGGCGATCTCATCGCGCAAGCTTGTCTTGCCTCTCGGAGCTAGTGATCGTCCGAAGACCCGTTCTGCGATTGACCCGTGGCTCCCAGCGTGGCACCCAGGGACCCTTCCGATGCGCCTTTGCCCGGGTGAGAATGGAGTCAAGCCAGGAAGCAAACAGCCCGCTAAAACACTGGGGCCTGAGCGGGTTTCGTCGAGCGGAGAGGGTGGGATTTGAACCCACGGTCCACTTGCGCAGACACCTCCTTAGCAGGGAGGCACAATCGGCCGTACTCTGTCACCTCTCCAGGGTCTGGCCAGTGTAGCGTCTCAGGCCTG
>JAHEJM010000225.1 GCA_024638815.1 Acidimicrobiales bacterium | reverse complement strand
ACCCAGGCCTTCACTGTTCAAGATGGCCTGCACGGTGGAAGCTGCGAGACCTGTCTCATCGGCGATGTGATCGGCCCCCCGAACGGCGTTTGATACGCAGCCGGATGACACGTCGGCGACAAGCCCGTGGGGTCCGGTTCGGTGATCGGTGGGGCCGAGATGACCGATCTAACAACCCAGCCTCGCCTTCGTCTCTGAAGCGGTTCACCCACTAACGGCCAGTCTTGGGATCAACCTGGAACGGCCCAACGGGAATCCGGCAGGGTTCCATACGAAACCCCGCTCCGGGCCGCCAAGGCGTTGCGGGGTTTTTGATCAGCGGGTAGCGCCGCGTGAGGACCAGACACCTGGCAGGGCGGGTCGTGGGTGGTCGGTTTGAGCCTCTGTCCAGGCTCCGAGGCGACCGACAGCGTCCTAGCCGGGCTCGGGATCGATGTAGACCGGATCGAAGTCGAAGGCGATCGAGATCAGGGCAATCGTGTCGTCGGATCGGAGCCAGGCTTCGACAAAGTAGTCGCAGTTGCCTTCCTCCCAGTGGCCGAGTAGCTCGACGATGTCGTAGTCGGGATCGACCGCGCCGGCCGGCTGCCTTCGAAGGCGTCCACAGCTTTTTGGTCGATTTCGTCCTGCTTGGCGTACCAGAACTCAAGATAGGACAGTGGAAGAGCGGACTTGAGGTCGTTTACGTAGCTGAGACGGACAAGGACATATCTCACGAACCAGATCGGGCGTGCTCTATCAGCATGCCGAGCGGATCGTCAACGACCACGTCGTCATCGTTCCGAAGTCGCTCCAACGTTCGCGTGCGCAGTCCGGCTGAGATGGCCTCGGCCCGCTGGCTGCGGGACATCAGCGCTTCCTCTTCGGGACTCATGTAATGCGGGGGCCGGGCCATGCAATGAGAATAGGCAACGCCCCGTGACAGTTTCCCGACCACGGCCTACGACAGAGTCGAGGTCGGTCATCGTGTCGAGCTGTGGCGCTAGACGTCGGAGATTGTGCGGTCCGAGTTTCCAGCTCAGTCGAGTGCCGGCTCAGTCGAGTGCCGGCTCAGTCGAGTGCCGGCTCAGTCGGGCACAAGCGGCGGACCGTGGCCGCCCGGTGGTACAGGTGACGGCCGAGATCCCCTCAGCTCCTGTCGTCCTCCAAGGCCGCGGCGTCGATGATCTGGTACTTGTAGCCCTGCTCGGCCAGGAAGCGCTGCCGGTTGCGGGCGAAGCGGGACTCCTCGGTGTCCCGGGCGATGATGCTGTAGAAGTGGGCGGTCGAACCGTTGCTCTTCGGTCGCAGCAGGCGGCCGAGCCGTTGCGCCTCCTCCTGCCGGCTGCCGAACTGGCCTGAAATCTGAATGGCCACGTTGACCTCGGGAAGATCGATAGAGAAGTTCGCGATCTTGGACACCACCAACAGATCCAGATCGCCGTGCCGCAGCGCGTCAAAGTGCTCGTCCCGTGCCGCCTGTCCGGTCCGGCCCGTGATCAGCGGCGCACCCAACCGCAGCGCCACCTCCTTCAGCTGTTCGACGAACTGCCCGATCACCAGGATCCGGCTGTCTCGGTGGCGTTCCACCAGCGCCTCGATCAACGGGAGCTTCTCGTCTGCAGTGGCGGCCAGCCGGTGCCGGGCCCGGGCGTCGGCCAGGGCGTAGGTCATCCGGTTGGTCTCGCTCATGTCCACCCGCACCTCGGTGCACACCGCAGGAGCGATCCACCCGAGCGCTTCCAACTCGGTCCACGGCACGTCGTATCGTTTCGGCCCTATGAGGCTGAACACGTCGCCTTCCCGGCCGTCCTCCCGGATCAGGGTTGCGGTCAGACCCAGCCTGCGTATCGACTGGATGCGGGCCGAGGCCCGGAAGACGGGTGCCGGCAGCAGGTGCACCTCGTCGTAGACCACCAGACCCCAGTTCTGGTCGTCGAACAACCGAAGATTGGGGTGCCGATCGAAGATGTCGGCATCGGCGGGCTGCGTGGGGTCGGTCCACGTCAACATGTGGTAGGTGACGAACGTGACCGGCCGGATCTGCTTGCGGTGGCTCGACCATTCCCCAAGGTCGTCATCGGTCAACGTCGTCTTGTCGACGCATTCCCGCATCCACTGCCGCACCGACGAGACCGACGTGCACACCACCAGGGTTTTGGCCTGGGTGGTGGCAATGGCGGCGAGGCCAACCACGGTCTTGCCGGCGCCGCACGGCAGGGTGACCACCCCGTTGCCGCCACCGTCGTGTCCGTCGACCCACCATGCGGCCAGGGCCTCCCCCTGGTAGGACCGCAGTTCGGCCAGCACCTCCACATCGTCGAGCTGCTCCCCGGCATCGAAACCGGCCTCGTCGGCCACCGGCCAACCCAATGCCAGCAGTGACTGCTTGACCGGCCCTCGGTCACCGAGGCGGACCGCCATGCGGTTGCCGTCCAGCCGTTCGCCGAGAAGCGGTGCCAGGGTCCTGGCCTGGGCCACCTCCTCCAGCAGCGACGGTCGGTCCGACACCAGGGCGAGACCGGCGGTGTCGTGGTCCCGCACCAACCGGAGGCGCCCGTACCGCCCCATCAGCTCGGCAATCTCCCGGAACACCGCTTCGGCCGGCTCGTACTTGGCCAGCCGCCGGAGATCGTCGACCACCTCGGTCGAGGTCAGCCCGGTCACCGCTGCGTTCCACAACGACAGCGGCGTGATGCGAT
>JAHEJM010000040.1:11485-34021 GCA_024638815.1 Acidimicrobiales bacterium | reverse complement strand
GCCTACCAGCCTTGCCAACGGGCAGATTCTCTGTGATCCGGACAACAAGTGGAAGCGCGACCACGTACAGGCCGTGGCCTGACCGGCAGACTTGCGCCGCTCTACACCTGAACCTTGAAAACCGAATAGACCGGGGCCGGGGCCGGACCACCCCGGGGACGGCATGAACCTTGGCCTGGACACCCTCGCTAACTAACTAGGTGACCTGAACCACATCCCGCTCGCGGCTTCGGCGGAGGGCTACCACCACCCCGCCGGCACTGACCATCGCCAGGGCGGCGGCCGCAACCCCCGATCGCACCACGCCGTCCCGACCCAGGTCGTCCACGACATTGTCGATGTCGGCGGTGGTGGCCTCGACCTCGGCCAGGTCGTTGTCCTCGAAAGCATCGACCGCTTCCTCCAGCTCGCCGTCCAGACCCCGGCCCAGGGCCCCGATCCACTGGAACATGCCGTCGGCTCCCCGCACCCCGTCGTGGGCGTCACGTAGTTCGAGCGATGCGGCGTCGACCCGATCGACCAGCCGGGTCACCTCATCCAGGTCGCCGGCCCCCTGGTAGGCCTGCTCCAGCTCGTCGGGCAGTTGCGCCCCCACGGGTTCCAGCCGCTCGGCCATCGTGTCCCTGATCTCCAGTACCTCGGCCGCCTGGGCCATCAGGTCATCGGCCGGGCCGAACCGCCAGGCGGTCATGGCCTCCCGCACCGCCAGCGGGGGTGACCACGGGGCCCCGGCCGTTTCGAGCTCGGCGTAGGCCGCTCGGGAGGCGTCCCGCTGTTCCAGGATCGGCCGGTCACCCGGTGGCACCACCCACTCGGTGAACAGCTCGGCCACCGCATCGTCGGCGACCCGACCCCGGTTCTCGATCAGGTCCAGGTAGCGGCGCCAGCCGTCGGTGAAGCCGGTCGGTTCGACCTCGCCGTCGCCGACATAGGAGATCTCGTCGTTGTCGGCGGCCCCCATGACCTCGGTCAGGGTGTCGACCCCCACCAGATCGGCCAGGCGCCGGTTCACCGTCCACGACGCGGCGTAGCCCCACCGTTCCTGCTCGGCGTCACCGGAGCCGTACTCCCAGCGGGCCAGGGGCAGGCGGTTGGGGTCATCGAGCGCGGTCACCGGTGGTTCGGGCCGGTCCTGCCCCATGGTCTCCACCACCTCGGCCGCCAACACGTCGGCCAGGCCCTCGGTGATCCAGCGCTCGCCGAAGAGCCGCTCGTTGAGCCAGACATGGGCCAGCTCGTGCATCACCACGTGATCGTCCAGCTCATCGCCGATCGTGATCTGACGCCGTCGCCAGTCGTACCAGCCGCCGTAACCCTCCAGATAGGGGGAGAACGACTCGAGCACCACCAGTTCCTCCTCCACCGGCCAGTCCAGTCCCACCGTGTTGATGAGGATGGGCAAGCCTGTCTCCAGGTTGGTGGTGACGTGGTCGACCCACTCCTCGTCACCGGGCCACGCCCGGATCTCGATGGCGTGACCGTCGACCTCCAGTGCGGTCGCCGTCAGCTCGCTGTCGCGGGTCAGCGACACCAGCGACCAGAACTGCTCGGCGTCGATGTCGAGGGCCTCGAACCACAACTCGTCGTCCTCGCCCCGCACGGTGAAGTGCGAGTCGATGCTGCCGACGCTGGTGTCCATGAACCCGTTCGGGGTCACGATGGTGACCGACGCCTGTTCCAGATACGGGTGAACCCAGGCTTCGAAACCGGCATAGGCCGGATTGACCCGGACGAACGTCTCGCTGCGAGGTTGGCCGGGGGGCAGGGAGTAGCGCACCACGATGTTCGCCGTCTGCCCGTAGAACAGATTGCGCCGAAACCTGATCTCCAGCAACAGGAAACCCTCGGTCCCGTCGTCGGTGCCGAAGCTCAGCGGGTTGCCGGCCTCGTCGGTGACCGTGATATCCCGGGCCACGTCGGGGATGGGCAGGGCGTAACCCTCGAAGAAGTACTGGTAGAAGCCATCGGCGGTGTCGCGGTTCGGCTTGTCGGCGGTCACGGCCAGATCGATGGTGACGCTCACGGTGCCGGCCTCGGGGTCGACTCGATACTCGTAGTCGGCGGCGGTGTCGACGTCGGGGTCGTCGACGGCGGCCGACGCCGCTCCGGCCGACACGGTCAGAGCCATCACGACCACCAGGACCACCGACAGGCCACGCCGTGCGCTGGGCACGGCAAGGGGGAGCAGCCGCCTCGATGTCATCGTGATGCCAAATCTAGTGGGGGTCTCGATGCGTGAAGCCATCAGGCCTGCGCCACCCGATTTCACTATCATGTAGTTGCCTGCAGGTTCTTGCCGGCCCGACTGCGGATACGACCCATCTATGGCTTTTCGGATCAAACTCAATGAAAGTGTGGCCGACGCCATCCGACGCTTGGCCCGGGAACAGACGTCCGAGGCCCTGACCAATCTCCGGGAACCGGAGCGGCGAGGTATTGTCGAATCGGTTCACGATTGCCGGAAGCGGTGCAAAAAGGCCCGGGGCCTGATCCGGCTGGTTCGTCCCGCCGCCGAAGACCAGTATCAGTCCATCAACACCGGCTACCGGGATGCGGCCCGCATGCTGTCGGTCTATCGCGACTCCCACGCCCTGCTCGAGACCTTCGATGACGCAGTGGCAGCCGAGCCCCATGGTCTTCCTCCCGGAGGTCTCGGCACGGTTCGGGCCGAGTTGGCCCGACGTCGGGACGCGGCGACGGCCGCGGTCGAAGGCGATGTCGCTCCGATCGGCGAGGTCATCGCCAGGTTGGAGTTGATGGCCGACAGCATTGACGACTGGACGGTGGACGGCGACGGGTGGGACGCCGTCGAGGGAGGATGGGCCAAGACCTATGGGCGGGGCCGGGTCGCCCTGGAGGCCGTGCTCGTTGATCCCGCGGCCGAGGGCTTTCACGAGCTTCGCAAGCGGGCCAAGTACACCGGCTATCACCTTCACCTGGTGCGGGAGGCCGACATACCCGGCGGTCGGGCCCTGCAGCGGGCCTTTGAACGACTGTCCGACGGACTGGGTGATGCCCACGATCTGGCCGTGCTCGGTGAACAACTGGCCGAGACGCCCAGTGCCTTCGGCCATGACGAGACCGTGGCCGCGGCGCGGGATTTCCTCGACCGTCGGCAGCTCGAGCTGGAGCGCCGTTCGGTGCGGCTGGCCCGACAGCTGTATCGGGAGGAACCGGAGGATTTCGCCTGTCGCATCGGTGCCCATTGGAGGCTGTGGCACAACCATGGCCCGGCCGACCGGGTGGGCGAGATCGCGGCGCTGTACGAGCCGGATGACAACCTGCAGCAGTTGACGGTGTCCGAACTACAGACCCTGGCTCGCATCCATGACCTTCCCGGTCGATCCCGACTACGCCGCAACGATCTGGTGGCCACCCTTCGAGCCCATGGCGTGAACGGCGCCGACGCCTGAGGAGCGCGGGCCGAGCGGCCGGTGCCCGGCAACCGGTCGACCGGGGCTACGGTTCGACGGTCTGGTGACTTCGAACCGGGCTCCTGGAGCGGGCGGAGTGGCCGGGTGAGGACTGGCGACGGGGCGGGCGGTCACTGAGGCCGAGAATCGACTCCAGGTCGCTGCGGGGCATGGGCCGATAGAAGAGGAAACCCTGGGCCAGGGATCCGCCAACCTGTTCCACCGCCGAGGCCTGTTCGGTGGTTTCGACCCCCTCCAGAATCACCAGCAGGCCGAGAGCCCGGCACAGGTCCACCAGCGAGGCGGTCAGGGCCCGGGTGACGTTGCCGTGGATGAGATCCCGGACAAAAGTCCTGTCGATCTTGACCACGTCGATCGGGAGCTCCCGCAGATGGGCCAGGGACGAGAATCCCGTGCCGAAGTCGTCCAGGCCGACCCTCAGACCGGCCTGGCGCAATTGTGACAAGGTGGGTAGGGCGGCGTCGGTGTGGAGCACGGCCGACTCGGTGATCTCCAGCACCACCAGACCGGGATCGAGGTCGGCATCGGCGATGATGCCCAGCAATCGATCGCCGAAATCGCCATCGCTCAATTCCGACGCCGACACATTGACCGACACCCACAGTGAGCGCCCTCGTCGAGCGAAGTCGGCGGCAGTGGCCATGGCCCGCTCCATCACCCGCCGCCCGATCACACCGAGCAGGGCGGCCTCGTCGGCCACGTCCAGGAAGTCGCCCGGGCCGATCAGACGACCGTCGTCGTTGCGCCAACGGACCAGTGCCTCCATGCCGATGATGCCGGTACCGGGGAGTTGCACGATGGGCTGATAGTGGACCTCGATGCGATCGTCGTCCAGGGCTCGGCGCAGGCCCTCCTCCACATTGAACCGACGGTTCACGGTGGCCCGGAGTTCGGCGTCGAAGATCTTGAGCCGGTTGCGGCCCAGCTGCTTCGCCTTGTAGGCCGCCGTGTCGGCCTGGCCCAGCAACGTGTTGGCATCGAGCGCGGGGGTGGCGCCCCATCGCCCGGATCCGAAGCCGTCGTTTCCGTCCCACGGTCGATTCGATGGCCGGCCGGGGTGCTCGCCGGCCACGGCGATGCCGATGCTCATGGTGACGTGCACCGGCCGGCCGGCCACCACGAACGGTTCCTGCATGATCCTCAGCATCTCTTCGGCCGCCCGCACCGCCCGGGTCAGATCGGCCTGTCCCAGTACGGCCACGAACTCGTCGCCCCCCAGTCGGGCCACGAAGGCGTCGGGAGCCCGGGCCATGGCCTCCAGCCGGTGGCCGAGCTCGGCCAGTAGATCGTCGCCGGCCTGATGACCGAGTGAATCGTTCACCACCTTGAACCGATCAAGATCGCAGAACAGCACGGCCGGCGAGGCGTCATGGGCCAGCCAACCGTTGAGTACGTCGAGCAGTTGGGTCCGGTTGGCCAGACCGGTGAGCGGATCGGTGTTGGCCCGACGATGCAGTTCGGCCTTGAGCCGCTTCTCCTCGGTCACATCCCGTCCCAGTCCGAAACAGCGACCGACGGTGGCGTCGAAGTGCAGCGCCCACTGCACGTCGCGGTAGCTTCCGTCGGCGGCCCGCATGGGAAGGATGGAGTCGCATCGACCGTGCTCCCGCAGCTCGGCCTCCAAGCGGGCCTGGGTGAAGCCGTCGTCCGGGGGCAGCAGCGACCACGAGTCGAGGCCGAACACCTCGTCATGGCTGTAGCCGAGGAGGTTCTCCCACGCCGGGTTGGATTCGATGATGCGGCCCCACTGGTCGTAGACCACGAACAGGGTGTCGCCGGTGGCGAAGAATCGCCGCAGCAGGTGATCGCCCGAATCCTCCCGCTCGCCGGTGGCCAACATCACACACTTCTCGCCGGCACGACAGACCATGTCGTCGTCCGGGCCGGCTCCATGACGGAACGGGGGCTCCATCCCTTCGGCCGACCGGCCGGAACCGGTGGTGGTCAGGGGGCGAACCCGCCATCGGCTGCGATCGTCGACCCCGAAGCGCAGTCCGGGCGCCACCTCGTCGTCGGCCGAGGTGACCAGAGGATCGCCGAGGTCGGCGTCGATCCAGCGGTTGCCGTGGATGACCCGACCGTCGCCATCGACCAGGGCAGCAGGAATGGGCAGGATGTCAACCAGCTTCGACCATGTCTCGATTTCGGTCATGACGTTCGACTTGGCAGCCCTTGATCGGTGGTCGACCACGCCGATCATGGTGACGCAGCCTCAGGTCCACATCGGCCCCTACAACCATGCAGTTGAGGTTTGCGTCGAACAGCTCCGATTTCCGGCCGGTTGTGACGGCACGATCGGGCCGCATCCCGGTTCACCCCGTCGCGGCCCGCTCAAGAATTGCCGGGATCGGCCGTTAGTCCCTAGGTCTGCACCTTTTGGAGGAACACCATGTTCGATCGTGTCCGACCCGCCGCCTTCTCCCGCCTGTTTCTGTCGCTGTTGGCCGCCCTGGTCCTGATCCTGACCGCCTGCGGCTCGTCCGCAACCACCGATGCCTCCCAGGGCGCCGCCGGTGATGAGGCCGCCGTCGACAACGGCGAAGAATCGGACGGTGAGACCGATGGGTCCGGGGAGACCGCCGATCGAGACTCGGAAGAGTCCACCGATCAGGCCGGCGGCGACACTGACAGCGGCAACACCGACAGTGGTGCCAACGGTTCGACCGCAGGCACCGCCACCGGAGCGGTGACCGATGTCGATACCGTCGGCGCCCTCACGCTGGCCAGCGTGGACGAGCCGGTGTCCCATCGGTTCGAGGGCACCATCGAGCTGACCGGTGAGCCCGGGTCCGACATGCCGGGGACCTTCTCCCTCGGCTTCACCGGCGCCCAGGATCCGGCCAACAAGGCATCCGATGTGACCATGGACTTCAGCGGCCTGATCGATGCCATGACCCAGGCCGGGGGAGAGGATGCGGCCGAGATGGCCATGGTCGCCGGCATGCTGGCCGATCCCATGCGCACCATCACCATCGGCGACACCAGCTACGTCCAGTGGTCGCTCCTCACCATGTTCACCGGCGGCGACGGCGACATGTGGCTGGAGACCACAAACGACGGGGTCGACGACCTGACCTCCAGCTTCGGCATGCAGACCTTCGGCTCGCCCGAGGAGGTGCTGGCCCCCCTCCGGGACGCCAACGCCACCATCGTCACCGTCGGCACCGAAACGGTGCGGGGCATGGAGACCACCCACTACCGGGCCGAGGTCGAGTTCAAGGCGTGGTACGAGGCCCTGGCCGCCGACGAGCGGACCGCCTTCGACGCCGAGTTCGACGACTTCGCCCCGGGCGAGATGCAGGCCGTCGTGCCCATCGAGCTGTGGATCACCGAAGACGGCCGGGTGGCCAAGCTGTTCTACGACATCTCCGATCCCGCCCTGATGGCCGACAGCGACGGATTGGCCTCGGCCACCATCACCATCGAGGTCTACGATTTCGGAGCCGACCTCGGCATCGTCCCGCCCCCGGCGGACAAGATCCTGAGCGAGGACGAGATCGGCATGAGCTTCGGAGCCTGAGTCGAGGCGCCCCGACCCGCCGGCACCCGGACCTGCTGGGCGAACGGTGGCCGGACGGCGTTGAGCCGGAAGTCCTGGCAGCTGCCGAAATCGGCCAGATCGATGCGGGCTGTCACCTCGGCCGTCGTGGTGTCGACCCGGACGACGGAGCCGTTGTCGCTGTCGGCCACCCAGATGTCGGTGCCATCCACCGCCATGTCGATGGAGTCGAACTCGGCCTCCGGTACTTGCTCGGCCCCGTCGTCGTCGGGATCGATGCGCCACAGCTGACCGCTCTCGGTTCCAACCCACACCTCGTCCGAGGCGAAGGCCAGGGCATGGGGGAACGGCCCGACCGGCACCGTGGCCTCGACCTCGCCGGTGGCGACCCGCAGACGGCTCACCGTGCCGTCGAGCGAGTTGGTGACCCAGATCGATCCCGCCCCCTCCACCACGTGCAGGGGCCCCTGGCCCACCGGCACCGTGGCCGTGACCTCGTTGTCGGTGGTGTCGATGCGGGACACGGTGCCGTCGCTGTTGTTGACCACCCAGGCCACACCACCGTCGGCCGCCACATAATGGGGGTTCTCGCCGACCTCGATGGAGTCGACCAACGTGCCGGTCGAGCCGTCGATACGGTGCACGGCCCCACTCAGGGGGTCGACGGCCCACACCGAGCCGTCACCGGCGGCCAGACCCAGGGCATAGCCCGGCAACTCGACCGATGCCCCGACCCGGATGGTCTCGGGCTCGAGACCAACCACCCGACCAACCACCCGATTGCCGACCCATACCAGTCCGTCGGACACGGCCACGCCGGAGGCCGAGCCCCCGACGTCGATGGACCCCACCACCCGTTCGGTCTCGGGATCGATGCGCACCACCACCCCGCAGCCGTAATCCGACACCCAAACCGCTCCCGCTCCCACATCGATGCTGTCGGGCCGGAACTCGCCGGGATCACGGCCCGCCGGGGGCTCGGTGGGGAACGGCTCGTCATCGGGCAGAGGAAGGCCGGGCGACCCCTCGGCCCGTTCGGACTCGTCGCCGGGGTCATCACCGGGCTCCCCGGTTTCGCCTTCGGCCCGGTCGGCCTGGTCGGTGCCGTCCTCGCCGACCGGGCCCGCAGTGTCGGTGTCGTTCCCGTTGAACACGCCGCCGCCGAGAACGGCGAAAAGCCCGGCCAGCAGCAGCAACCCGCCGATCACCACCCACCACCATGGTCCACCGAAACCCGAACGCCGGATCTCGTCATGGTCGGTGATTGTGTCGTCGACGGGCGCCGGCCAATCGGGATCGACACCTGAATTCATACCAGCGATGCTACATGGGGGGCCGGCCTGACTAGGCTCGGGACCTCACCCCTGTCGACAGGCCCTACCGTCCCAACACGGTGAACGAGGTGGTGTCGGCGGGCTCCGCCCGAACTTGGAGGAATCATGCCGCCGACCGCCCACCCTCGTACCGGCCCGAGGATGCCCGGCCTGTTGTCGCTGCTGGCGGCGCTGGTCCTTGTCATCTCGGCCTGCGGTTCCTCCACCGACACCGAAACCCAAACGGCCGGCGACGGCGCCGATGAGCAGACCGAGGACTCCGGGACCGAGCTGAGCTCGTCGCCGGCCGACGACGAGGGCGCGACCGACGAGGACACCGGTGAGCAAGCCACAACCGACGACGCCGAGGCCGACGACGTCGGCGGGTCCTCGAGCGATGGTGGTGGTGCCGGTACGCCCACCGAGTTCACCACCATCGGCGAGTTGTTGGCGGCCCGAGGTGTCGACTCCACCCCCGAGCCCAGCCGATTCGACGGCACTTTGGAGATCACGGGAGCGCCGGGCTCCGACCTGCCGGCGTCGTTCTCCATGACCTTCACCGGGGCCATGGACCCCGAGAACAAGGCCTCGGAGGTCAGTGTCGACTTCGGGGAGTTCATGCGGGCCATGGCCGAAGCCGAAGGAGGGGCGAGCCAGCAGGAGTTGGCCATGATGTCGGCCATCTTCGACGAACCCCTGCGCACCGTCACCATCGGTGACACGGCCTGGGTCCAGTGGGCGTTCCTCACGATGTTCGCCGGCGGCCAGGGCGACGAATGGGTGGAAACCGACGTCGACGGTGCCGATGACGTCACCTCGGAGTTCGGGGGCGCCGCCTTCGGCTCGAGCAACGAGGCGCTGGGGCCGTTCACCGCGGCCGAGGCCGACATCGTCGAGGTCGGGAACGAGACGGTTCGCGGGATCGACACCGTCCACTACCGGGCCGACGTGCGCTACAAGCAGTACTACGAGTCACTGTCGGACGAGGAGAAGGCCGCCTTCGACGAGCAGTTCGACATGGGTGATGTGGCGGTGGACAGCGTTCCCGTCGATCTGTGGATCGACGATGCCGGCCACATCGTGCGGATGCGGTACTCGATGTCGGACCCGGCCATGTTCAATGACAACGAGGGGATCGAATCGGTGGACATGACCATCGAAAGCTACGACTTCGGCGTCGACATCGCGATCACACCCCCGGCGGCCGACAAGATCTTGTCGGACGAGGAGCTCGGTCTCGACCCCGGGGCCTGACAACGGACACAACCCATCCTCTGACCGAGCGAGCATGCCGCCAGTACCGCCGGAACCGCGGCCGGCGCCGGATTGCTCGACAGGGCTGCATCTGACTGATGCTCGACGGTCATCAGAGGGCCAGTATCTCGTCCCGGTGTTGCCGGGACCTGACCACAGTCTCGTAGTGGCGAGCCCAACCTATTCGAACAATCCGAGCATCCTCCGGAGTAGATGCTCGAGCTGGCGTCGCTCTTCATCGGGTATACCGGCGAGGAGGTCGGCTTCCCGCCTGGTGATCTCGGCGGCGATGTCGTCGATCAGCTTGATGCCGGTGTCGGTAAGCCTGACGTTGACAACCCGACGGTCCATCTCATCGGTGGTTCGAGCGATGAGGCCCAGTCCCTCCAGCCGGCTGAGCCGCTGGGAGACCCCGCCCGAGGTCAATCTCGATACCTTGCGTAGATCACCGACGGTGAGTTCGTAGGGTTCGCCTGATCGCCGAAGTTCGGCCAGAACGTCGACGATGATGGCGTCGGCGTCGAACGTGTCGAGGATGGCATTGCGATGCTCGGACAGATGTCGGCCGATACGCCAGATGCGGGACACGATGCCGATCGACGAAACGTCGAAGTCGGGATGGATGTCGGTCCAGGCTCTCTGGATCCGGTCGACGGCATCAATCTCCATCGATTCGGTGTCTTTGGCCGGTGTCATTGGGTTCCTGTCGTTCTCCGTACTGGTTAAAAATCGCGGTCGTAGCAGTCAGCGCCCGGCGTGCGGTCACCCGAGCACCAAACACCGCACCTCGATACTCTGTCGGCCCTCGACAGCCATGCGATCCACGCTATCCGGCCGTTCATCGGCAGGCGTGAACGCGGTATGGAGACTGAAGGTGCAGGGCCCTGATGAATCGCCGTCGTCAGCCAGGCCTGCCGTGCGGGCCATCGCCCCTTGAGAATCCCACTGCTTGATCAGGACAGCTTCCCGCCTGGTCAGCTCCGGATACCACCACCACCGGTGTTCCGGCGACGGCTTGGCGAAGTAGTTCTCACCGACACGATTCGGGTAGCGAATCTCGAAGACGGCGAGGTCGTCTGTTCTGATCGACTTCCCGTCGCACAGAGCCAGCGGATGATGGACGACCGGTCGGGTCGAGCGATTGCGCCACACGTTTATGATGCGCCATCGCTGTTCACCGGAAAGTGCCGCTTCGAGGTCGTGCTCGACGGCGAGATCCAGTAGTCGCCGACGGCTCCCGTCCAACGTGTAGTCGCCATGTACCACCCGAGCCGGGCCTTGGACACGCTGGCCTCGCCGGATCCGTCTTCCCTGTTGTTCGGGCTCCGAGGCTCGCACGTTGTAGTCAAAAGTGATGACACGCTCGGCCCCGGTGACGGAGGCGACAAGGTCGCGGCAGTCGGGAAGGTAGCGGCGCCGGATATCGTCGTCATCCAGGAAGTCAACCCCGGGTGGACCCGAGGGAACCATGTTGACTCCGCTCGAGTCGAGCCGGGGGCTGCGCAAGTCGTTGCGCCCATCCAGTACATCGACCGAAGCCGGTTCGATGACGACACCGACCACGCCGTGATCGGTGCCGTCGGCGTCCCGTTCCGTGTAGAGCGTGCCTGTGGAGTGCAGCGATGCAGGGGTCTCGCGGGTCAGATACGGAAGCTCGGCCTTGATACTCATCGGTTGGACCCTTCCCCGATCGGAAAGGTCATGGCGACGCCGACCCTACCGGTGATCGAACAACGTTCGGTGGCAACCGGCTCAATCATCGAACACCGTCGTTTCCCGGGGATGAAGGTCTTCCAGGAAGGTGATGTAGCGATCGGCCACGTCGGTACCGGTGAGGGCGTGGACTTCCCGGATCCCAGTCGGGCTGGTGACGTTGATCTCGCTCAGGTAGCCGCCGATCACGTCGAGTCCCACAAACCAGAGGCCGTCCCGTAGCAGTGTCGGGCTCAGGGACTCGACTATGCGTTCGACGTCGTCGTCGATGGCGTCGGCACGTGTGTTGGCACCGGCGGCCATATTGCACCGGAAATCGGTCCCCGTGGCCAGACGGGCCACCGATCCCACAGCCTCACCATCGATCACGATCACCCGACGGTCGCCGTTGTCCACTTCGGGAATGAAGGCCTGGACCACGATCTGGGTTCGACCCCGGTCGGTCATGAGTTCGATGATGGAGGCCAGGTTGGCGTCATCGGGCCGAAGCAGCAGTATGCCCCGACCGGCCATTCCGTCGGTTGGCTTGCCCACCGTCACCCCGATGCGGTTCACGAACTCGGTGATCCGAGCCCGATCGGCCGAGACCAGACTCTCGGGCATCAGGTCGTGGTGGTGGAATGCGTACAGCTTCTCGTTGGCGTTGCGCAAGCCGGACGGACGGTTGACCACCACCGTCCGGGTCGGGTCGACGTGGTCGAGCAGGTAGGTGGCACGAAGATAGGCGGTATCGACCGGCGGATCGGTTCGCATGGACACGATGGCGAAGTCGGACAGAGGGCGCAGCACCGGGGCGTCCATGTCCAGCCAGTGGTCGTTCACGACCCATCGCCCGGACTCGTCAAGCTTCGCCGGTTCGACCCGGAGCTGCCGCACCGAAGCCTCGGCCCCTTCGGCTCCGATACCCACGTCGGAAGCGGTGCATCCCCACACCTCGTGGCGGTGGGACTGGGCGGCCTCGATCATCGCCACCGTCGAATCATGCCCGGGGTCGAGCCCTTCGAAGGGATCGGCCACAAAAAGCAGCCGCATCACAACGCCTCCCGGTCGTACCATCCCGCGGTGAGGTCGCCGTTGGCGACGCCGGCGACGGGACCGGCCGGCGCCGGTGCGCCCCGTCCCGAGAACGACCCCGCTGGGCGCACGATGGCCGGAGGAAGGAACCACCCCATGCGATGGGTGCGGTCGTTGGGGACGATCAGCGAACCGGCGATCGGTTCCGCATCTCGATGGAGCATCATGGCAGATCAGTCCTCCCCGTTGCGGTGCCCGATGGTGGTCGGTCGGGTGGTGATGTACGTACGGGTTCGGTTGGCATGGCGCTCGCTACTTCTTGATGTGGAGCACGGAGATGTCGGTGTAGGCCTCGATGCCGAGGCGGGATGCCTCGACTCCGATACCGGATTGTTTGCGGCCGCCGAAGGGAACCGTCGGCAGTAGTGAGGGATGGACGTTGATCCACACCGTGCCCGCTTCCAGTTGCTCGGCCACTCGTCGGGTCTGGTCGGGGTCCTCACCCCATACGCTTGCCCCCAGGCCGTAGTCGGTGGCGTTGGCCCTGGTGATGGCGTCATCGATGTCGCTATAGGTGATGAGGGGCAGAACAGGGCCGAATGGCTCCTCGTCGACCAGGGCGGACCCTTCGGCTGCGTTGCCGATGATCGTGATGGGGAAGAAGTAGCCGTCGTCATCGGGCACGTCACCCTGGTACACGATCTCGGCTCCGGCGTCGACGGCGTCGTCGACGAGCAGGCGGACACGGTCGAACTGGGGTTTGTTCTGAATGGGGCCGGTCTGCACACCCTCGTCGAATCCGTCCCCCACCTTGATCGTGGCCGCCACCGTGGCCAGGGCGGCCGCCACCTCCTTGATCTGGGACTCGTGGACGTAGAGACGCTTGAGGCCGGCGCACACCTGGCCGCAGTTGGAGAAGCCGGCCCAGTAGAGATCATCGGCTCGCTTCTCGATGTCGGTGCCGGGAAGCACGATCCCGGCGTCGTTACCACCGAGTTCCAACGTCAGCCTCTTGAGCGTAGGGGCCGAGGCGGCCATGATGGCCCGGCCGGTCGGCACCGAACCGGTGAACGACACCTTGGCGATTCCGGGGTGGGCGGTGATCCATCGGCCCAGCTCGTCGCCCCCGGAAAGCACCTGGACGACACCGGGCGGGAACACCTCATTGACGATCCGGCCGAAGAGCAGGGTGGCCACAGGCGTGAAGGGCGATGGCTTGAGCACAACGGTGTTGCCGGCCAGCAGGGCCGGTCCGAGCTTGAACGCGGCCAGCAGAATCGGGTAGTTCCAGGCGGTGATCGCTCCGACGACGCCGAGAGGAACTCGGCGCAGCACAATGTGGCGTTCGTCGTCGGAGCGAAGCACTTCGTCGCCGAACTCGATCTCGGCGTAGGCCCGCCAGTGTCCGAGTGCGGCCCCGATCTCGCCTCTGGCGTTGGCCAGCGGCTTGCCGTTCTCCAGGGTCAGGAGGCGGGCCAGCTCGTCGAGGTTGGCCTCGATCTTCTCACAGGCCTTGAGCAGCAGTTCCTGTCGCTCCTCCAGGGGAGTCCGTCTCCATTGGGCGAAGGCGGCCTCGGCGCCCCGAACCGCCTGGTCGAACTGCTCTGCCGAGCAATCGGGGACGGTGGTGAAGACCTCCGCCGTCGAGGGGTTGATCACCTCGATGCGGGACTCGGCGTCGACCGGGTGGCCGTCCACGGTCATGGTCAGGGACCCGGCCGGTGTCTTGTCGTCGGCGCTGATCGTGGCGGTCTCGGTCATTAGTCGCTCCCCGGGGCTCAGGACGCCGGTCCCGACGTGCGGTTCGGGGCCGGGGCGCCGAAGAGCTGCTCCCACTGCTCGTCGGTGTAGGCCGATTGCCTGGCCGCCTCGTCGCGCCGGTCCTCGATCCTGACCTTTGCCGTCGGTCGGGCCTTGATGCGCTCCGACCAGGTCTTCACCGCTGGGTAGTCGTCCAAGGACACGCCGTGGCCGTCGGCCACCCGGGTCCAGGGAAAACACATGATGTCGGCGATGGAGTACTCGCCGACGAGGTAGTCCCGATCATCAAGTCTCGTGTTGAGGACCTCGTAGGTTCGGGCCGCCTCCCTCAGATACCGGTCACGGGCGTAACTGTCGTCCACCCCGCGATCGGCGGCGTACCGAAGGAAATGGGTTGCCTGGCCGGCCATCGGGCCCTGATTGGCCGCCTGCCAATAGACCCAGGCCCTTGCCTCCCAGGCCAGGGCGGCGTCCCGGGGCAGGAGTCGACCGGTTTTGTCGGCCAAGTACTCGAGAATGGCACCGGACTCGAAAAGGGCCATGGGTCGACCGCTCGGCCCGTCATGATCGACAATGGCCGGCACCTTGCCGTTCGGATTGATGGCCCGGAACTCCGGCTGGTGCTGGTCCCCCTTCGTGATGTCGACCCAGCGTATGGAGTAAGGAAGCTCCAGCTCCTCGAGAGCAATGAGCACCTTGCGGGCGTTGGGTGACTGGTAGTAGAAGAAGTCGATCATGACGGGCTGGTCCCCTGGTCCAGTTCGATCGTGCCGGCCTACACGCCGTACTTGTCCCGCATGCGCTCGGCATAGGCGGCCAGATTGGGCTTGGAAGCCACGTAGCCTGTGCCGGCCCACTGTTGGGGTTGATCCATGCAGTGGCGCACCTCGGAGTAGAACCCGGCGTCGTAGGAACTGGGTTGGTCACCGAGCAGGAATGGCTTGTCGGCCAGGAAGTCCGACATGGCGTCGATGTCGTCCTTGAAATATTCAAACACCTCCTCGTCGGTGCGGCGTCCCATGCCCTGGCCGTTGAAGCCGGCCAAAATCCGCTCCCGGAAGGCGTTGGCGAAGTCCTGCACCGCGGGGTCGAGCGAGCTCCACACTTCGTCGTAGGATTTGTCGCCCATACCGAAGATGTAGGGAATGTAGATCTTGAACCCCTCGTCCTCCCGCCAACGGGGTTGAATCACACCGGACCAGTACAGGTTCTCGTCGGTGAGGCGGGTGAAGGCCAGGCCGATGGCGTGCTCCTGGGCACTGAGGTGGTTGTCGATGGTGTGATTGCGGGTTCGCTTGAGGTACTCGATGATCCGCTGCGAATCGTGAACCTTGGTGCCGTCGTCGTCGATGATGAACGGCAGCTTGCCGGCTGGTGCATCCTGATCGAGCGTTGTCAGATCCTGATTGACGAACTCGTACTCCGTTCCCGTCATGACCATGTAGTTCGCGGCCTTGGTCACATACGGGCTGATGCACGGAAGCCCCCACGCTCCGATGTAGCCGTGCAGCCTGATTGTCATGGTGTACATCCCTTCTTGATGGATCTTGCTGGTTGTGTCTGATTGGATGGTTCTGGGCCTACCACGGCAGATACTCGCCGTTGGAGTGCTGGAAACGCCCCGAGGTCTCGAGCGTGAGGGCATCCATGTTGCGAATGATCCCCTCGGCCGCTTGCTCGGGTTGGATGTAGTCGAAGTCGCCGGGAAAGTCCTTGGTCAGATCGGTTGCGACCATGCCCGGATGGTTCATCAAGACGGCGATGCCTCGTTTGGACAAGTCGTGATGGAGGTTGAGACCCACCATGTTGGCCGCCGCCTTCGACAACCGATAGGCGTACATGCCACCGCTGGTGTTGTCGCCGAGGGAGCCGACTCTGCTGGTGGTGATGCTGACCTTGGCGTCGTCGGCCAGTAGGGGGAGCAGTGTCTCGGTAACCCGCAGGGGACCGATGGTGTTGATCTCGAACTGGCGGCGCATGTCCCCGTAGTCGATTGATCCGAGTTCATCGAGGCCCAGCACGCCGGCGTTATTGACCAGCCAGCCGATCGTCATCGCCCGGTCGTTGATGTACTTGAACAGGCGGTCGACCGCATCGCCGTCGGTGACGTCGATGTCGGGAACGATATGCAGGCCGTCGGCCAGTCCGGCGCCGTCGAACAGGCAGGCGGCGACGACGATGTCGCCACGCCGGTGCAACTGTTCGGCGATGCACTTGCCGATTCCCCGATCGGCACCGGTGACGACGGCGACTCGCTGACCGCTCACGATGCCAGCGCCGCCGCGTTCTCGCAATCCTCACCGCCGATGGCACCGGTGCGTCGAAGGGTGTTGCGGCGCTCGTCGTCGTAACCCAACTCGTTGAGGATCTCGTCGGTGTGCTGGCCGAGAGTGGGAGCACCCCGAGGAGCGGCCGGTGGAGTGGCGCTGAAGCTGGCGGGGTGGCGGGTCTGGCGCAGCGGGCCCGCTACCGGGTGATGGTAGATCTCGACGATGCGGTTGTGCACGATCTGGGGATCCTCGATGACCTCGGCCCGGGTCAGAGCCGGGGCGCATGGGACCTCGCAGTGCTCGAAGGTCGCCAGCCACTCCGCCACGGTGCGGGTGGCAATGGTGTCCTGGATGATCTGTAGACGCTCGTTGACGTGCTTGTCGCGGGCGGACGGGCTGTCGAATCGGGGATCGGTGATGAGGTGTTCCTGATCGGTGGCCCGGCAGAAGGCACCCCACTCCTTGTCGCTCATGGTCGACACGGTGAGGTAGCCGTCGGATGCCTCGTAGATGAGGTCGATGAAGCTGGCCGCCTCGGCCGGTTCGATCTCCCGGTCGGCGAAGGTGTAGGCCCCCATGTCCGATGCCCACAGGAACGAAAGAATGGAATCGATCATCGACAGCTCGATGTGTTGACCGACGCCCTGACGTTCGCGGGCGATCAGGGCGGCAAGAATGGTCTTTGATGCCGTTATGGCGCTGAGCTTGTCAGGCAGGATGGTGCGCAGCAGCTTGGGACGGGCGTCGTCGCTTCCGGCCTGAAGAGTGGTGAGACCGGACAAGGCCTGGATGATGGGGTCGTAGACCCGGCGTCCGGCGTAGGGGCCGGATTGACCGAAGCCGCTGATCGACAAGAAGATGATGTCCTCTTTCACCGCTCGCGCCGCTTCGTAGCCGACGCCGAGACGGTCGACGACGCCCGGCCGGAAGTTCTGCACCACCACGTCGGCGCTGCTGTAGAGGTCGAGCAGGACCTCCTTACCCTGCGCGTCCTTGAGGTTGATGGTGATCGACCGCTTTGAGCGATTGATGTTGAGAAACATCGAACTCATCCCTTTGGAGCGGTTCTGCAAGGCTCGCGTGTGGTCACCGACGCCGGGAACCTCGACCTTGATGACGTCGGCTCCCAGATCGCCGAGTACATCCGTGGCGTACGGCCCCGAGAGCATGCTGGAAAGGTCAATGATGCGGATTCCGTCAAGAGGACCTGGCATGGCTGTTTCCCTCTTCCTGTACCATCTGTCGATGGTCGTGTCTGTCGATGGATGGATTTACGTTAGCGCCCAAATAGTTTAGGGTCAAAGAAGATTACCAAGAAAGTTAGTAAAGAATCTATCCAGAAGGGGTGTGCCGATTGAGCGAGGCTGGTGAACCGGCGACCACGGCCTCCTGTCGCGACGCGGTGGCCGACCTCTTTCGAGCCGGGACGGACTTTCGAGTCGGCTTGGAACTCGAACTGTTCACCCGAGTCGACGGCCGAGCCCGCCCGAGCCTCGACCAGCTCCGGCAGGCGCTCGCCAAGGTCCTCTTGCCGGCTCAGGGACGAATCTCGTTCGAGCCCGGCGGTGCGGTGGAGATCTCGACCTCGCCACACCCCGCAGTGGATCAGGCGTGCGATGCGCTGCTTCGCGATCTGGCCGTCGTGGACGATGCCCTGACACAGGCCGGAATACGCACATCGGTGGACGCCATCGACCTGCAACGAGACCCGTGCCGGGTCGTCAGCCATCCTCGCTATCGCCACATGGAAGCGCAGCTCGACTCGTATT
Organism: Acidimicrobiales bacterium; assembly: GCA_024638815.1. Taxonomy (GTDB): domain Bacteria; phylum Actinomycetota; class Acidimicrobiia; order Acidimicrobiales; family SZUA-35; genus JAHELU01. The sequence goes on along the minus strand of JAHEJM010000040.1, from coordinate 15,994 downwards.
CCCCGGCCGGCCGATGGATGATGAGCAACACGGCCTCGCTCCAGGTCAACATCAACAACTGTGTCGACGATCCGCTTCACCAATGGAACACCCTGTGGTGGGTGAGTCCGATCCTGACCGCCATGTTCGCCAACTCCCCCGGGGTTGACAGCCTCGGCCGGAAGTGGTGGTCGCTACGTCAGGGGTGCTGGCTGGCACTCGATCCGGCCCGAACCGGGCCGGTATGGCCCGAACGGGGCCTGGAGGGCTATGCCGAGTTCGCCCTCGGGGCGCCCGTGGTCGTGATCCGCGGTACCGGCATCGGTGAGGCCGAGAGCTCGGAGGCAACGCCATGGCGCCGGGCTCCGTCTCGAATGTCGTTCGCCGACTGGATCGCCGATTCTCGACCGGTTGGCCGGGCGCCGACCGATGACGACTTCGCCTACCACTTGACCACCCTGTTTCCTGACGTGAGGCCCAGGCGGTGGATGGAGATCCGGTGTATCGACGCTGTCGATCTCCGCCACATCGACGCCGTGGCCACCATGGTCGCCGGCGTCGCCAAGGCGTCGTCGGCGTGCCGGATATCCGATTTCGTGCCCCACGTCTCCCCGGTTCAAGCGGCCATGACTGGACTCCATGATCCGGAGATCGCGTCCGCCTGCAGTCGCCTGGCCGGTCTGGCCATCGAGGCCGCGGCCGATGTGCCCGGGGCTCGTCCCGAAGCGTTGGCCTCGTTCCTTCGGCGCTACACCTACCGTCGACGATCCCCGGGCAGTGATCGGGTGCCAATCCAGCGGTCGACTCCAGATCTGGGCCGAGCGCCAACGCTGGGAAAGATGTGCGGGAATCTCTGACTCATCGCTTACCGATGCCATGCGTGCCGGCACCGGACGAACCCGACCGACGCTGTCGGCAGCGACGAGCATCTCGTCCCGGCGGGATGGCCGAGCCCGTGTGCCGTGGGCGAAACTGAAGGGCATGAAAACAACGGGAGCGGTACTGACCGAAGCGCCCGGTCGGTGGGAGTTGGCCGAGCTGGAGTTGGAGGATCCCCGCCAGGGTGAGCTGGTGGTGGAGATGGTGGCGGCCGGGCTGTGCCACTCCGACGACCATTACGCCTGTGGCGACACCCCTGTCGCCCGCTTTCCCTTCGCCGGTGGCCACGAGGGTGGGGGAGTGGTGGTCGAGGTAGGCCCCAACACCCCCGGCTGGTCACCGGGTGACCACGTGGTGTTGTCGTTCCTGCCGGTGTGCGGCCGGTGCCGCTGGTGTTCCACCGGACAGCAGAACCTGTGTGACATGGGCCGGTTCCTGCGCGACGGCACTCGGGCCGACGGCTCCTACCGGTTGCAGCTCGACGGCGAGCCGGTGGCCCAGATGTGTGGGCTGGCCACCTTCAGCCGCCACACCCTGGTCGACGCGACCGCGGCGGTCAAGGTCGAACCCGACCTCGATCTGGAGGCGGCATGCCTGACCGGATGCGGGGTGGGCACCGGCTGGGGCTCGGCCGTCAACTCGGCCGGGATCGAACCCGGTCACACCGTGATCGTCATGGGCACCGGCGGCATCGGGGCCAACGCCGTGCAGGGTGCCCGCCACGCCGGAGCCACCCACATCGTGGCCGTCGACCCGGTGACCCTGAAGCGGGAGGTGGCGTCCCAGGTGGGAGCCACCCACACCTACGCCACCATGAACGAGGCCATCGACCTCGCCCGCTCCGTCACCAACGGCCAGGGCGCCGACTCGGCCATCATCTGCACCGGGGTGCTGGAACAGGACCATGTCCGGGCCGCCTTCGACGCCGTGCGCAAGGCCGGCACCGTGGTGGTCACCGCGTTGGGCCGGGCCGATACCGAGGTGGCCGTCAACGCCCGGGAGCTCACCCTGTACCAGAAGCGCATCCAGGGTTCCGTGTTCGGGGAGTCCAACCCGCTGACCGACATCCCCCTCATGCTCGAGCTGTACCGCTCGGGCCGGCTCCTGTTGGACGAGCTCATCACGACCCGCTACCGCCTCGAGGACATCAATCGGGGCTACGACGACCTCCACGCCGGCCACAACGTCCGCGGCATCATCGTCTTCTGAACTCCGCGGCCCGACACCACCCCCACTCATCGCTTTGGCGGGCCGGCGACCCCTTTCGGTGCCGGGGAGGGTCAAGGCAGGGGAGGGTGAAGGCTGGGAGGGTCAAGGCTTGGCACGGGCCGTACCATCAACTGGCGTGGATACGACACCCTCCGGTGGCCCCGATTCCGTCGGCCTTCCCCTCGAACCCAACCCCGAGCAGCAGCAGGCCCTGGCTCGGGCCGTGCTCGAGTTCGTCCGGCGGCGAACCGCCGATCCCAGCCCGATCCCGGTAGCCCTCGGGCCGGGAGACACCGACGACCTGCTCGGGCTGCTCCAGGCTCCGCCACAACACGGCCGGGACCTGGCGGCGGTGATGGAGTCCATCGAGCCCATGCTCGACTCGGGGTTCGACACCGCCTCGGGCCGGTTCCTGTCCTACATCCCCAGCGGCGCCTTGACCACCGCGGCGTGGGGCAGCCTGCTCGGGGCCGTCACCAACCGCTACACCAGCGGCTCTCACGCCGCCCCCGGCTCGGTGGCCATGGAGCAGTCGGTCATCGGCTGGATCGCCTCGCTGTTCGACCTGCCGCCGACGGCCGGTGGTCTACTGCTGTCCGGTGGCTCGATGGCCAACCTGACCGCCGTGGTCACCGCCCGGTCCCGGTTGGCCGACGGGAGCCCCGACAGTGTCCTCGACGGCACAACCGAGGCTCGGACCGACGCCACCCACGACGGCCGATTCGACCATGGCGTCATCTACACCTCGGAACGCTCCCATCATTCGGTGGCCAAGGCGGCCCACATCGCCGGCATCCACCCCGATCGGGTCCGCCATGTACCGGCCGACGGCCAACTTCGACTCGACACCGACCGTCTGGCCGAGATGCTGACCGCCGACCGGGCGTCCGGCCTGGCCCCGATGATGATCGTGGCCACCGCCGGCACCACCGACACCGGCACCGTCGATCCCCTGGCCCGATGCGCCGAGCTGGCCCACGAGCACGGGGCCTGGTACCACATCGATGCCGCCTACGGTGGCTTTTTTGCTCTGACCGAACGGGGCCGGGCCCGGTTCGGCGGCATCGAGCGGGCCGACTCCATCACCGTGGATGCCCACAAGTCGCTGTTCCTGCCCTTCGGCATCGGGGGTCTGGTGGTGCGGGACACCGCCTCCCTGGTTGCCGCCCACGAAGGCCGGGGCGCCTACATGCAGGATGTGACCGAGCGCCGGCTCCCCGGCGACGGCCAGGTGCTGCCCCTCTACTTCTCCATGGGCCCCGAACTGACCCGACCCAACCGTGGCCTGCCGCTGTGGCTGGCCCTCAACCTCCACGGCGTGAACCGGTTCCGGGACGAACTCGACCACATGCTCGATCTGGCCGATCGGACCGCCCACCGGTTGCGGGACATCGACGGCATCGAGTTGGCGGTCGAACCAGAGCTCTCGATTGTGGCCTTCCGGTCGTCGGCCCCCGATCCCTCGGTTGGTGACGCCGTCACCGAACGCATCTTCCGATACCTGAACAACTCGGGTGAGGTTCACGTCTCGTCCACCACCATCCACGACCGGTTCGTGATCCGGTTCGCCTTCCTCAGCCAGCGCACCACCGAGGCCATCGCCGTCCGGGCCGTCGAACTGGTGGCCGAGGCGGTGGCCACCGTGTCGCGGCCTGAGTGACCTTGGGCCCTGGAAGGTCATGACCCAGGGTGAGATGATCAGCCTGGAGGACGTCGTGGCCACGGAACCGAGGTCAGAACGAAAGGGCCGGGAGTGGACCGCCTCGGTGAACGGCACCGGGCTGCGGGTCGAAGAGGTCGGCAGCGGCACACAGACGGTTGTGTTCTCGCCGAACCCCTTCACCAACCGTGCGTTGTTCGACGCTCCCATCGCCGCGCTGAGCCGCCATTACCGGTGTCTCACCTACGACCACCGTGGTCAGGGCGACAGCGGTTTCGGAACCCCCCAGCCATCACCGGACCTGCTGGGAACCGAGGGGCTCTACGACGACGCAGTGGCGCTGTTGGACCAGCTGGGCGTCGAGACGTGCCACTGGGTCGGTTCATCGATCGGCGGATTCGTCGGCGTCCGTCTGGCGGCCCGCCAACCCGATCGCGTCCGCTCACTGGTCCTGCTCGGGCTCACCACGCGACGCCTGTCCCGGGCCGATCTGCGGCAGGTCAACATGATGATCGCAATGGTGCGTGTCAGCCGACTGCTGGGACCGGCCGGCACCGCGTTGCGGCGGCCCGTGACCGAGCAGGTCATGGGGAACATGTTCGGTCCGACCTTCATGTCCGACCCGACGCGCCAAGAAGACCGGGAGCGGTGGCGGCAGCGCTTCATGGCGCTACTGGTGACCGAGGCGGCACCGATGTTGCAACAGGTGTTCGGCCATCCCGGCACCCCGCCGGAGATGCTCGCCCTGATCCAGGCGCCCACCCTGATCATCGCCGGTGAGG
>JAHEJM010000040.1:0-11385 GCA_024638815.1 Acidimicrobiales bacterium | reverse complement strand
GGCGGTAGGAGTGGTACCGCGTCCGCTGCCGGGACGATTGTTGGAGTGACAGCGTCGTAGCGCACTCCGTCGTTTTCGAGGGCGCAGCCGTCGTTCGCCAGGACGTTGTGGCACCAGTCAACCTCTGTGCCGTAGGGCAGTTGGATGTAGAACGACTCCCCGACCCGTTCCGCCCACACCGGATTTGCGTATTCCCTGCCGGACTTGCGGCCCTTGTGATGAACCACCGTCATCGGCTCCCCCGGCCGGCCGGCAACCTTCAGTGTCCTCGGGTTCTCGAAGATCTTGTTGTAGCGGCGGAAGAAGTCGATGCCCGGTTGCCAATGCGTACGCCAAACGATGAGTCGCAGCACCGCCGGGGCCACCTTGAACAGGATCACAAGCCCAACAAGGGCAACGAGGCTCCGCCTGAGCCGGTCCGGCAGGACAATGTTCGGTAGATCGAGTTCTCGCCCAACGGTATTCACAGGACACATCATCGCAAGTCGCCAATGCCGGTCACCAAATCGGGCCCGGGAGCGATCACTGCCGGTGGTTCTTTGCCTGAACGTCGAGTTCGGCCGGAAATCCGGTCCGGCTGCAATACAGTAGCAACTATGAGCCACATCCTTCAGGAGCGTACGGTCCGGTCCATTCCCGAACTTCTCCAGTTCCGGGCCGAGGAAACCCCCAACGGCGCCGCCTTCCGTTTCCCCGACGGCGGAGGTTGGCGCACCGTCACCTGGCGTGAGTTGCACGACCGGGCCCGAAAGGTGGCGGGTGGCCTTCGAGCGCTGGGCGTGGAGAACGAGGATCGGGTGGCCCTGCTGTGCTCCACCCGCTACGAGTGGGTGGTGGCCGATCTGGCCATACTGGCCGCCGGTGGTGCCACCACCACCGTCTATCCCTCCAACACCGCCGAGGAGTGCGCCTTCATCATCACCGACTCCGGCAGTCGGGTGGTGATCGTCGAGAACGAGGACCAGTACAACAAGATCGCCGAGGTTCGGGACCAGCTTCACGACGACACCAAGCTGGTATTGATCGAAGGCTCGATCGAGGGCGTGCCCACCCTTGACGACCTGGCCGAGCAGGGCGCCGGCTCCGTCGACGAGATCGACGCCATCGTCGACTCCATCGGGCCCGACAACCTGGCCACACTCATCTACACCTCGGGCACCACCGGTCGGCCCAAGGGCGTGGAGCTGACCCAGGACAACTGGCTGTATGCGGCCGAGGGCTCGTCCCGCCTCGACATCCTGCGGTCGGACGACCTGCACTTCCTGTGGCTGCCGCTGTCCCATTCGATGGGCAAGGTGCTCGAGATTCTGATGATCGACGCCGGGGTGGAGACCGCCATCGACGGTCGAGTGGACAAGATCGTGGAGAACCTGGCCGAGATCCGTCCCACGCTCATGGCCGCCGCTCCTCGTATCTTCGAGAAGGTCCACAATGTGGCCGTGTCCTCGGTGAAGGCCGAGGGCGGGGCCAAGGCCGCCATCTTCAACTGGGCCGTCCGGGTGGGGGCCACCGCCTCCAAGCGCAAGGCCGAGGGGACGATGGGTCGGGCGCTGGCTCTGGAGCACAAGATCGCCGACCGTCTGGTGTTCGCCAAGCTGCGGGATCGTTTCGGTGGTCGGGTCCGCTACTTCATCTCCGGCTCGGCTCCGCTGTCCCAGGATCTGATCGAGTTCTTCGACGCCGCCGGTCTCACCGTGCTCGAGGGCTACGGGCTGACCGAGTCGGCGGCTTCGACCTTCGTCAACCCTCCGGACAAGCCCAAGTTCGGTACCGTCGGCCCACCCCTGCCCGGTACCGAGGTGAAGATCGCCGAGGACGGCGAGATCCTGTTGAGGAGCCGGGGCATCATGCGGGGCTACCACGGCCTGCCCGACGAGACGGCCCAGACCCTTCAGGACGGCTGGCTCTACACCGGCGACATCGGTGAGTTGGACGACGAGAGCTATCTCCGCATCACCGACCGCAAGAAGGAGCTGATCAAGACCTCGGGCGGCAAGTATGTGGCTCCGACCAAGATCGAAGGTCTGATCAAGTCGGCCTCGCCCTACATCTCCAATGCCCTGGTCCACGGTGACCGGCGAAAGTACTGCGTGGCCGTGGTCACCCTCGATCCCGATGCGGTGGGTCATTGGGCCGAGGAGCAGGGGGTGGAGAACGACCCGGCCGTGATCGCCGAACACCCGGAGATGATCAAGCTGGTGGAGGCCGCGGTGGACAAGGCCAATTCGGAACTGGCCTCGTATGAGAGCATCAAGAAGGTGTCCATCCTGCCCGCCGAGTTCTCGGTGGAAACCGGTGAGCTCACTCCGTCGATGAAGATCAAGCGCCGGGTGGTCGAGCAGCAGAACATGGACGTGCTCGACTCCATGTACGCCGACGCCTGAGACGAGGGGCTCGGGCCGTCAGCTGCTCGCGGTGCCCGCTCCCGTTCGTGTCGGCCGCCGTTCGTGAGTACGCGGCGCCGACTCGCCCAGCCAGCGGTCGACCAGCGAATACCGGTCCATGACCGCCAGCAACACCTCGAGGGCGGCGATGATCAGCATCAACACACCCACGATCACCGCCAGCACCCGGACCGGGGGCAGGGGCAGGGCGTAGAACTCCGACAGCGGCGAGGGCACCAGCAGGGCCCCGAACCCGGCGGCCAGGACCATCAACAACCCACCGCTCACGGCGTCAATCGGTCGGACCAACCGGTACACGAGCCACAGCCCGGTCAGGGTCAGGGTGATGGTGGCCGCCGTGCGGGCCTGGTCGAGGGTGGCGTCGCTCAGCGGTGACCGCACCCCCCAATAGGCGGCCAGGGTTGCGGTGGCGGCCACGATGCCGGCCGGGATGGAGAACCGTAGAACCCGTCGCAGGTAGCCCGGGCGGCACGGCTCGTTCGAGGCCCGGAAGCTGAGGACAAAGGCCGGGATGCCGATGGTGGCGGCGGCGATCAGGCTCAGGTGCCGGGGCAGGAACGGGAAGGGGATGACGGCCAGGCTCACGGTTACGATCAGCAACGAGGCGTACACCGTCTTGGTGATGAACAGCGACGAGACCCGCTCCATGTTGGCGATGACCCGTCGACCCTCGGCCACCACCACCGGCAGTCGGTCGAAGCGACCGTCGAGCAGGACCAGCTGGGCCGCGGCCTTGGTGGCCGGCGTGGCGGTGTTCATGGCGATTCCGATGTCCGACACCTTGAGTGACGGGATGTCGTTGACGCCGTCTCCGGTCATGGCCACGGTGTGGCCCTGCTCCTGGAGGAACCGGACCAGATCACGTTTCTGTTCCGGTAGAACCCGGCCGAAGACCACGGTGTCGGGGGGAATGTCGGCGATGGAGGTCACGGTCCGCATGTCGACGTACCGGTCGGCGCCGGGAATGCCGATCTCGGCCGCAACCGCGGTCACCGTCCTCGGATTGTCACCCGAGATGACCCGGACCTCGACGTTCTGGCGGCGGAAGTACTCCATCGTGGCGGCGGCATCGGGTCGCACCTCCTCCTTGAGGGCGATGAGCCCGACGGGGGCGATGTCGACCGGCAGCGACTCGCGGCTCAGGCCGTCGCTCAGGTCGCCCTCGGCCCACGCCACCAGCAACACCCGCTGGGCTCCGGCTGTCAACTCGTCGACCCGGTGCTGGATCCGATCGGCGGCAGCACGGGACGGAAGTCGTCGCCGGGTGGCGTCGAGCAGGATCTCGGGGGCGCCGAGAATCCACGCCCCGTGGTCGTCGAACCGGGCGGCGCTCCACTTGCGAACCGAGGAGAAGGACACAACCTCCGACACCGTCCAGCCCGGCCCGGGCCCCACGGCGGCGGTGATGGCCTCGGTGGTGGCGGAACGGGCCGACTCCAGTTCGACCAGGGCCGACAGTCCCTCGCTCAGCTCGGCATCGGACCAGGCATCGTCGACCACCTCGACGGTGTCCACGGTGAGTCGCCCCGTGGTCAGCGTTCCCGTCTTGTCCACACACAGGGTGTCGACCCGGGCCAGTCCCTCCACCGCCGCCAGCTCCTGGGTCACGACCTGATTGCGGGACAGACGGATGACGGCGACGGCCATGGCCATGCTGATGAGCAACACCAGACCCTGCGGAACCAGCGACACCACCCCGGCGGTGGCCGAGATCATCCCGTCGGCCAGGCTGGACTCGCTGCGCAACTGACTCCACAGCAACAGCGCCGACAGCGGTGGCAGCAGCCACGCCACCACCCCGAGCAGGCGGTGGATGCCGGTCCGCAACTCGGATTGGGTGAGCACGAATCCCTTGGCCTCCCTGGTCAGTTGGTTGACCCAACTGTCGGCCCCGACCTTCCCTGCCTCGACCACGGCCGACCCGGCCACCACATAGCTGCCGCTCAGCACCTCGGAGCCGGTCGGTTTGTCCACTGGCACCGATTCGCCGGTGAGGGCCGATTCGTCGACCTCGAGGCCCCGGGAGTCGATCACCGGACCGTCCACGGGTATCTGGTCGCCCGATTCGAGATGGAGCACATCGCCCAGGACGAGGTCGGCCGGACCCACGGTTCGCCGCTGTCCGTCCCGGTACACGCCGATCTCGGGCACGACCAGCACCCGTAGGGCGTCGAGGCTTCGCTTGGCCCGGACCTCCTGGACGATTCCTATCAGGCTGTTGAAGACCATCACGATGCCGAACATGGCGTCGATGGGGTCACCGTACACGAGCACCACCACGAGCAGTGCCACGATGATGGCGTTGAACCGGGTCAAAACATTGGCCCGGATGATGTCGGCCACCGATCGACTGGTCTTCAGCTCGATTGTGTTGGTCTGCCCGGCCAGTCGACGGCGTTGGACCTCCGACGACGTCAGCCCGACCGGTTCCCGGCTGTCCCAGGCCTGGTCGCCGTCGGCCTCGAGGGGCTGCACGGCTCCCATGCTACTCACGACTGTCGAAGGCGAATGAGGGTGAGGCAAACGGCGATGATGGCGGCCAGGACCTGAAATCCCCTGATCAGGCGGTTGACGTCGACCGCCGGCTTCCAGACGGTTTCCCGGTCCCGGATCTCGTACACGCCGACCGGGACGGCCATTAGTCCGAAGCCGGCCCCGAGCCCGCTGCCTTCACGGTTGGCGCCGGGATCGACGGTGGCATCGGATCCGTCTTGCGTCGTGGTCTCGGTGTCGGGGCCGCTGCCCTCACCGGCACCGCCGCCGGCTCCGCCCCGTACCCGGGCCACGGGGATGACGGTGACGCCCTCGATCTGGTAGGGGTCACCGAACACCCTGCCCACTGTCATGGCATCGCGGGTGGCCCGAATCGTGGTCAGTACCGACTCCATGGCCGAGGCCGAGGTGGCATCGGAGCCATTTCCCACCCGGCTGGTGTCCTTGCTTGTCTCTGACATGATCAATCCTCCATGCGCCACCCCTCATCATCGCACCCGGCGGTGCCGACGGGCAGGGCCGAAGGGCCCTTGTGGAGGACTTCCGACCCTTTCGGAATCGACGTCGCCATGATGGGCTGGGGATATGGCCCAGCCCGGACACCCTGGTCACGGACAGTACCGCGATGACGTGATGGCCGATATCCGATCGGCCACCGCGAACTGGTTCTCCTTCGGCTGGCTGGCCCCCACCGTGGCTCTTGCCAACGCCGTGGTGCTGATCGCCGTCATTCGCTATCTCAATCCGTCCACCTTGTCGTTTCTGACCGATGAGATCGACCGGCTCTCGGCGTTCATCACGCTGGCACTGGTGGTCTCGCTTTTCGGCAACATCGTGCGCCTCTGGTTCTCGCCGTCCTGGTTCGTGAGCCTGGCCGATGTGCTCGCCACCCTTGCCGGACTTGCGGCCACGGTGCGCCTGTTCCAGATCTTCCCGTTCTCCTTTGATGACGGCCCGATTCCGTGGACGGTCGTGCTCCGGGTGCTGCTGATCGCGGCCATGGTCGGGGCCGTATTCGGCGTCGTCCTCTCGACGGGGCGGCTACTGTCGATATGGCGGGCGGCGGAGCAGATGGCGGGCCTGAGCAAACGAGTGACGGATAAGGTCCAAGGACCCTTGGACAAGGTAACGGAAATGTCATATGAAGTAACTGTGCGAAGTATTGTCACCTTCATCGGCCGTCAGGTGGTGCTGATCACCTTGGCCATTCTCGCCTACTTCGGTGTGCGCGGCGTGACCGAGAGTAGCTTCATAGAGGCCCACAAAAACGCGGCCCGCGTGCTCCGGCTCGAGAAACTGATGGGCATCGACATCGAGCTCGAACTCCAAGGACTCATCGCCGATCACGATTGGGCGGTGACGCTGGCCAACTGGATCTACATCTGGGGTCACTGGCCGGTGGTTATCGCCACCCTGACGTGGTTGGCGGTGCGCCACCGCCCCGACTTCTACGAGCTACGCAACGCCCTGTTCATCTCGGGGGGTATCGGTCTGCTGATCTTCGTGTTGTTCGCCGTTGCCCCGCCCCGGCTGTTCGCGGCCGAATACATGGACACCGTCACCATGCGGTCGGAGTCGTACCGGGTGCTTCAACCGCCGGGGCTGGTCAACAAGTACGCCGCCGTGCCCAGCCTTCATTTCGGCTGGAATCTGCTGGTCGGTGTCATCTGGGCCAAACGCTCGAAACATACCTTCACCCACGTTGCCGCCATCGTCATGCCGATGGCCATGGCCTTCGCCGTGGTGGCCACCGCCAATCACTGGGTGTTCGACATCATCATCGGCGGGTTGGTGGCGCTCAGCGGGCTCAGTGTCGAGCGGTTTCGACGCAATCGTCAAGCGGGGCCCGACGTCACCGACGGGGCCGAGGACGAGACCGAGTTCGCCGAGCGATCGAAGCCCTTGGACTGTAGGCGGCGGTCGGGAGTCGGCGAGCGCGTCGCCCACGCCGGATCACGCCGCGTGGCTGGGGAACCGGAGGCGGGTGACCAGCAGGGCGACCGTGGTGGTGATCGGCCCCGGCACCAGGTCGACGAGCGGAAACGGGTGGCGGTACCTCCAACATGACCGAGCCGAGCAGGTTGCCGGGATCGCTCTGCAACCCCGGCCCTCAGATATCTTTCAGGGACGTCGGATCAGGAGAGAGCCGGTACTCCGACGCCAGAGGAACCTCGGTCAGTCAAGCAGAGCGCCGGGAGAAGCACGAGCTGGACGGGGCCGTCACCGAGCGGGCGTGGGCCGAGGAGTAGACGACGGGGAGAGGCGCCGACCGACGCCGGGTCTGGGGTGAGTCCGAGTTCGCCGGGTGGTCAGAGCACTCAGATGGCGGGCGCCGGCCGGGCGTCGGCGAACACGACATGTACACCGGATCGAGCCATGTGGCTGCGGAACCAGATGCCGGCCACCAACAGGGTGACGGTGGTCGTGATCGGTCCCAGCACCGACTTGACCAGCAGGAATGTGGTCGGCGAATGGTCGAGCAACACCCACAGCGTGACACCGAAGTTCACTGCGCTGGTGAAACCCCACCAAAGGGAAACGTGGGACAGGAACTGACGGAGGCCAGGGTGTGATCGAGCCGAATCGTCGACCGGGCAGACATCCATGAGCAGGCGCTCGGCCAGAGGTTTGCCGATCCACACCGAACCGAGGAAGGTGAGGGCCACGAGGGCGGTGGCAACGGTGGGCTGCAGGAAGTAGATGAGCAGGCTACCGGTGGCCAGGGCGGCGATGGTGCGGGCCACGAATCCCACCGTGGTGAGGATCAGCAGGCCCGATGGGGACTCCCGACGTAGCACGCGCCGACCCAATGAGGCGAGCGAGAAGGCAAGGGCGCCCAGCAGGGCCCACGTCGTACCCTGGATATGGAGAAGGCCGATGAAGAGTGCCACCGGGATGAGCTTTCCCTCGATGACATTGGGCACGGCGTGCCGAATCGTCGACCGCAGTCCGGGCAGGACCAGTGTGTCGGGGAGGTGGAGGGGGCTCAGGGGACATCCTGCCTTTCGTGGAGGCCGCAGGGCTGGTTCTGCGGTTTCAAGGATGTGGCTATTCACGTTAGCGCTGATTACTTACCATCGGGTAACCAAAGGGAACAGTACCCAAATCGGCCGATCTCAAACCATCTTGAGCCGATCAGGGGGACAGGGCGGCTCATTCCGCTCGAGATCGGTCAACGCACGCCGGTCAGCCGCAGTCGGGAACCGGCCGACCATCGACGTCGAGCCACGGTTCCACGTTGTCGACGATCAACCCGGCCACACCGGCCTGCAGCAGCTCGTCGCCCCGCATCCGGCTCGTCACACCCCAGGTGAACAGCAAGCCGGTCCCGGCCCGGAGCCGGGTGATCTCCGCCTGGTCGAGGCGTCGTTCGTGCACGGTCACCCCGACCGACGGTCCCAGTCCCGGTAGCCAGTCGACCAGCCACAGCTGCAACCGGTTGCCGCAGCTGCGGAGCAGGGACGTCCCCGGCCGGTCGGCGAAGACCGGTAGCACCCACCAGGCCCGGGACGACACAAGCAACGGATGGGCGTCGGGCACCGAGGCCCGGATCCGGCGGGCGGCAGCCCGGGTGAAGCACTTGAGATCGAGCATCAGGGGTGTGTCCGGAGCCACTGCGGCCAGAATCTCCTCGATGCCGTGCACCTCGACCCCGGCCGGCAGCAGGTGCCACTTCTCCCACAGCCTCGCCGTGGGCCGCAGAACCTTCTCGTGTCGAACCTCGACCCGACCCCGGAAGACATGGACATCGAGTTCCACGACGTCGGCCCTGGTCGCCTCCAGCGCCGCGGTGTCGGGCCGATTGCCGGCCCGATGGGCCACGATGATCGGGGCGGCCACAACCGTCACCGGGAAACCCCGGGCGGCACGTCGATGGTGAGTTCGAGATGCACCAGCTCCTCATGCTGCCAGGTGTGGCCGCTCAAACGCACATCGATGGTGGGGCCGCCGTCGTCGACGATCCGGACCAGACCGAACTGGCCGAACCCGGGAAAGGCGCCGTGACTGTAGGGGCCGCCTTTCACCGACCCCGGCCGGTCGAGGGCGGCGGCGTGCAGGAGCGGGAATCCTGCACCGTCGGATGGTCCGTCGATGGAGGCGTAGTCGCTGTTCGTGCCGTCGTCGATGGCCACCATGTGGGCGTCACCGCTGACCATGACCAGGTTCTCGACGCCGGCCCGGGCCAGGGCGTCGGCCACGGCCTGACGCTCGTCGGGATAGGCCGACCAGTCATCGGCGCCCGGTCTTCCGGCGCCGATCCACGGTGTGGGATTGGCCCACACCACCAGTGCGTGGTCGGCGGCCGAGCTCGTCAGCTCGTCGATCAGCCATTGGAGCTGCTGCTCACCCAGCATGGTGTCGCCGACTCGTTTGGATCGGGTGTCGGTGAGCACGAACCGGATCCGACCCACGGTGAAGGCCTGGGCGATCGACGCCTCGGGGGACGGATCGACACCGTAGTTGGGCACCGCGGCCCGGTAGGCCACCGACACCGCCTCCCGGGACGGGGATGTGCCGTCGGAATCATTGGGGCCGAAGTCGTGGTCGTCCCACACATAGGCGGTGGGGATCGAACTGAACAGGGCGGCCTGTCCCGGCTGTCGCAGGGAACGGCCGTAGGCGTTCACGTGGTCGACGGGGTCGGTGGACTCGAGATTGCCGTAGTGAAGGTCGCCAACGGCGAGGAACAGATCGGGCTCGGCGGCGACGATGGCGTCGTACACCGCACCGTTGGACGCGGTACGGGCACAGGAGGCGACGGCTACGGTCAGATCGTGGGGGCCGGCGTCCATGGTGGTGAAAACGGCGTCGAAGTCCGGGTCGGAGCCCTCGGCGGCGAGCTCCCCCGCCGCCTCCGCGTTTTCGGCATCGGCCTCGAGCACTCGGTAGCCGTACTCGCTGTCAGGTGTGAGATCGGACAATATGAACCGGGCCACACCCAGGGTGTCGGCCCGGTTCACCAGTGTTTGGTCCGCCCCGCCGCCATGGGCCTCCACCGGTTGGTAGCGCAGCACAACCTGCTCGTCGGCATCGAGCCCGCCGGCCACCACGGTGGCGGTGTCGGAGCCGACACCGCCCAGCCACAGCCAGTCGGCGTAGGAGTCGAGACCGGACGCCGTCGAGTCCGGGTGGGTGGGACCGAAGTAGTGGTCGTAGATCTCGACGGCGCCGAAGCCCGTACCGGCGATCAGCGTTGCCGTTGCCGCCGCCAGGGCGGTGATCCGGCCCAGTGTCTCCCGGGGCTGCCACGCCAGCCAGGTCAGAATGGCGGGAACGAGCAGCATCCCGGTCAGCGTGATGGCCCAGAGGGGGCGGTACTCGACCGAGGCGAACAGCCCGAGGGCGGCGGCCGAGATGGCCATCAGAATGGCGGCTGGTGCCCTCCACCGCAACGCCACCAGCGCGGCCAGTGCCATCAGCGCCGCCATGCCGATCTGGACCGGAGTCGAGATGGACGAACCGAATCCGTACCCTTCGGGGTCGGCGGGGAGGCCGATGATCACGGTGGCGACGGCCAGCAGGGCGGCGGCGCCGAGGGCCGAGAAGAACCCGGCCCACTCGAGCCGTCGAGCCACCCAGGGTGGAAAGGTGATCAGTCCCCGGCTCCATCTGATGTCGTGTGGATGGCGGGACCAGTGGCACGATGGGCAACCCCGGTGCAAGCTGCTGTGGGCCATGACCCAATGCACGCCGAGAACCACGGTCAGGCCAAGAGTCACACTGGCCAGGGCGTCCAGCGGCCAGTGATCCTGTCGGTGCAGTCGAAACATGCCGGTGACGATCACACCGATGGTCAGCACCCCCCGGCTCAGGGTGGACAGGCGACGATCGCCGAACAGGACGTGGAGAGCGAGAGGCACGAGTCCGGCGATGAAGACGGCCTGGATCAGGTGACCGCTGGGGAACGACCGATCGCTGAGCGGATCGAGGGGGCGCGGTCGCTCCACGATCATCCGCAGAATCCCCCCCGAGCTCCAGGCCACCACAAAGGCCAGGGGAAAGGTGATGGCCATGACCCGACAGCGGAAGGCCGACATGCCGATAAGGGCGACGAACATGATGGAGATGATGGTTCCCCCGAAGGGGTCGATCAGGTCCAGTCGGCTCATCCACTCGGCCTCGGCGAACCATCGGGCGATGGGACGGTCGATGTCGAGGGCGATGCTTCGCCCCGACCCCACGACCAGGGTGACGAAGCCGGTGGTCACCGCCGCCGCCAGGGTCGAGGCGGTCAGGGTCCAGCTCGGTCCCACTCCGACTCGCCCCGGTGTCACCGAAAGGGGCGCGGTTCGCAGTGGCCCCCATACCCATGGCGGCGGTGACGGCCAGGATCGGACCACGACCGTGGCGATACCTGCCAGATAGCCGAACAGTGCGGACAGGGCCAGGGAGACGGCCAGCAGCCAGGCGATGTCGCGCACGTAGCCCCCGTCCCGCAGGAAGTTGGCGGTGGAGCCGATGGCGATGTAGGCGGCGGCCCCGGCCA
>JAHEJM010000224.1 GCA_024638815.1 Acidimicrobiales bacterium | reverse complement strand
CCACCGGTCTGGCCGTGACCGGGGCCGGTGGCGACGTGCTGTTCGTCGAGACCGCCCTGGTCAAGGGCGAGGGTGAACCCATCCTCACCGGCCAGTTGGGAGACGTCATGAAGGAATCGGCCTCCATCGTGCGGTCCCTGGTGGCGATGCAGTTGGAGCATCAAGGGCTGTCGTTCCCCAAGGATCGGCGCATCCACGTCCACTTCCCGGCCGGCGCCGTGCCCAAGGACGGCCCGTCCGCCGGTATCACCATGACCACGGCCCTGGTCAGCCTGGTGACCGGGCGCCGGGTGCGCCCCGATGTGGCCATGACCGGTGAGATCACTCTCCAGGGCAAGGTGCTACCCATCGGTGGTGTCAAGCAGAAGGTGCTGGCCGCCCACCGGGCCGGCATCAGGACCGTGCTGCTGCCCCAGGGCAACGCCCAGGACGTCGACGACGTACCGGCCGACGTGCGGGAGCTGGTCGACGTCAAGCTGGTGACCACCATCGACGAGGTCCTGGATCTGGCCCTCGAGCCGGTCCCGGCGTCGGTCCCCGAACCGGCCGTCGAACCGGCCGCCGTCTGATCCAACCCTCCCAATCCCCTTGCACTTTGGTGGGCTGGCGTCCCCCCGACCGGGTCGTCACTCCACCAAAGTGCCGTTTTCACGGTCGTCAGCCCGCCAAAGCGCCGGTGGGGTGGAGGGTTGGGGGTGGAGGGGTGAGGGTGGGTGGAGGGACGCCGGCAACCGACGGCCGACCTCGACACTGTCATGGCCGCCTCACTACAGTGGGCGGCCATGACCGCTGTTGAAGGATCGATTCTGGGCCACGCCGTGCTGCGTCGGGAGGACCCCTCGCTGCTACGGGGTGAGGACAAGTTCTACGATGACATGGACGTGAACGGGGTGTGCTACGTCCACTTCGTGCGCTCCCCCTTCGCCCACGCCACCATCGAATCGGTCGACACGGCCGAGGCCGAATCCATGCCCGGCGTGGTCGGCGTGTGGACGGCCGACACCCTCGAGATGCCCACCTTCCAGGGCTTCGCCATGTTCCCCGAATCGGTCAATCGGCCGCCCCTGGCCAAGGGCAAGGTCCGCTATGTGGGCGACATCGTGGCCGTGGTGGTGGCCGAGAGCCGGGATCAGGCGGCCGATGCTGCCGAGATGGTCCTGGTCGACTACGAACCGTTGCCGGTGGTGGTCGACGCCGAGAAAGCTCTGGAGGACGGCGCCCCGATCCTCTTCGAGGAGTACGGGTCCAACATGATCTTCGAGACCGCCGTCGGCGGCGACGAGGATCCCCTGACCGGAGCCGACCACGTCACCGAGGGCCGTGTCGTCAGCCAGCGGCTGGCCGGGGTGCCGATGGAGACGAACGGCTGCGTGGCGATCCCCGACGGCGACCACCTCACGGTGTGGATCCCCAGCCAGAACCCGATCGCGGTCAAGGAGGCCATCGTCGGCATGTCCGGCCTTGACAACGACCAGGTCCGGGTCGTGGCCCCCGCCGTAGGCGGCGGGTTCGGCCCCAAGGCGAATGCCTACACCGAATTCCTGATCACCACCAAGCTGGCCCAGGTCAGCGGCCGTCCGCTCAAGTGGACCGAGGAGCGGTCGGAGAACATGGTGTCCATGGCCCACGGTCGGGACATGGTCATGTACGGCAAACTCGGGCTGACCAACGAGGGCATCATCACGGGGCTCGACGTCAAGGTGGTGGCCAACGCCGGGGCCTACCCCGCCATCGGTGGCATCCTCCCACTGTTCACCCAGACCATGATCCAGGGTGTGTACCAGATCCCCAAGCTCCGCTATCACGCCCGGTCCGCCATCACCAACACCACCCACACCGCCGCCTACCGGGGCGCCGGCCGACCGGAGGCCACCCAGCTGCTGGAGCGCATCATCGACATGGCGGCCGATGAGCTGGGCATCGACCCGGCCGAGATCCGGCGCAAGAACTTCCTCCAACCCGACGCCTTCCCCCTCACCACCCACGGCGGGGCCAACTACGACTCCGGTGAGTACGAGGCCGCCCTCGACGCCGTACTCGAAGCCGCCGACTACCAGGGGCTGCTGGCCCAACAGGCCGAGCGCCGGGCCTCCGGCGATCCCCGGCAGCTCGGCATCGGGCTGTCGGCCTACGTCGAGGTGACGGCCCCGGCCGGACTCCATGTCGAGTACGGGGCGGTGGAGATCAACGCCGACGGCACGGTCACGGCCCGGGTCGGCACCAGCGCCCACGGTCAGGGCCACATCACTGCCTTCTCCATGATCATCTCCGACATGCTCGGCGTGCCCATGGACGCCATCACCATCCTCCAGTCCGATTCCGATCAGGTCCCCCGGGGCGCCGGCACCATGGGCTCACGGTCGTTGCAGACCGCCGGCTCGGCCGTGCATGTGGCCAGCGAGACCGTGCTGGACAAGGCCAAATCCCTGGCCGCCCACCTGCTGGAGGCCAATGCCAGCGACATCGTGGTCGGCGACAACGGGCTCGAAGTGACCGGCGTTCCCACCTCCAGGGTGTCGTGGGCCGAGCTGGCTCAGGCCGCCGGCGACGACTCGAAACGGCCCGACGGCATGGAGGCCGGGCTGGCCCATGAGCTGGACTTCGACGGGACCGATTCCACCTTCCCGTTCGGGGCCCATGTCTCGGTGGTCGACGTCGATACCGAGACCGGCGAGGTCACCATGGCGCGCCAT
>JAHEJM010000223.1 GCA_024638815.1 Acidimicrobiales bacterium | reverse complement strand
GGAGACCACTCATCGTAGGTCATTCCGACAACCACCGGTTCATTGTCTTCGTAGTCGATCGAGACGTGCCACATGGTCCAATCGAGTCCATCGAACTCCGGGTTGTCCCCGGGGTCGAGAATGCTGACGAAATGGAAACCCTGAAGCATCGGCCAGATGGCGAACTCCGGCGGCCGACCGTTGCCACCACTCAGGGCCTCGTCGAGGGCGTAGGTTCGGTCGGGATCATCCCAGGTGGAGACGAAGCTCCATCCGATGGCCTCGGCAAAGGTGCGATCTGGAATCTCGGCGGCTTGGCTCGGATCGTTCACGTCGAGGGCGTTGGACGGCCATTTGTAGGTGGTCGGATCGGTGAGAATGCCTTCAAGTTGCGCCGGAGTGAAACGAATCGGGGCGGCATGATAGGACACATAGAGTCCACGTTTGGACATGAATTCGTTGAGATCTCCCTCGGCATCAAGGACCGCCGACAGCCGATCGAGCAGATCCAGTACCCGCCCATCGGAGGCGAACTCAGCGTCGTCGATGATCTCGGCCAGAAATCGGCTGTTGACCCAACCGGCACCGGCCGGCGTAACGATCTCGAACCAGGTCGACTCGCCAACGTCACGCTGCGGTCCAGTGAGTCGGATCATGGTGCCCGGGGCCAACATGCCGATGATCTTGTTGTCGACGCCGGCCGCCAGCCGAACGTTGAGTACGTCGTCTTCGGCCACCAGTACCACTCGCCGTACATCCGGGCCGAGCCCGCTCACGTCAGGCAGATCAGCCTGTTCCCACCGCTCCACCGAGTCAAGCACTGTTGGGCTCATCGGGAGCGCAGCAAGGTAGTCGAGCCGACTGACCGGGCCGTCGAGGATCAGCCCCTCGCTGGAGAAGACCGTTACCGGGGTTCCCTCGAGTAGGAACTCAACCTCGTCAACGGTGGAGAACGTCGTCAAGGTGTACACGACTTGAGCAAGCCGAGCGGTCATGGAGAAGGTTCCACCTCCGGCCTCAAACTCCTTCGACAGGTCGATCCGAGCGAGACCGTCCTCGATGGTCAGGCCGAGCAGGCGGGTGTCGGTGGGAACGCTCGAGGAAAGGCCGGCTTCCACCTGGGCCGGGGTGGGACCGCTGATCAATGCCTGAATGGCGCCGGTGGCCACCTGCGAGGTCGCCGGGATCGCAGTTGCCACTGCGGTGGCATAACCATTTCCCTGCACGAAGTAGACGTCGACGAACTGGTTGGCACCCTCGGGGGTGGTGGTTCCCGAGGTTGTTGTCGTCCCGTCCGACGACGATGTCGCGGTCGTGTCATCGGCTGTACTGGTCGTGTCATCGGCTGTGCTGGTCGTGTTGGCGGTGTCATCGTCGGAACCGCACCCGCTTAGACCGAGTACCAGGATGGTAAGGATGAGCAATAGACGTTTCATGGCGTCGCCTCTCTCCGGCTCGACGTTTGCCCGTCGGTCCACTTCTACGGCTAACGCTGACCCATCTTCGAGGCCGGCTGTAGGGGCGAAGGGCACTTCGTCCCTACTTGGGCGCTAACCGGCGATGGCGGCGACGCGACGAATACCCACTCAAACAGCGACTTCCGGGCACTCACGACCACCAACGGCAAACCCCAGAATCAAGCCTCGGGAGAACGACGGATCAGAAGGTTTGGGGATCGAGTCCCTACAAGCGCGCTGAGGTCAGACTGCCAAAAGCAGGCTCCAGGAGCGGGGTTCGGCGTTCAAAGGTTCTCACCCGCGCAAGGGCCATCGCAGCCGATGCGATCCCGCCCATCTGGCCCATCTTGAAGTCGTCGTCAGCCAGCCGGTTCTCGTTGTAGCTAAGGTCTCCGGCGCAGCTGGGCCACCCCGGGGACGTTCAGCCCTCGATGCGCCCGGTCAGCACCTCGAATGGGCCCGAGCCGGGGGCCATGTCATCGCCGTCCAGAACCGATGTATACGGGTTCACCCCAACCACAACCATGTCGCCACCCATTGCGATCTGCTCGGGAACGGCTCCGTCCACCTCGGGCAGTTCGGCCTCGTACCATCGACCGTCGATCTCCAGGAACAGGACATGGTCGATCCCCGCTTCGATCCGGCTCATGCGCTGCCCGATGCCTTCCCGAGCCTGGTCGTCGGTGATGCTCATCAGCAGGGTGCCGTCGGCCGATCGCAGTTCGGTGACTCCCTCGGCGTAACTCACATAGGTCGGTCCGGTGCCTTGAGCCGATCGCTCCAACTCTTCCCAGTCGAGATCGAGCAGGACCGCACCGGAGTCGTCGGTGATCTGGAGGGCCGAGTCCGGCCCGGCAAATCGAGCCGTCCGAGAGCCGACCGTCACGGTGAGAACGTCGGCGGTCGGATCGGGATCAAGCGTGCCAATGACCGCTCGGCCGAGGCCGCCACTCGCCACCTCACGCAGCCAGCCGTGGCGGCCGTCCTCCTGTTGGGGAAGGAACAAACATCCAATGAGCAGCCAGCAACGCTTCGAGACTCCACACTGATACGAAACACCGGTTCCCGCCAGCGCTCCGGGGTCCAAAGTCTTCTCGCCCAATCAGGCGAAAATGACAGGACCCAGCGAGCCGGACTGTTGTCTGCCGACAAGCCCGGCGGGGCGGCCGGCTCCTGGAGGAGACAACCATGAGGCACATCCGTGTGCTGGCCGTGACCTTTGCCGTGATGGTGTTGGCCATGGTCGGCGTGACCGCCGGCGGGGC
>JAHEJM010000039.1 GCA_024638815.1 Acidimicrobiales bacterium | reverse complement strand
AGACCGGTGCGGGCCTCGACCTGTGGCTCGACTGGCTTCGGTCGGTTGCCAACGCCTCGCCCGGTACCTAGTGTCCCGTCAGGCTGACAGGACACGAGTCGGTCTTTCGCGGCGTCATGGTGTCCCGGCCTCAACGACGAAAGGGCGCATCCGGCCCTGGGTGATCCGATCAATCGATCGGTCGAATACCTCGGTCACCCGTCCGAATCGGTGGATGCGGTCTTACCATCGAAGATGCCTGGGCTTGCCGAACCAAACGCACCTACGTGCCGACAATTCTGGTGTCGCTCGCACCCGGAGACATTCCGGACACCACCGCAGCATGACCACCTCCCATCGACTCCCCACTCGGGAACGCATTCTGCGTTCCGCATCCCATCTGTTCGCCGCTCGCGGCTATTACGGCACCTCGACCCGCGACATCGCAGAGTCCACCGGCATACGCCAACCGTCGCTGTTTCACCACTTCGCAACCAAGGACCGGATCATGGCCGCCCTCCAGCGAGCGGATCTGGAGCCGTGCGTCGCCCGGGCCGAGCAGGCGGCCCGGGAAGCGGGAAGCCCTGCAGTACGCCTGCACCGCTATGTGGTGGAGGACGTGGGTCGAATGCTGGATGCACCCTACGTTTTCGTCACTACCCGAGTCCCTACGATGATGGACGATCCGCAGTTCCTCGATGCCAGGGAACTGCTGGGACGGGTTCAGACCGCCCAGATGTCACTGATTGCGGCGGGAATAAGCGAGGGCGAGTTTCGAGACCTGGACCTCGATTTCGCCAATCGAGCGATTGGGTGGATCATCAACGGACTGATCCTCGACAGTTACCGAATGGAGGTTGTGGTACCTCGTCTCATGGCCACACAAGTGGCCGATTTGATTCTGCGCATGTTGCTGGCCGACCCCGAGGGCGTGAACGCCGTTCGTGACGAATCACTGGCCGGAGCAACGTCTCGAGACGGCGAGCAGATCATCTCCGACGGCTGAGTTCGTCCTGGGCTCGAACGATGGCCTGGCGAAGCCGCTCGACGACGAGATCGATTTCGGCTCGGTTGATGACCAACGGCGGCGACATGACGTTCAGGTTGTCGATGGGGCGCACGATGAGGCCGAGACGGTCGGCCTCGTTGGAGACCAGCTTGCCCACGCCGAGGTGTTCGGGATAGGTCCGCTTGGTCGCCTTGTCGGCCACGAACTCGACGCATGCCATGAGATGCGAGCCCCGGACGTCGCCCACCATGGGAAGGTCGAGCAGGGTGTGGAGCTGTTCGATGAAGTAGGGCCCGACGTCGCGAACATGCCGGAGGAGATTCTCCCGCTCGATGATCTCGATGTTCTTGAGCGCGGCGGCGCAACACACCGGATGACCGGAATAGGTGTAGCCGACGGCGAAATAGCGCCCATGGCCCCGATCGGAGATGGCCTCGAAAATCCGATCGCTGAACAGCATCGCCCCCAGGGGGAGGTACCCCGAGGTCAGACCTTTGGCCGAGATGATGATGTCGGGCTGGATCCCGAAGACCCGCTCGGAGGCGAACCACTGGCCGAGACGGCCGAATCCGGTGACCACCTCGTCGGACACGTAGAGGATGTCGTGGTCACGACAGCGCTGCCAGATTCGGTGTAGATAGTCGGCCGGGGGCACGATCACACCTCCGGAACCCATGATTGGTTCGGCGAAGAAGGCGGCGACCTTGTCCGGCCCACCGAGTTCGGCCACTTTGGCCTCGAACTCGTCCACCAGATCATCGGCGAATTCCTGCTCGCTGCGTTCGCCGCCGTACCGGTAGTGGTTGGGTGAACTGAGGTGGTGGATGACGTCGTCGATGAACTCGAATTCAGGCGGGCGGTCCCCCGGCTTGCCCCCGATGGAGACGGCGGCGTAGGTGGTTCCGTGATAGGCGTCGACACGGGAGAGGATGTGGCGCTTCTCGTGGAGGCCTCGGGCGTGTTGATAGAACTGAACCAGACGAAAGGCGGCATCGACAGCCGTTGAGCCTCCCGTGGTGAAGAACACGTGATTGATGGGAGCGGGGGCGAGCTCGACCAACCTCTCGCTGAGTTCAACCGCCGGGATGTTGGTCATATCCACGAACGGGTTGGCGTAGGCCAGCCGTCGCACCTGCATGGCGATGGCCTCGGCCATCTCCTCCCGCCCCAGACCGATATTGGTACACCACATCCCACCGACGGCGTCGATGTAGTCGTTGCCGTCGACATCCATGAGGTGAACCCCGGAGCCCTGGGCGATGGGCAGGACGGGGTCGGAGAGGTAGGTGTCGAAGACCTGGTAGGGATGGACGAGATACTGCTGATCGGAGGCAACGAGGCGAGCCGTGTCGATGGACGCCGGATCGACGGTCGAATCGCTCGGCTCTGGGGACGAGGGCTGGGACATGGTCGGCTTCTCCGTCGGGGAACGCCAGAGTATCCGATCTCAGGAACCCTCGGTCCAGTGTCGAAGCGCCTCGTGTTGTCCCGGCGTTCCCAGGACGATGATGGTGTCCTCGGGACATAACCGTTCGTCACCGCGGACATTGTGAACCCAGGAGCCGTTCGATCGGCGTATGGCGATCACCGTGATCCCGGTGGAGTCGGCCAAACCGGATTCGGCCAGCGTTTGGTCGCTCAGCCGGCCGCCGGCCCGTACCGTCCGCTCCCCGAGACGCAGTTCGAGATCACCATCGGTCATGTTCTCGCCGATGAAGTCGGCAACATTGGGGTGAAGCAGGAACGAGGCCATGCGATTGCCCCCGATCTCGTGAGGGTTGACGACCCGATCGGCGCCGGCCTGCAGCAGCTTTGGACCGGCGTTGGGACCATTGGATCGAGTCACGATGAACAGCGACGGATTGAGGGCCCGGGCCGACACGATGACGTACATGTTGTCGGCATCGGAGTCGAGGGCGACCACCAGACCGGACGCCCGCTCGATGCCGGCCCGGCGCAACACATCTTCCTCCGTGGCGTCGCCGGAGACGAAATACGCCCCGTTCTGGCGAATCTCCGCGTGCCGGTCGATGATCGTGACCATCCGGCCCCGCCCGATCAGCATGCGCCCTATCGATTGTCCGACCTGGCCCCAACCACAGATGATGATGTGGCCGCGGAGGGCGTGCAACTCACGTTCCATGCGGTTCCTTTCCAGACGACCCCGAAAGTGGCCTTCCATCAATCCATCGAAGGTGACACCAATGGTGTACACCGAGACGCCGACCCCGAACAGAATGATGAGCGACGTCACCAGGCGGTAGGTGTTGTCCACTGTGGGCCCGACCTCGCCGAAGCCGACGGTCGAGACCGTGATCAGGGTCTGATAGAAGGCTTCGATCCACGTCAACCCGATGATTCGATAGGCGGCGGTACCCAACCCGAGCACGGCGGCAACGGCGGTCAGACCGAAACGGGTGCGGCGCCAGGGATCAGGTGCGGATGTCGGGCTACCGTCCATACTCCGATTCAAGATACCCCGACGACGACTGCGGGCTGTCCATGCCCATCGGCGGATATCGGCGCTGACGAGGCGGAACCGGAACGGCGCCACCACCGGGACGTGATGGCCCGGTGGTGGCGCCAGGTTCGTCGGTTGGTCCGTCGGCGGATCGGACGATCACACGCCGGCGTCGGCCTCGCTCTCGGTGCCAACATCGATCGACTCGGCCTCGATGGCCGACGGCTCGGTACCGATGGTGATCTTGCGAGGCTTGGCCCGCTCCGAGATGGGAATCCGGAGGGTCAGCACACCGTCGCTGAAGGCGGCCTCGATGCCTTCGGGGTCGAGACTCTCGCCGAGATGAACCTGGCGGCGGAACCGGCCCCGGGGCCGCTCCAACAGGTACATCTGATCACCTTCCTTGCGCTCCCAGTCACGCTGGGCCTCGATGGTCAGGACACTTCGTTCCACCGAGATGTCGACTGCGTCAGCCAACACCCCGGGCAGGTCGATGTGAACCCAGACATTGCTGCCCCGCCGGTAGGCGTCCATGGCCATCCCGTTGATGTCGTCGTTGCGGCCGGCCATTCGCCGGAACATCTGGTCGAAATCGCGGAACGGATCATTCTGGGACAAAAGCATCATTGCTCTCCTCGATTGGTTGTCGGAACAAAGGGGGGTTTGCCTGTTCGGACTCTGAGCCGAATAGTGAAAGTATTTCAGATTGAGTGATATCTTGTCAAGATTCTTGATGGCGAGTTGTTGATTCGCTAGTGTCGTCACCATGAGTCGACAACCTTCACGACAGCGGTTGAGTCGGGATGCGCTCACTGCGGTCGCGCTACTGCTGGTGGACGAGTCGGGGTACGACGCCCTGACCCTCTCGGCCGTGGCCGAGCAGCTCCAGGTCGGGCCTTCCGCCCTCTACACCCACTGCGGCGGTCTTGACGGCCTACGTCATGTGACGGCGGTGGCCGCCACCAACAACCTGGCCGTCCAGGTTCGCCAGGCCGCCATCGGCACCGCCGGCGGCGACGCGGTCAATGCCGTAGCCCACGCCTACCGTGATTTCACGCTCGATCATCCCGGCCAGTTCGCCGCCACTCTCCGCCCACCCCGGGCCAACGACGACGAGCTGGTCCAGGCCGATCAGGCCATCACCGATGTGTTCGCCCTGGTCTATACCGCCATGGGTCTGACGCCGCCCGAGTCGGCCCTGGCCGCCCGCAGTATCCGATCGGCCGTTCACGGCTTCCTGGCCCTGGAACACAACAGCGGCACCACCGAGGCCTGCGAGGACGACTATCAGCACCTGCTGGACACCGTGCATCGCGGCATCAGCAACCGGTACTTCGCCGACATCGAGGGCCCGGCATCGGACTGACGTCCAAGCCGGCGCGGCACCGCCAATCACCGACCGTGACCACCTGAATCGACAGCGGCGATGGTAGAAGGTGGCGTTGAACCGCCGGGAGAGAACCCTCGGCATCGGGCGTATTCTCCGCTGCCGGGGCTCTCCAGGGCCGAGACCAGGCCTGCGAGCGGCAGCGACGGACTTTCGCCAATCGATTCCCGGGACCTGCGCTCGATGTCGAAACGCAGCGTGTTCGTGAGGTGGGCCAGACGTTCGACGGTTTCGGGGTCGTAGTCCGGATGCTCGTCGACACCGCTCATCGAGTTCCTTGGCATGGGCCGAACCGTCGCTCAGCCCGAACAGGCCGAGCGTGCCCGCCAGCCTCCTCGACGTCGTCGCGGCCCGAACCCGTCACGCAACCGGACGGTGATGCGCAGCCCGGACCGAGGCCACCACTTCGTCGAGATCGAACGGCTTGATGACATAGCCGACGGCGCCGGCGGCAAGGGCGGCCTCGACGACGCAATAGCCGTGACGCTCGAGCTTGAGGGCGACGAAGGCTCTTCTGTCGGCGTCATCATCGACGACGAGTACGCGTCCCTTTTCCATGATCGGTCTCACCGGTCGGTCTCATTCGGCGGCAGAGAGCGTATCGGCCCGAACCACCATGGCGCGGACCTCATCAGGCAGGGTCATGGGATCGAACGGCTTGTGGATCGTGCCGATGGCTCCGGCATCGACATAGTCCTGAAGATCGTGCTGCTGAACCTTGGCCGTCATGAAGATCACCGGGATGTGTCGAGTGGTCGGATCGTCCTTGAGGATTCGAAGCGTGGCCATGCCGTCCATGTCGGGCATCATCATGTCGAGGAGGATGACATGCGGTTCGTGTTTTACGGCCAGGGCGATTCCTTCCTTACCGCCGGCGGCCAGGCACGTCCTGAAGCCACCGACCTGACTCAGGCTGATGTCGGCGATCATGCGAATCTCCGCGTCGTCCTCGATGACAAGGACGCGCTGCAGATCGGTTGCGGGCGGTGGCGTCACGGGCACTCCTCATCCGAGCTTCCTGGTCACCACCATCGGCCGAACCACCAAACGGCTTGAGCCGTGGCAACAGGACACCGCGCCGGGTGGGGGCCTGCCGGGCGAATCAAGAACGGCGGATCAGAGCCGATGGAGTGGGCGATGACCGCCGACCATCGTGATACCCCGTCGAGCGAGTCCCACGCCGACTCCGTCGCCGGGCCCGGCCCGATCTCTCCGACCAAGCTGCTGGAGCACATCAGTCGGGCCCAGCGGGATTTCATCCTCGACGGCGATGCCCGTGAGGTCTTCTGTCGACTGCTGGACGACATTCTGGACAGCACCGCCAGCGAATACGGCTTCATCGGCGAGACCGAGCTCGGCGTTGACGGCCGACCGGAGCTTCGCACCTGGGCCATCACCAACATCGCCTGGACCGACGAGTTGGCCCAATGGTTCGAGAAGAACAACCCCAACGGGCTGGTGTTCGACAACATGGAAACACTGTTCGGGGCGGTGCTCACCGAAGGCAGGCCCGTCATTGCCAACGATCCCGGTACCGACGGCCGCCGGGGCGGGTTGCCCGAGGGTCATCCCCCACTTCTTGCCTTTCTCGGACTCCCGTTTCTCCTTGGCGGCGAGGTCGTCGGCATGGTCGGCTTGGCCAACCGGGTCGGAGGTTACAGTTCCGAGTTGGTCGAGAAGCTCGAGCCGTTCACCGCAACCTGCGTCAGTCTGATCGGTGCCCTGCGGGCCGGGCGGGAACGGGACATGGCCAACTCGGAGCGCCGGCAACGGATGGCGGAGACGACCGCGGTACTGGAGTCGGTGGCCGACGCCGTGGTCGTGGTGGATGAGCTGGGCGTGATCCGTACCTACAACCGTGCGGCCGAAACCACCTTCGGCTACGCGGCCAAGGAGGCCATCGGGCACAGGATCACACTGCTGATGCCCGATGAGCTGACCCCGCCACCCGACGTTCTAGCCGACCACGATCGGCTACGACGGTATGTCGAAGGTGGTGTGCAGCCGTTTCTCGGTATGAGGCAGGAGGTGTTCGCCCGCCGCAAGGACGGCACCGTGTTTCCCATGGAGCTGAGCGTCAGCGAGGTCGTCAGCCCCGATGCCACCATGTTCGTGGGGACATGCCGGGATCTCACCAGCAGTCACCTCGCCGCCACCGAACTGCAGATGTACGCCGGTACCATCGAAGCGACCCCCGACTTCGTCGGGGTCGGCACCGCCGACGGGACCGTGTTGGCCATCAACGAGGCGGGCCGTCGATTGATCGGATTCCCCCTCGACGAACCGATCGTGAACCTGCAGATCGGTGATGTCCACACCGATGCGTCACGGCGGCTGGTGGTCGAGGTCGGGCTGCCGACCGCCCTTCGTCAAGGTTCGTGGTCGGGTGAGACCGAGTTCCGGCGACCGAGCGGCGGGGTGATCCCCATGTCCCAGGTCATCATGGTCAGCCGGGACGCCCACGGCCATCCCCGCTATGTGTCCACCATCGCCCGCGACATCACCGAGGCCAAGGAGGTGGAGCGGCTCAAGAGCGAGTTCGTGTCCACCGTGTCCCACGAGCTGCGAACACCGCTCACCTCCATCCGGGGATCGCTCGGTCTTCTGACCGGAGGGGTGGCCGGGCAACTGCCGGATCAGGCTGCCTCGATGATCCAGCTCGCCCTGTCCAGTACGGAGCGGTTGATCCGTCTGGTCAACGACATCCTCGATCTGGAAAAGGCCGAGACCCAGAGGCTGGGATTCGAGATGCGGCAGTTGCGACCGGGCGAACTGGTCAATGCCACCATCGATGCCATCGCCGGGCTGTCGGAGGAAGCCGATGTCGCCGTCGTGGTCGAGGGACTGGATCGGCCGGTGGCCAACGCGCCGTTTCTGGGCGACATCGATCGGCTGGTCCAGCTGCTGGTCAACCTGATCGGCAATGCGATCAAGTTCTCACCGCCGGGGGACACGGTCACCGTGTCGTTATCGGTCACGCCCGACGGGACACTCCGCATCTCGGTCTCGGACAACGGATGCGGCATCGACGGGACCCACCTCGAGACCATCTTCGAGCCGTTCCGCCAGGTCGATTCGTCGGATCGTCGCCGTGTCGGGGGTACCGGATTGGGCCTTGCCATTGTTCGAGCCATCGCCGAAGGCCATCACGGCTCGGTCACGGTTCGGAGCACCATCGGGGTCGGCTCCACCTTCACCGTGCGGCTGCCGACGATCGATCCTCGGGAATCAGACGATCACGAAGCTGCTGCTGCTCGGCCCGATACTCGGCCACACGCCTCACCTTGAGCTCCTCGAAGCCTCGCACCTTGTCGGGCAACCGGGCCAACGCCAGCGCCGCGTCCATGTCCGGCTCGGGGACCACCGGGGTCGACGAGAGGTGATCCAACATCGAACCCACGACCGCCTCGTAGTCATCGACCAACTCACGTTCCAGCCGACGCATCGCCGTCATCCCGAACGGATCGAAGCGAGTTCCCCGAAGCCGCTTACCTCGGGCCAGAGCCCGGAACGCGGGGGCGGCCGCCGCCGGGATCCTGACCTTGCCGCCATGGCCTACCCGGCCCAAGACCGGTTTCAGGGTGGGGGGATGGAGGTGCCAGGTGATGGCCGGCAACGTGGAGTCCGACGTGGGTGGGGCGGTCGAGTCGTCGGCCGGCGGGGGCGGGCCCGAGGTTGTGAGCCGGTTGGCCGGAGCCAGCCCGTCGGCCCTGGTCATGAGCCGGGCCACTTCGTATTCGTCCTTGTAGGCCATCAGCTTGTGGAACCCCCGAGCCGTGGCCATGGTCAGCGCCACATGACCGGTGGCCGCGCCACGGGCCACCAGCCGAAGGAAACGGCGGGCGTAGGCCTCGTCCTGGTAGTCCACCAGGTCGGCGACCAGCACCTCGATGACGGCCCTGTCCCGGTCGCTCGGTGCGATCCCGGCCACGGCCTGCTCGACTTCGGCCGCCAGACGGGCCGGGAGGGGGTCGACGTCGATTCGAAGCCCACCATCGGTCCCCGAGGACCATCGGGCCAGCTCCCGGTGGGCGGCGGCGGTGTCGGCCCACAGGCGACGGCCCCACTCCAGGGCGGCGAGATTGGCCTCGACGGCCACCCCGTTGAGTTGGACGGCCTGCCGCAATGATTGGAGCGACACCGGCAGTCGACCGGACTGCAGGGCGGCGCCGACCAGGATCATATTGGCCGTGGCCGCCACGCCGGTGACGATCCCGGCCGTCTCGGCGGCGTCGACGGTGAAGTCCGGGTCCCGGTCGATGGCGCCTCGAAGCCGCTTGGCCACGGTGCCCCGGTCGGACAAACCGGGATCGGTGATCTGCCTCCCGGTCGGGGTCTGTGTGGTGGAGGCCAGGACCATGGTACGGGGGCTGACGGCGCCCAGCGCGCCGTCGGCCACCGCCACCATCTGATCGAAGGCCAGGAGAAGATCGGCCTGGGCCCGTCCGGCCAGGTTCGATCGGTGGGTCATGGCTCCACCGGCATGGATGATCATGTCGCTGATCACGGGGCCGGCCTTTTGGGACAGCCCGGTCTGGTCCAGCCCCGACACCCGATGACCGTCGAGCATGGCGGCGGTACCGATGACCTGGGCCACGGTCACCACCCCGGTGCCCCCGATTCCGGCCAGCCTGACCACTGCGGTGTCGGACGCCGGTCGTGGTTCGTCAACGGCAATGACGGACGGATCGGGTAGCGCCCGATCGTCGGGCTGCGACGATGCCTGGTCGTCGACCTCGATGGTCATGAACGCCGGACAGTCGCCCATCAGGCACGAGTAATCGTAGTTGCAGCCGGCCTGGTCGATCCGGGTCTTCCGTCCCAGCGGAGTGTCGATCGGCTGCACCGAAAGGCAATTGCTGACATCGCCGCAATCGCCGCATCCCTCACAGATCCGGTGGTTGATGACGACCCTGGTACGAGGGGTGGTGGCCGAACCCCGTTTACGGGCCCGCCGCAGTTCGGCGGCACACGCCTGATCGTGGATGATGACGGTGACACCCGGTATCCCGGCCAGCTGCCGCTGGAGTTCGACCAGCTCGGTTCGATCGTGCACGGAGACCGTCGAGGGTAGCCGGCTGCCCCGGTAGCGGCGGGAGCGGCGGGAGTACTGCGAGGTGTCATCGGTGGTGATCACCACCTTGCCGGCGCCGTGGGCCAGCAGGATGGTGGCCAGCTCCACCGGCCCCACGCTGTGGGATGCGTCCTGGCCACCGGTCATGGCCACGGTGTGGTTGTACAGGATCTTGAACGTCACATTGGCTCCGGCCCCGATGGCGGCCTGAATGGCCAGCTGGCCGGAGTGGAAAAACGTTCCGTCCCCGAAGTTCTGGAACACGTGCTCGGTCTCGACGAAGGGAGCCATGCCCAACCACTGCGCTCCCTCGTTGCCCATGGCCGTGATGCCGATCGAGTCGCCCACCCGCTCGGGATCCATGAGCAGGGTCATTCCGTGACAGCCGGTGCCCATACCGACCACGGCACCGTCGGGAACCTTCGTCCCCCAGTTGTGGGGACAGCCCGAGCAGAAGTACGGGGCTCGCTGCACGGTGAGGGGTAGACGTTCCCGCTCCGGGGGCGGGGAGGGAGCCAGCCGATCGGCCAGCCGGGGCTCCAGCCGGGTCCGGAGCGCCGGTTCAATGACGTCGCCGTCCAGCTGGCCGTACGACGGTAGCAGGCGGTTGCCCTCGGCATCGTCCTTGCCCACCACCTGGGGCCGCATGGTTGTGGCATAGAGTGCATCACGAACCAGGCGCTCCAGAGTCGGGTTCTTCTCCTCGACCACGAAGATCTGTTTCAGGCCACGGGCGAAGTGGGCCACGAGATCCCGGTCGAAGGGAACGGGCATGCGGAGGTTGAGCAGCCGGATCCCGGCATCGGCGATGGCCTGTCGGGACTCGAAGCCCAGCCGCCGAAACGCCTCGAGGACCTCGCCGAAGGTGAATCCCGTGGCCACCACTCCCAGCCATGCATCGGTCGGGTCGGCCGGCACCTGGTTCAGCTTGTTCTCGATCCCGTAGCGCAGGGCCAGAACGGTGCGGATCTCGTGGAACTCCCGCTCCACCTCCACCATTCTCGGTCCCAGAAACTGAGCCGAGGGGTGAGGCACCCAGCGTCGACCGTCGATGTCGACGGTCGGCACGACCGGCTCGCGATCGAGGGCGGGAAGGCGAACCGTCCCGTTGCCGTCGGCCACTGCCGTCACCACCTTCAGCGCCGACCACAGACCGGTGGCCCGGGACATGGCGATCCCGTGGAGCCCCAGCTCCAGGCATTCGGCCACCGTGGCCGGATAGAGGATCGGCATGTGGAGATCGACCAGGGCGGCATCGGACGACGACGGCATGGTGGACGACTTCGCCGACGGGTCGTCGCCGACCAGGGCCAGGGCGCCACCGGTTGCGCTGGAGCCGGCGAAGACCCCGTGGCGAAGGGCGTCGGTGGCCCGATCGAGGCCGGGCGCCTTGCCGTACCACACGCCGACCACTCCGTCGTAGCGGCAGTCGCTCCTGGTCGCCGCCAGCTGCGAACCCATGACCGCGCTGGCCCCCAGTTCCTCATTGACAGCCGGGAGATGGGTGATCGGTAGTTCGGGCCCGATGATTCGCAGCGCCTTGGCCAGTTCGAGATCGAACCCACCCAGCGGCGAGCCGGGGTAGCCGGAGACGAGAGCCGCCGTGTTTCGACCGGCCCGCCGATCCCGCCGGAGTTGCTCGATGGGGACACGGGCCAGGGCCTGGACCCCGGTGAGAAACACCATGCCGTCCTCGGCCCGATACCGATCGGCCAGGTCGTAGTCATGGGCCGGAGGTCTCCGACCGATCTTGATGTCGTCCACGGACATCTCACCAGAGTAGATCAGCCACCGACAATCAGTCGGATGACGAAGTCGACTCAAGATGTTCATCTTGTCGATCCCCGCCACCTTGGCCTCACGGTCTCGGCCCTGGCCATGGTCCGCATCACCCAGGCTCGGTGGCGAACCGTGGCCGACTCCCTGGCCACCATCGAGGGTGTCGAATGGCTGGCCCTGAGTGCCGGGAACTCGGACTTCGTATTGCTGCTGCGGGCCAGGAGTCTCGAGCACCTGCGCGATGTCGTGTTGGAGCAGGTGCTGGCGGTGGAGGGGGTGCGGGGGATCGAGACCCGGGTCCTTCTCGAGGAACTCAGACCTCGGTAGCCTCCGGGGTGGCGCCCGCCGGGGGGTCGTCGTCGCCGGAGGGGGCGCCACCACCGCCGACGATGTCGGGGTCGGGGCCGAACTGGATCAACAGATCGCCACCATCGGCGGCATTGATCGAGGTGAACATGACACGACGGGCGTCGGGAATCACCCGGCACAGGCTGACCCACCCCAGGTCATCGAGCCGGTCGACACCGACGGTTCGCATACCCACACCGATGCTGACGAGGTGACGGAGCCGGCCGGCCGTGTACTGGGGCGGTAGTGGTGTCCGGGGGCCTACCAGCTTCGTGGTACCGGCGTCGTTCAGACGGGAGGGGTCGTGCAGCGCATACAGATTCTCCGATCCGATGACCTCGGCAATCTGGCGAAGCGCGAACGTGTCCAGATGATCGATTCCGGACAGGGCGACGGCGTGGCGAATACCGAGGGCGGCCATCGTGTCGACGAACTCGTGGCGATCGATTCGGCCCGAGTAGACCATCTGACCGCACTCGATGGCCCGCTTCTCGTCGTCGTCGGTGAGGCCGATGTGAATGGTCGGTATCTCCAGTTTGTTCAGTTCTTCGGCGAAGGCGACGGCGAACGGTCCACCGCCTATGAAGGCAACACCATTGGACTCGGCCTGGGCAACCCGGAGGCGATCGGCGGCTGGACCGGCACCGAGGCCGACGACCAGGACCGTACCCAGCACGACGGTGAACACAACCGGTACCAGCGGACCTGGGTCCATGCCGAGTTGGTCCAATTCCTCGGCGAAAAGTGAGGCCACGGCCGCCGCCACCACGCCACGGGGCGCCATGAGCATCAGGTACTTCCGGTGTGGAGAGGGAAGATCGGTTCCCAGCGTCGAAGCCAACACGGCAAGTGGACGAGCCACGATCAACAGCACGGCGATAATGGCCAGGCTGGCCGGCAGGTACTCGACAATCTCGGCCATGTCGACCCGAGCTCCGAGCACGATGAACAGGGCGCCGAGAATCAGTCCACCGAGGTTCTCGCTGAATTCCACGATATGGGCCGATGGGACTCGACTCTGATTGGCGAAGGCCATGCCCATCAGGGTGGCCGCTATCAGACCGGCTTCGGGCCTGATCTGGTTCGACAGGGCGTAGGCGGCGACCAAGCCGGCCAGGGTCAGGTTGACCTGGAGATGGTCGGGAATCTGACGAAGGGCCAGTGCACCGATCAATACCACCGAGATGGCGGCACCGACGGCCAGGCCGGCTCCGAAGGTGGTCAGAACCTGATCAAGAGCCCGCTCGAAGCCGCGATCCTCCAAGATGGCATCCAGAACCACGATGGCCAGGCCGGCCCCGACCGGATCGATGAGAATGCCCTCCCAGCGAACGATGGACGCCGTCGGTTCCCGAGGCCGCACGGCCCGAAGAATGGGAATGACCACCGTGGGACCGGAGACGATGAGGATGGCTCCTATGAGCAGAGCCAGCTTGACGTCGAGATCGAGGATGACGCCGGTCACCAGCGATCCCACCAACCAGGTAACCAGGGCGCCCACGGTCACCAGGCGTATGACCGGGAACTTCGCCTCGCCTATGTCGTTCCACCGGAGGCTGGCACCGCCTTCGAACAGCAGGACGGCCACCCCGACGCCGACGCCGGTGAAAAGGAGCTCGCCGAAGACCTCATCGGGATTCAGAACGGTACTGAGAGCCATGCCGGCAGCGAGCAGGAACAGCACCGACGGCAGCTTGAGGCGCCCACCGACCCACTGGGAGATGGCCGCCGTCGACAAGATTACGGCCAGAGCCACCAGAGGACTGGTAATCACGTCGTATGCACTCCCTGCAACCGCCGATGCCCGTGGGGGCCGACGGCCTGCTTTGACTGTCGGTCCCCCCGTCTATCGGTTCAGCCGACCAGAACGTTCGCGTAGACCTGCCAAACTAGCGCTGTCTTGGCCACCAGGCTCAGGATGGTGTGAATCCGAAGGCCGAAACGGCGGGCGTCGACATGGGCTATCGTTGCGTCGCTCCGCACTGTCCCCTACGGTTCGGACGAGTTGGTCGATCAGGTCACGCCGGCGATCGTGGTCGTGTCGAGTGCGTAGGAAATGATCTCCATATACGGTGGGCTTTCCACCATCCCTGTCGGCACACGTCGGGGATGACGACCAGATCTGGCCCGGGCTGGGCAAGACGTCGGCCGTTCAGAACCGATCCCGACTGCAGGCGGTGACCGACATGGAAGCATCGAACCCCGACAAGACACCCTCCGAAAGCCCAACGGTGCCCAAATCCGCCCCCGACCCGGCACGTCCAGGCGCGAAGTCCAGCCTCGACATCGCCGTCATCGGGGCAACCGGCTATGTCGGAGGCCGACTGGTTCCCGAGCTCCTGGCCGCCGGGCACCGGATTCGCTGTCTGGCCCGAAAGCCCGATCGGCTCGACGGCGTGGAATGGCGTGATCGGGTCGAGGTGATCCAGGCCGACGTACTGGACCGGACATCGCTGGATGCGGCCTTCGACGGTATCGATGCCGTCTACTACCTGGTGCATGCCATGGGCCACTCCGGCGACTTCGAACGTTCTGATCGGGTGGGAGCCGACAACACACGCCAGGCGGCCGAAAAGGCCGGTGTCGGTCGCATCATCTACCTCGGAGGGCTGGGCGATGATGCCAACGACGACCTGTCGAACCATCTCGCCAGCCGGCACGAGGTGGGTCGGGTACTGGGATCGGGATCGGTCCCCGTCACCGAACTGCGGGCCGCGGTCATCATCGGCTCCGGTTCGGCTTCGTTCGAAATGCTCCGCCATCTGGTCGAGGTCTTGCCGATGATGGTGTGTCCCCGGTGGGTGACCAGGACCAAATGCCAGCCCATCGCCATCGCCGACGTGCTGCGCTACCTGGTGGCGGTGGTCGACCATCCCGAGGCCGAGGGTTGCGTTCTCGAGATCGGCGGTCCCGACGTTCTGACCTACCGGCAGATGATGGATCATTACGCCGACGTGGCCGGCCTGCAACGGCGGCTCATCATTCCCGTGCCCCTGCTGACACCCCGACTGTCGTCCCACTGGGTCAACGTGGTCACCCCGCTCCCCTACGGTTTGGCTCGGCCCTTGGTGGGAAGCCTCATCAACGACGTGGTCGTCACACCGGAACGGGATATCGGCACCATCATCGATCACCGGCCCTTCACGTTCGACGAGGCTCTGCAGCGGGCGCTCTCCAGGGTTCAGGACATGACCATCAAGACCAGTTGGATGGACAGCGCACCGTCGCTACTCAGTTCCGCCTCTCCCCTGCCCCAGGACCCCGAATGGTCGGGTGGCACCATCTACCAGGATGTCCAGGAGGTCGCATCCACCGCCGACCCCGATCGGTTGTTCGCCATAATCAGTGGTGTCGGGGGAAGCCGGGGCTGGTATGTGGCCAACAGCCTCTGGGCCCTTCGTGGTGTGGCCGACAAGCTGGTGGGTGGCGTTGGTATGCGCCGAGGTCGTCGCCACCCCGACGACCTCCGGGTTGGCGATGCCCTCGACTTCTTCCGGGTCGAGGAGTATCGGCGTCCCGATCTTCTTCGGCTTCGGGCCGAAATGAAGGTGCCGGGTGAGGCCTGGTTGGAGTGGCGCATCGCCCAGGGGGACGACGGTATGACCCATCTCAGCCAGGTGGCCCGGTTCCATCCCCGAGGGTTGGCGGGGCGAGCCTATTGGTGGGTGCTACTACCGGTCCACAAGATCATCTGGAGCCGTCTGGCCACGCGCTTGGCCCATACCGCCGAGGCGGAGTCGACGACCAGGCGGAAACCTGTCGCCGCCTGAAGCGACGGCCGCTCCCGGGACGCTCAACGGGGCACCGGAGGAGCCACCGGCCGACGATCAGAAACGGTGGGCCACCGCCAAGGCCAGCGTGGCACCGGCGACAATGGACAAGGCCACGGTCAGCCACATCACCGGGTATCCGGCAACCTCGATCAGCCAGCCTGTGACCAGAGGGGCACTGAACACGCCGACATAGACGCCCATCTGGGTCGTTCCCGTGGCCGAACCGGCAGCGGCGGCGTTGGTCCTCACGATGCCGAAGTTGGTGAATACGGGCCACACCCAGCCGCCGGCGAACGCCACCATGGTGGCCACCACATGGACGGGGACCGAACGCA
This sequence comes from Acidimicrobiales bacterium, assembly GCA_024638815.1. Taxonomy (GTDB): domain Bacteria; phylum Actinomycetota; class Acidimicrobiia; order Acidimicrobiales; family SZUA-35; genus JAHELU01. Next base: position 18,332 of record JAHEJM010000039.1, on the reverse strand, counting down.
CGGCCAAGGCCGCCACTCCCAACGCACCGATCAGCACGGTGGTTCCCGCCACCCGGAACGGACGGATCCGCAAACCGTCCAGTCGATACCCGGAGAACAGCCGGAGTACGATGCCGCAGGCAGCCCCCAGGCTGAGCATGAGCCCGGCCTGGCCCTCCCCGAGGCCGGCGTCCACTCCCGACGAGACCACCCAGGCGTTGAGGGCACCGGCCCCGAACGACAGGAAACCGCCGGCCACGGCCGCCATTGTCAGATCGCGGGCGGTGGAGACCGGACGAGGTCGGGATGCCGGCGACACGGGTGCTGTGGGTACGATGACCGCCCGCACCGCCACCAAGGCCATGGCGGCCATGGCCACACCCACCATGAAGGCCCAACGCCACCCTACGGTCAGGGCCAACCCCGGCACCATCAGGCCGCCCAGCAGGCTGGCCGTCGGCATTCCCGACTGCTTGAGAGCGATGGCCAGGCCGAGTCGCTCGATACGGGCCTGGGTAAGGGCCAGGTTGATCGCGGTCTGGGTGGCGGCATTGGCCAGACCACACACGGCCAGCGCCACCACGAGCCCAAGGAAACCCGACACCAGCCAGGCGACCGACAGTTGGGCCCCGATGGTGGCGGTCAGCGACAGTGTGATCTGCCGACGCGGGCCGATCGTCTGAACCAACCGGCCCAACAGCAGGGAACCGAACATGGCGGCAAGGAAGAAGCCGCCAAGTGCCCAACCGTAGATCTTCTCGGTCACGGCGAATTCAGCACCGACCTGCACGGCCAGTGCCCCGGCCAGGAAGCCGGGGAACACACTCGACACCGTGGTCAGAACGGCGGCGGCGACGAGCCGGCGATCGAACGCCTCCGCCTCGCCCTGTGGTGGACCGCCGACGCTAGACCTACCTGGTTGGGTTTCGGATGTCAAGGACGTTTCGACCCGTGATCGATCCCCGAAGGATGCCGTCGAGCACCGACTCCAGTTCGTTCAGCCCGATGTCGTGGCCGATGGACTCGAGCCCGGTGGGGCGAAGGTCGCTTCCCAGTCGTTCCCACACCATCCGTCGGCGCTCGATCGGGGTCTGTACCGAGTCGACTCCGAGCAGGGCCACACCCCGGAGGATGAAGGGCATCACGGTGGTCGGCAGATCACCGCCGCCGGTCAGCCCGGAGGCGGCAACCGCGCCCCCGTACTCGGTTCGAGCCAGCACGTTGGCCAGGGTCACACCGCCGACACAGTCGACGGCGGCGGCCCACGACGTCGGCTGCAGCGGGCGTCCCGGTTCCGAGAGCTCACTGCGATCGATGATCGAACCGGCCCCCAGGCCCTTCAGGTAATCCGTGGCTTCGGCCTTCCCGGTGGAGGCGATGACCTCGTAGCCCCGCCCCGCCAACATGCTCACGGCCGTGCTCCCGACCCCACCGGTGGCCCCGGTCACCAGCACCGGGCCGTTGTCAGGCCCGACGCCGTGCTCCTCGAGTTGCACGATCGAAAGGGCGGCGGTGAACCCGGCGGTGCCGAGGACCATGGTGTCGCGAAGTGACAAGCCCGCAGGTTTGGCCACCAACCACCGAGCGGGAACCCGGGCGTACCGGGCGTACCCGCCGTGGCGGGCAACACCGATGTCGTGGCCATGGCCGATGACCTCGGTCCCCGGCGGGAACCTCTCACCTTCATCGCCCGGATCGACCTCGACCACGACACCGGCCATGTCCACCCCCGGTACCAGCGGGTTGATCCGGGCCACTCGGCCCTTGGGAATGGTGGCCAGTCCGTCCTTGTAGTTCACGCTTGACCATTGGACCTCGATGAGGGCACCATCGGTGGGCAGATCATCGAGACCGAGTGCGGCGATGGATCGTTCCACGGATTCGCCGGTGTCATCGGCGGTGGCCACGAAGGCGGGAAAGGTCGTGTGCTGATCGGTGGACGAGCTCATGGAGGCGACGGTATCGCCCCTGACCGGGCGGTGCGAATCACCCGATGGTCGGCCCGACCCGTCACCAAATCCGAGCCCGCGGGTGCATGGGATCCCCCACCGGGCGGAAACCTCGCTGTCCAAGCGGCAAATGACCCGAATGTCACAGCCGAAGATTCCCAAAGCGGCAGCGTGAAAAGCTATGGTGACAAAGGAGCCCGAAATGGGGTCGCACATCGGGCACAGGACGGCCCACGAAAGGAAACGACATGTCCACCAAGTGGTTGTATTCCTTCGACGAGATTGACGAGGCTCAATCCCGAATGGGGGGAGATTGGGAAGCGGTACGAGGTCTCCTTGGCGGCAAGGGAGCGAATCTCGGAGACATGACCCGGCTGGGGATACCGGTCCCGCCGGGGTTCGTCATCACCACCGACGCCTGCAACGCCTATACCGATTCCGACGGCAAGATGCCCGACGGCCTGTGGGACCAGGTACTGGAAGCAATGAACCACCTGGAGGAACAGACGGGCAAACACTTCGGCGACCCGTCCAACCCGCTTCTCGTGGCCTGCCGCTCCGGGGCCAAGTTCTCCATGCCGGGAATGATGGACACCGTGCTCGACATCGGTCTCAACGACGAAGTGGCCGACGGCATGATCAAGACCACCGGCGACGAACGCTTCGTGCTCGACTCCTATCGGCGCCTGATCCAGATGTTCGGTGGGGTGGTGATGGGTGTGGCCGACGAGGCCTTCGAGGGCGTGCTCAAGGCGAAGCGGGACCAGGCCCACGTCGCCACCGACGCCGAGCTTGGCCCCGACGACCTGCGCGATGTCATCGCCAAATTCAAGTCGGTCGTCGCCCGGCAGGCCATCGAACCCTTCCCGATGGAGCCATTGGAGCAGCTTCGCCTGGCGGTGCAGGCCGTGTTCGAGAGCTGGCGGGGCAAGCGGGCCCACGACTATCGGGTGGCGGCCGGCATTGCCCACGACCTGGGCACGGCGGTCAACGTGGTGACCATGGTGTTCGGCAATATGGGCGACGGTTGTGCCACCGGTGTGGCCATGAGCCGTGACGCCACCACCGGTGAGAACCACCTCGAGGGTGACTACCTGCTCAACGCCCAGGGCGAGGACGTGGTGGCCGGTATCAGGGAGACCAAGAACATCGCCGACCTGGGCCAGGACATGCCCGAGGTGGCGGAACAGTTCGCCCAGATCGCCAAACGGCTGGAGAACCACTACCGCGACATGCAGGACATGGAGTTCACGGTGGAGCGGGACAAGCTGTGGCTGCTGCAGACCCGCACCGGCAAGCGCACCGCCCAGGCCGCAGTCCGCATCGCCGTGGAATTGGCCGACGAAGGCCTGATCACCCGGGAGGAGGCGGTGCAGCGGGTCACCCCGGAACAGATCGACTTCTTCCTCCATCCTCAATTCGCCTCCGAGGCGATCGATGCCGCCAGCCCGCTGACGTCGGGCCTCAATGTGTCCCCCGGCGCCGCCGTCGGTGTGGTCGCCTTCGATGCCGACCTGGCCGAACGGTGGGCCAAGGAAGGACGCCGGGTCCTTCTGGTCCGGCCCGAGACCAAACCCGACGATGTGCACGGCATGCTGGCGGCCGAGGGCATCCTGACCTCCAGCGGCGGCCGAACAAGCCACGCCGCTCTGGTCGCCCGTCAGTTCGGCAAGCCGGCCGTGGTCGGAGCCAGCGCGATCGACATCGACCTGTCGGCCCGCCGGCTCTCGGTCGGTGTGACCGAGGTCAAGGAGGGCGATTGGATCTCGGTCGACGGAACGACGGGGAAGGTCTATCTGGGCCAGATCGAGACCCAGGACCCCGATATCGACAACGAATGGCTGACAGAACTGCTGGAGTGGGCCGACGAGTTCCGGACGCTGGGGGTTCGAGCCAACGCCGACGACCCGGTGGAGGCCGAGCGGGCCCGACGATACGGGGCGGCCGGAATCGGGCTGTGCCGTACTGAGCACATGTTCTTCGCCACCGATCGACTGCCCATCATGCAGCGCATGATCATGTCTCCGACCACGGCCGAGCAGCGGGAGGCCATCGACACCCTGTTGCCCATGCAGCGCGAGGACTTCCTCGGACTGTTCCGGGCCATGGAGGGCTACCCGGTCATTATCCGCCTGCTCGACCCGCCGCTCCACGAATTCCTGCCCAGCTATGAAGAGCTGACCAAGGAGCGGGCCGACCTGCGAATCCGATTGCTCCGAGCCGGGGATCTGGCCGAGCTCGACAGCCTGGTCGACCAGCTGTCGGAGGTCAAGGTCATGCGGGAGCGGGTTGACGATCTGCGGGAGACGAACCCCATGCTCGGTCTTCGGGGTGTCCGGCTCGGCCTCAAGATCAAGGACCTGATCCGTATGCAGACCCGGGCCATCACCGAAGCCGCGCTCGAAGCGACGGCCGAAGGCCAGAATGTCCACGCCGAGATCATGGTGCCCCTGGTCAGTCACGCCACCGAGATGGAGGCCGCCCGCGCCCTGATCGACAGTGAGATGGCCAAGGTGTTCGCCGAGCGGCACATCACCGCCGACGAAGCGATCGACATTCCGATCGGCACCATGATCGAGGTGCCCCGGGCGGCCCTGACCGCAGGCGAGATCGCCGAGCACGTGGACTTCTTCTCCTTCGGCACCAACGACCTGACCCAGATGACCATGGCAATCAGCCGTGACGACGCCGAGGCCAGCTTCCTTCTGGCCTATTTGGCCGACAAGGTCATCGACGACAACCCGTTCCGCACAATCGACGAGAGCGGCGTCGGGCGACTGATGGAGCTGGCCGCAAGGGAAGGCCGAGCCGCCAAACCCGATCTGCAGATCGGCATCTGCGGCGAACATGGAGGTGAACCGGCGTCCATCGCACTGTGTCAGAAGTACGGATTGGACTATGTGAGCTGCTCGGCCTATCGGGTCCCGGTCGCTCGCCTGGCCGCGGCCCACGCAGCCCTGGCTCAGCGCGCTGCCGAGTCATCGGCCGAGTGAGGCAGCTCTCCTGTGCGCCGGGGGGACGAATCGGGGTGTCGGTCAGCGCAGAACGCGACCGGAAATGAGTGACGGCTCGATTCGAACCCAGATCGGCCGCCATTCCGCCTTGGCCCAGGGTACCAGCCCGATCTGGTCCAGCTGGGCCTCCTCGGCCCAGTTGGTCACCTCCCGGGCAACGCCTTGGACGATCACACTCCATCCCGACCGGGATTGGGCGTCCCACTGGTCGACCTCGAAGCAGACCTTCTGTTCATTGGCTGCAGCCGCCAGCTTCTGGCCATCGAGCGTTCGGAACACGATGCTGTTCTCGTACCACTTGAAGTTGACGGGCAAAGCCAGGATCTCGTCATCGACCATGAACGCCACCCGACCGATCGGGGTTGACTCGATTAATTCGATGCACGCATCGTTATCGATGACACCCATCTTCGAGACGATGTCGATGGCTACCGGCTCCGGGTCGCTGGGGGAGGTCATTGCCACGTCCTTTCCTGGACCACGTTCTGCAACGCCGCCATCCTAACGCTGCCATCGGGGCTAGCTGCAACCAGCCACATTCCCCCACTATCCGCACTCGCATCACTATCCGCAAGAGATCAAACACGTAATGAGAAGGGACAGGCATGTCAGAAGCAGGCTCTGAACCGGGCTCACCGACGTCCTCGGTGACCATCGACGGGAACGAGGCGGCGGCCCGCATCGCCCACCGGGTGTCGGAAGTGATCGCCATCTACCCCATCACACCGGCCTCCCCCATGGGCGAGCTGGCCGACGCCTGGTCCCACGCCGGGCAGGCGAACCTGTGGGGCTCGGTTCCCGAAGTGGTGGAGATGCAGAGTGAAGCCGGTGCCGCCGGTACCGTCCACGGTGGGCTGCAGGCCGGAGCCATGACCACCACCTTCACCGCCTCCCAGGGCCTGTTGCTGATGATCCCCAACCTGTACAAGATCGCCGGCGAGTTGCTGCCGGCGGTCGTTCACGTGGCCGCCCGGTCGGTGGCCACCCACGCCCTCAGCATCTTCGGCGATCACAGCGATGTCATGGCCTGTCGTCAGACGGGTATGGCCCTGCTGGCCTCGGGCTCGGTTCAGGAGGCCCAGGATCTGGCCATGGTGGCCCACGCCGCAACCATGCGAGCCCGGGTGCCGTTCCTTCACTTCTTCGACGGCTTCCGTACCAGCCACGAGGTGGCCAAGATCTCGGTCATCGATGACGAGACCATGCGAGCCATGATCGACGAGGAGCTGGTGGTGGCCCACCGACTGCGGGCCCTGGACTCCGACACCCCGGTCATCCGGGGCACGGCCCAGAACCCCGATGTCTTCTTCCAGGCCCGGGAGGCGGCCAACCCCTACCACCTTGCCGTGCCCCAGCTGGTGACCCAGGAGATGGATCGGCTGGCCGAACTGACCGGGCGCCGGTACCGACTCTTCGACTACCACGGTCATCCCGAGGCAGAACGGGTCATCGTGGCCATGGGCTCGGGCTGCGGCACCACCGCCGAGGCCGTCGACGCCCTCGTGGCCGATGGCCAGCGGGTCGGCCTGATCACCGTCCGCCTCTACCGCCCGTTCGATGTGTCGGCCCTGGTGTCGGCCCTTCCCGCCACCACACAGAAGGTGGCGGTGCTGGATCGAACCAAGGAACCGGGAGCCCCCGGCGAACCCCTGTATCTCGATGTCGTGACGGCGCTGACCCAGCAATGGCCGGGCACCCCTCCGCAGGTGGTCGGTGGCCGCTATGGACTGTCGTCCAAGGAGTTCACCCCGTCGATGGCGGTCAGGGTGTTCGAACATGTCGACGAGGACGATCCGGCCCGGGAGTTCACTGTGGGCATCGTCGACGATGTCACTCATCTCAGCCTGCCCCATCCCGAGGAGTGGCAGGAGCCGGACTCGGTCAACCGGGCCGTCTTCTACGGCCTGGGCAGCGACGGTACGGTCGGGGCCAACAAGAACACGGTGAAGATCGTGGGTGAGCACACCGACCTGCATGCCCAGGGCTACTTCGAATACGACTCCAAGAAGTCGGGCTCGACCACGATCTCGCACCTGCGGTTCTCGCCCCGACCCATCGGCTCGGCCTACCTGATCAACCATGCCGACTTCGTCGGCGTGCACTACTTCGGAGCCTTCGAACGTTACAACGTGCTCGACGTGGCCCGGTCGGGGGCCACGGTGTTGATCAACTCCCCCCACTCACCCGGCGATACGTGGGACCACCTGCCGATGGAGACCCAGCAGGCCATTGTCGACAAGAACCTCGAGGTCTGGGTGGTCGACGCCGGCCGGGTGGCCAGGGAAAACGAACTCGGCGGCCGGGTCAACACCGTGCTTCAAACGTGCCATTTCCACCTGTCCGGCCTGCTGCCACCGGAGGAAGCGGTGGAGGCCATCAAGACTTCGATCGCCAAGACCTACGGTCGACGGGGGACCATGGTCCTCAAGCGCAACTACGCCGCCGTGGACGGCGCGGTGGCCGCCCTGGAACGCATGCCGGTACCGGCATCGGTGACCGCCACCCGATCCCGGCCCCCCATCATCTCCGATGCCGCTCCCGACTTCGTGCAACGGGTGACGGCCAGGATGATGGCGGGCGAGGGCGACCTGCTGCCGGTGAGCGCGCTGCCGGTCGACGGCACCTTCCCCACCGCCACCACCCAGTGGGAGAAGCGAGGCATCGCCGCCGAGATACCCATCTGGGAACCTGACATCTGCATCGATTGCGCCCGCTGCGCCCTGGTCTGTCCTCACGCCGCCATCCGGCTGAAGGTGGTGCCCGACACCGAACTCGGGGACAACGGGCAGACGCCGCCTGACAGCTTCAAGCACAAGCACTGGAAGGACCGGGAAGCCGAGGCCGCCGGCATCGAGACCCGGCTCATCGTGCAGGTCGCCCCCGACGACTGCACCGGCTGCGGGGTCTGCGTCAGCATCTGCCCGGCCAAGAGCAAGGAGGAGGTCAAGCACAAGGCCATCAACATGAAGCCGATGGCCGAGCACGCTCCGGCCGAGCGGGTCAACTACGACTACTTCCTCGACCTGCCGGAATACGACCGGACCAAGCTGCGGCTCAACACGGTCAAAGGCTCGCAGTTGGCCCAGCCCCTGTTCGAGTACTCCGGCGCCTGCTCGGGCTGCGGCGAGACCCCGTACCTGAAGTTGCTGTCGCAGATGATGGGCGACCGGCTGATCATCGCCAACGCCACCGGCTGCTCCTCGATCTACGGCGGCAACCTGCCGACCACACCGTGGGCGGTGGACGACCACGGCCGGGGTCCGGCCTGGGCCAACTCGCTGTTCGAGGACAACGCCGAGTTCGGCCTCGGTATCCGGCTCGGGGTCGACTCCCACGAGGCGGCGGCCCGCCACCTGGTGGGCGAGCTGGCGGCCGAGCTGGGAGACCTTGCCACCGAGCTGCTGGACAACGCCCAGGATTCGGAGGAGGCGATCGCAAACCAGCGGGCCAATGTCCAACAACTCGATGAGTGGCTGAAGGCCAACCCCGGTCCGGCCGCCGATCGCCTGAAGTCGCTCAGCCATCACCTGGTCCGCCGTTCGGTGTGGCTTGTCGGTGGCGACGGGTGGGCCTACGACATCGGTTTCGGCGGGGTTGATCATGTGCTGGCCTCGGGCCGGGACGTGAACATCCTGGTGCTCGACACCGAGGTCTACTCCAACACCGGTGGCCAGACCTCCAAGGCGACCCCGAGGGCTGCCATCGCCAAGTTCTCGGCCGGGGGCAAGGCCACGGCCAAAAAGGACATCGGCATGATCGCCATGGCCTACGCCGATGTCTATGTGGCCCATATCGCCATGGGGGCCAACATGACCCAGACGGTCAAGGCCTTCGACGAGGCGGCGGCCCACCCCGGTCCGTCCATCATCATCGCCTACAGCCCGTGCATCGCCCACGGCATCGACATGAGTGACATGATGGGCCATCAGAAGATGGCGGCCGACAGTGGCTACTGGCCCCTGTACCGATTCGATCCCCGCCGGGAGGCCGAGGGCGACCATGCACTGCACCTCGACAGTCGCAAGCCGACCATTCCGTTCAAGGACTTCGCCATGACCGAGGCCCGGTTCTCGATGCTGACCAGAACGAATCCCGAGGTGGCCGACGAGCTCATGGAAGCGGCCCAGCGGGACATCGACGATCGGTGGCATCTCTACGAGCAGATGGTGGAGGTGGAACGAACGGCCCGGTTCGGACTGGTCGACGACGAGGACGAACCCCATGACGAGCCGGCGACCAAACCGACAACCGCGCCGGATGGCAAACCAGTGGGCGAAACGACAGCGGAGGCACGGCAATGACCACAGAGCCGATGATGACGGAATCAACGGCCACCGGCCGGGAGGACCGAACCGACCTCACCACCACCTACCTGGGGCTGACCCTGCCCCATCCCATCATGGCATCGTCGTCGCCGTTGACCGGCAACGTGGAGTCGCTGCTTTCCCTCCAGGAGGCCGGGGCGGCGGCCGTAGTCCTGCCCTCGCTGTTCGAGGAACAGGTGGAGCACGAGGCCATGGCCTACGGCACCCTGCTCGAGTCGGGAGCAGCCTTCAACGCCGAGGCCTACGACGGGTATTTTCCCGACCTCGACGACTACAACACCGGGGCCGAGGAGTACCTCGACCTGCTCAACGCGGCCAAACAGGAGCTGTCGATCCCGGTGATCGCCAGCCTCAACGGCACCTCGAAGGGAGGCTGGACCTACTACGCCTCGGAACTCGAGAACGAGGGGGCCGACGCTCTCGAGCTCAACATCTACCATGTTGCCGCCGACCCCGACGAAACCTCGGCCCAGGTCGAGGACCGCTACCTCCGCCTGGTGGAGGAGGTCAAGACCGAGATCAACATTCCCCTGGCGGTCAAGATCGGGCCGTTCTTCAGTTCTCCGGCCAACATGGCCCGTCGCCTGGCCTCGGCCGGAGCCGACGCCCTGGTGCTGTTCAACCGGTTCTACCAGCCCGACATCAACCTCGAAACCCTCGACGTGCTGCCTGATCTCGACCTGAGCACCGCGGCCGAAATGCGGCTGGTGCTGCGATGGGTCGCCATCATGCATGGACGGGTTGACGCCGATATCGCCGCAACCACCGGGGTGCACGACGGCCATGGGGCGGTGAAGCTGGTGCTGGCCGGGGCCAACGTGGCCATGTTGGCCTCAGCCCTGCTTCACCACGGTCCGGGTCACATCCATACCGTGGTCAGTGAGATGGAGCGATGGTTCACCGAACGGGAGTACTCGTCGTTGGGCCAAGCCAGGGGCAGCGTCAGCCAGGTTTCGGTCGCCGACCCCAGTACCTTCGAACGGGCCAATTACATGCGCACGTTGACCTCCTACGATCACCACGGGTGACCAACCCGGTTCCGGCCACTCGGAAGAGGCGAGCACAAGGCCCCGGCGACGAAGGTTCGCCGTCGCTACGCTAGGACGTCGTGATCGACGTCTCCCGCAACATCGAGGCCCCGGCCGAGCGAGTGTGGGCGCTACTGGTCGAGACCCGACATTGGCCGGAATGGGGTGCCTCCATCCGCAACGTCGACGGGCCGGACCGGTTGGCACCGGGCGCCACCGGTCGGGTCAGGACCATTCTCGGTCCGTGGCTCGAGTTCGAGATCACCGAGTACGACGAAGCGGAGAGATATTGGGGGTGGCGGGTGGCCGGCGTCCGGTCAACGACCCACCGGGTTGTCGACCGCGGCCCGGGTGCCTGTACTGCGGTGATCGGGGTACCCCGGTGGGCTCCGCCTTATGTCGCCCCGGTATGGCTCAGCCTGCGTCGACTGGAGCGGCTGGCAACGAACAAGCACTGAGCCCGTGGTCACGGTCGACCCCTGAATCCGGGCCGGTGGGCCGGTCAACGGTGGCGTCGAGCGCCGTCGGAGGTGGTTTGGGCGGTGGCGGTGCTGGTAACACCGGTGCTTGTTTGTACTGTTCCCACCGAGGAGGACAAGACCATGGCTTCCGAACCCACTGCCCCAAACCGTCAACCGCCGTTCTATGTCGACGGTGTCCCCCCTGAGTGGTCGGGTTTGAACCATCTCGCCTTGGTGACCACGGACATGGATCGAACCGTGCGGTTCTGGCACGGCGTCATGGGAGCACCTCTGGTGGCCACCGTGGCCACCGACGACTTTCGCCACTACTTCTTCGACGTCGGTGGCAGCTGCGTCGCCTTCTTCGAATACCACGGCCTCGACGCCGAGACCGTGGCCAAGCCGGCCGGTGTTCCCGACAGCCGATTCTTCCAGTTCGACCACCTGTCGTTGAACCTGCCCGACGAGGCCGCGGTCCACGAGCTCAAGACCCGACTCGAGGCGTCGGGAACCGAGGTCACCGATGTGGTCGACCATGGCTTTCTGCGCTCCATCTACTTCACCGATCCCAACGGTGTGGCCATGGAGGCGTCGTGGTGGACCAGTGACCCCACTTCGGGCCGCAGCTCAACTCATCACTTCGCCGATCCCGATCCGGTTCCGGCGGTACAGGAGATCATCAGCGGCGAGCTGAAGCCCGTGGCCACCTTGCTGGTTGACGGGCCGACCACCGATATCGAGGACATCTGGACCACTGCCGGCGTGGACGCGTGAGAGATCGAGGCTCGGCCCGCCTCCAGTAGTCCATCGGCCGTCCGATCAACCGATCGGAGTCGCAGTCTCCGTTCCCGCCGGCTCCTGCATCAGCCGGCCTGATCGTCGCCTCCGGTCACGGAGTCGACCCAGGCGTCGAGGTCGCCCTTGCGTCTGAGGGCGGCATCGGTGAACGGGCGAAGCTTGCCGATCACCTCCCGCTCCTGGAAGCCCTGATCGTGGCGGCCGAAACACCAGGCCACGTTGGCGTAACTGTTGGCGTCACGACCATCGAGGAAGTACCGGTTGTTGAGGTCGAGCAGGGTTCGGAAGGCATGGCCCGGCGTGTTCGTCCAGTACAGAATCTGTTTGCCCCAGTACATGCGAAGTTGATTGTGGACCCAGCCGTCGGTTCGAATTGCGGTCATGATGGCGTTCCACACCCGGTCGTCGGTTTTTCCCGCCTCCAGCTCGGCCGCCGTATACACCGTCGGGCGTTCGTCGGCGCGGTGGTCGTCCAGGGTGCGTCGGGCCCACCGGGGCAGGGATGTGAACGAGTCGACATCGGGCTGGTGGACCACGTAGTTGATCGCCAGTTCCCGCCTGACCACCAGCTCCTCGACGAAGGCATCGACCTCGTCGGCCGGTGCACCAGATGAACGAGCGGCCACGGCGACCGCCACCGGTGAGATCTGTCCGAAGTGCAGATAGGGCGACAGCCGAGAACACGAATCGGCCACATCGTAGCGATTGCGTCGTGTGGCGTAGTCGGGTAGTACGTCTCGGCAGAAGGCCCGAAGCCGAGCCCGGGCCGCTGGAGTACCGCCGGTCCAGCCGGCCACCGGACCGGGCTCCCGGCTGATGGGCAGCTCGTCGAGTTCCGTCCGCCATCGATCCAGGGGGAACGACGAGATCGAGGAATCGGAAAGGGATCGGGCCAGGGACACCGGTCGATCACCGCCGGGAACCGACGAGCGGGACACCGGCGTGGTGGCCAGATCGACCAGGAAGCGCTCGAGGTGGTCATGGATGCGGGGGCGCAGTGTTCGGGCTGCCGTCTCCAGCTTGTCGGATGCCACATCGACCGGCACCACGACGTCGGTCTCGACCTCGACGACCGGACAGTCCGTCGCCTCCTCCACGTCATCGCGCCATCGCCGCTGCATCGGGAGATAACCCCGATCAAGCACCAGCAGCGCCATGCGATGGTTCAGATCCCCAAGAATCCGATCCGGCTGCCCCCGGAGGACCTCGAAGGCCATACCCCGCCGCCGTAGGGCTCCGTCAAGGCGGTGCAGACCCTCGACCATGAAGTGGTAGTGGCGAAGCGAGGCCTCGGGAACGTCGTCGACCAGACAGAAGACCACGGCCACCGGCAGGTCGTGGTCGTTGGCCGTGGTGATGGCGAACTCCAGGGCAGGGTTGTGTTCAGCCCTCTGGGCCTGCTGCATCCAGTACACGACGACGTCACCGCTCTCCGGGCCGGATCCACGACGCCAGTTCAGCCGCTCCTCCTCGACCACCGAGGTGGTGGACGAAGACCCCTCGCTCACGACACCACTAGAGCCGGAAACGAGCGGCAACCCGGGTTCGACCCCGGGAATGATCGACGTCGACCGAGTCGGCCATGGCCGAGACGAGGCTCAGGCCCCGACCACCCAGGGCAAGGGCATCGGGCATGTCGAAGGACGGGTCGAACTCCTGGCCGATGTTCGCGACCTCGATGTCGACCACCTCATCATCGAGATCCAGACGAAGCGTGATCGGATCGGTCGACTTGGACGCCTGGCGAGCATTGGACAGTAGTTCGGTGATGACCAGGTGAAGCGCGGACTCCAACTCGGTGATCCGGTGAGCCCCCAACCAACGACTCACCACGGTTCGGGCCTCGGACAGGCGCAGAGTTCCGGCCTCCCAACTGTGCTCGACGGTGTCGGCTTCGGCGGGACTCTGCTGCTCGCCGGCGGTCACCGATCCCATGGGTAGTCTCCTAGGCCGACGCATCGCAGATCGAGTGTAGGTCACCGACACCACGCTCGGCGTTGGTGAGTTTCCCCCATCCGCTCATGGCGGCTGCGGAGGTCAATCGTTCGTTGACGGGACGGTCGAGGACAGGTTTGTGATGATTCGAAGCGATGACGTGAAGACTCATACGAAGAGGGCATTCTTCCGCTGGGCTGCTGCTCACAGGTGGTACCCGACGGTCGAGCGGTCAAACCACCAACCGGGCCAGTACCATGATTCGGTAGTGGAATCACGGAGGCAGAAGTGACCGACAGTCTCACCATCGACATCGACAACCACGAAGAGGGAAGCACCATCGTTCTCACCGGTGAGCTCGACGCCGACAACTGCCACCAACTCAAGGCGGCAACCGCCGATATCGACGGTGGAGCCGTCACCATGGATCTGGGCGGCCTCGACTTCGTCGACTCCTCCGGCATCGGCCAGATCATCAAAATCAAGGAACTGGTCGGCCGCGGCGGCGGGGCCTTCGCCATCACCGCCATGTCGCCGTCGGTCCACAAAGTCCTGGAGATCACCGGACTTCTCGACTACCTGGGCGCATCGTAATGGTCGAAGCTGCAGCTCAGTAATGGTCGAAGCTGCAGCTCAAGACTCGGATCGGCCTATGTCATGGCTCCGGCCCCGCCGAGAGGGGAGCCGGTCAGTCCTCTGAGCACCTCGAGCTCACGGTTGGTCGGCTCCGGCTCCGGGGAGCCGTTGCTGTGCAAGTAGGCGAACGTCTCGCCACTCGAAGTCGCTTGTCCTTGCGCCGCCGAACGGACCGACTGCGGCGGCACCGACCACGGCGAGACCAGCCGGTCCACCGACGTCACCCAGGAACGGCATGAGTAACCGGGTCGCACAGAAGATAGAGATCAGAAAGACGGGAACACCCCCCTGTCCGGCCGGCGCCCGATCCGGAACGATCAAATCGGCCACGACGACCGCTTGGGGTGTAGAGTGCGCCGATGGGCAAGATCTACACCGATGCCGAACAGTTCGAGACCCTCTTCCGACGGCTCTTCGCCGAGATCGAGGAAGACGACGTCGACCTGATGGCACCGTTGGTCGAGAGCCGGATGATCGTCTGCTTCGAGATCCATGATCCTGCCGTCCTGATGTGGGTGGATGGACGGTCGGCACCGGTCGAGACCAGTTTCGGGGCCTCGGGATTGGACGCCACGCTCACCGCACGCGTCTCCGGCGATCACTTCCACGAAATCCTCCTCGGCACACTCCCACTGGGACGGGCGCTGTGGCAGCGCAAACTGAAAGTCAAGGGATCGAAACTCAAAGCCAAGAAACTCGAGAGCCTGCTCCACGCCTGTCAAGCGGGCTACCCCGGCCTGTCGGAGCAACTGCTCGGCCGCCCAAGCTGAGCCGTCGAAATTCTCCCCGTCGACGACCGATTTCGCCCTGCGATCTACTTCGCGCCGGTGATTCGGCCAACGATCTACTCGCCGTGCTCCAGCTGGCCTCGTAGCCGGTCGAAGCTCCGTTTGAGCAACCGGGACACGTGCATCTGGCTGACACCGACCCTCTCGGCGATCTCCGATTGGGAACAGTCCTCGTAGAATCGCAGCTCCAAAATGGTCCTCTCCCGCTCCGGCAGAGTGGCCAGCAGGCTTCGCACCGTCATTCTCGCCTCACGACGGGCCAGGGCCGGGTCGTCCTCACCCACGAGATCGCCTATCGTCGACGACTCACCCTCGACACCGGCCGGTCGATCCAGGCTGGTCGGCCGATACGCCCCCTTCACATCGAGCGCCTCGAGTACGGAATCAGCGTTCACTCCGAGGTGGTCGGCGATCTCGTCCACGGTCGCCGCTCGCCCGTACTCCAGAGCGAGTTGGTCAGCCGTCCTGCGGACATCGGCCGACAGCTCCTTGAGCGCTCGGGGAACCCGCACGGCCCAGGTCTTGTCCCGGAAGTAACGCTTGAGTTCACCATCGATGGTGCGCCCGGCGAAGGTGGAGAACTTCACTCCCACCTCGGGATCGAATCGGTCCAGGGCTTTGATGAGGGCGAGTTGGGCCACCTGCCGGAGATCCTCATTGTCCGCCCCCCGGTTCCGGTATCGGGCGGCGAAGAACTCGGCCAAGGGGGCGTAGCTCTCGATCAACTCCGTCCTGGCCCGGTCCGAGCCGGTCTCGAAGTAGTCGGTGAACAACCGCTCCCGAACGGAGTCCCTCTCCTCGGTCATGGCGAACTCACTCGCCGCCGTCGTCGGCGCCGACCGGCGAGGCGTCGACCGAGCCCGTCCGGCCGGGATCGGTGGCGTCGGGAGTGTGTTTGGCCAACCAGACGTAGCGACGATCACCGATCACACCGATGCGATACTCATCGGTTGTCGCCCCCAATACCGCATGCAGCAGGTCATCCACCGCGCCGTCGTCCAGTAGGGCGGCGTCCTCCAGCCCGACCGTTGGCCCCATCGGTTCGGTCGCCCGAGCCGACTCGTCGTCCTCGTCAACCGTCATGCCCTCGAGCCGGAAACCTCCGTGGTCGGCGACGAGCCGAAGCACGACCTGCTCGGCGGTCGACGACTCGACCAGGTAGTTCACGACCTCGGCCACGGCCAAACGAAGATCGTCGAGGGCGTCGACATCGAACCCGAGATCGGCGGCCAGGGTGGTGGCGGTGAGCCGGGAGACCCGAAGGTAGCCGTTCTCGGCCGGGAAACGCAGGTGCAGGTTTCGCTGGTTGGTGCTGGTCACGATCACGACCTTAGTTCGATCTAGGCGGAACATGTAGGGGCAGGCTGGGAGTAAGGTCGAAACGAATCGGCGATCCCCACCGGGCCGAGGGGTGTGGGCGCAGGAAGGGTTGGGGTTTGACGCTCAGTCCCCGGGATAGAGCCTACAGAGCGGTGATGGGCTCGGAGGGCGGACCGGTTCATTCGATCAGGAGGTAACCATGGCCCGAAACCGTAGCGAGTCGACGGCATCGTCGATCCCTCGTGTTTGGTGGCCACTGGCCCAACGGCTCCGACAGAGCCTGTTCGTGCTGCCCGGCATCTTCGTCGTAGCCGCTGTGATTGCGGCCGAAGTCGCCATTCGCAGCGATCGGGCCGGCTTCGCCCGCTGGCTTCCCTCGAGCTACGAGACCACCGTGGTCAACGCTCGTTCGGTTCTCGGCGCCATCGCCACCGGCACCATCACGGTGGTCACCCTGGTCCTGACGCTGACACTCATCGCCATCCAGCTTGCGGCCGGTCAACTGTCGCCCCGCACCATCATCGACTACCTGGAGGATCGCTTTCAGCAGGTGGCCATCGGCATCATACTGGGGACCGCAGCCTATAGTCTGGCTGCGCTTCGGGCCCTTGGACCGGACGACGCCCCGGGTCAAGCTCCCGACCTGACGGTGCTGGTCGGCTTCCTCCTCACCATGGTCTCGCTGCTGGTGCTGCTGGCCAGCGTGGATCGGATGGCAGGTCGACTCCAGGTCGGCAATCTCATCGACAACATCGCCGACGAAACATGCGCGCTGGTCCTGCTCCAGCAGCCCGCAGACGAGGAGCAGGAAGGCGGACCAGTGAGTACCGATCAGCAGCCGCCAGCCGGTGAAGCGGTCACTGCGGCCCGAACCGGCTGGGTGCAGGCCATCGACGAATCGGCGATGGCGGCCAATGTTCCCCACGGCAGCCGTCTCGTGATCCGTCACAGGGCCGGGACCTTCGTCTATGAGGACATGGTGATGGTCGAGCTGACCGGCCACGGGGGCGCACTCGATGACACAAGCCGGGCCGCCATTGGGCGCGCCATCGGCATCGGGGACTCCCGAAGCATGAAACAGGACGTCGGATTCGGACTGATCCGTCTGATCGACATCGGCCTGCGGGCGCTGTCACCCGGTATCAACGACCCCAACACGGCACGCGAGATCGTGCTCCGACTGGGCCAGATACTTCTCACGCTACAAGGCGTCCGTCTCCCTGGACGGACCGCAATCATCATGGGTCGCCGTATCGACCGTCTCGATGCCCTCGACCATAATGGCTATGCCGATGCCGCCCTCGATCAACTTCGCCGGGCGGCCGCCGCCCACCCGGCGGTGCTGGCAACGATCGCCGACACCGTACGGACCGTGATCGACGAATCGACGCGCCGAGGGTTCACTGCACCGACCCGGGGTCTGACCCGCCAGCTGTGGCTGACCGAGCGCATGCTGGGCCGAACCGATGGCTCGCCGGCCATTGCGACAGCATCAGTCGATGCCGGCAACGTCTGAGTCGAGCTCAGGCCACCGGCGCCACCGTCCAGACACTCAGGAATCGGGATCCTTCTCGATCGGGAGCCCGCCGTCGATCGCCTCCATGAAGGCCTGGTAGTCGGCGGCGTTCTGGGTCGCATACTGCATGGCGAACTCGCCCAAGGCCTTTTCGAAGACCGTTCCCTTACCGAGATACCCGGCGATCGCACCGGGATCGCCGCTGACGGCGTGGGCCCGAGCCATGGTGTAGCCGCAGATCCCGGCATAGTGCTCCAACAGCCTCCCAGTAGCGGTGTCGAGATCGGCCGAGCCCTTCCAATCCTTCAGCTGGCGCCAGTAATAGTGGTGATCGCGTATCCCCTTGCTCCAACCGAGGAAGATGTCGCTCGATGCCTGCATCAACCGCTGGCCCTCGACCACTCTGCGGCCATGGTTCTTGTACCGGCTCCGCGGGAGGTGAGCCTCGAGCACGGAGGGCACGGCTTCCTTGATCTGGAGCAGCAGGACGTCGCTCGGGTCACGTCCCAGGCAGAGGGCCACCCAGCAGCGGGTGCCGACGCTGCCCACGCCCACGACCTTCAGCGCCACGTCGACCACTTCG